>JBGTBR010000011.1:0-24850 GCA_041749255.1 Saprospiraceae bacterium
AAAATTATTCCTGTTCTTTTTTTAACTTTGCTCATGCTTTTTTTTTGAGCAAATATATAAATTATCTGTAAAGTATTTCTTATCAGTGGTTTATAATTTGCTCTTTTTTAATATATTATGTTTTTACGCTGAATTGCTGTAAAATCCATTCGTAATGTTATTTTAACACAGTTTATACAAACAAGTACAGATTCATGTTGCAAAAAAAAACCGGTGTACTCATTGTCAATCTGGGAACACCTGAAAGTCCTGAAAGATCGGATGTATATCGATATTTGAGCCAGTTTCTTATGGATCCAAGGGTGATCGATTATCCATGGCTCTTAAGAACTTTGTTGGTCAGAGGAATTATAGTGCCCATCAGATCAGGTAGTTCTTCAAAACTATACAAAAAGTTATGGACACCAGAAGGCAGTCCAATCAAATTTTACGGCGAAAACCTTGTTCAAAAAGTAAGAAAATTGCTACCTGAAAGTTATGAGGTAGAATTGGCCATGAGATACCAAAGCCCTTCCATAGAATCAGCTTTGAATAAGTTGATGGATAAGCTGGTAGATGAGATTATTGTATTTCCTTTATTTCCCCATTATGCATCAGCGACTACGGGCAGTGTCCATGATGAGGTTATGCGATTATTGAGAGGTAAGACCTGGATTCCTGAACTTAAACTGATCAACTCTTATCCTACACGTGCGGGTATGATAGAAGTGTTTGCAGAAAATGCCAGCAAATACAATCTTGAAGAATATGATCATATATTATTCAGTTATCACGGCCTTCCAGAGAGGCAACTAAAAAATGGAGATCAAAGTGGAGTTCATTGTTTGAAAGTAAAAGATTGCTGTAAAATTTCGTGTAGAGAAAATGCCTATTGTTACTCAGCCCAGGGACATAGAACATCAGAGGCCATCGCTGAATTACTCGGCATTCGAAAAGAAAAATATACCGTTTGCTTTCAATCCCGGTTAGGTCCTGAATCCTGGTCAAAACCGTATACAAGTCAGGTAATAAAGCAAAGGTTAGAGTTGGGAGATAAAAAACTATTGGTTTTCTCTCCAGCTTTCGTGGCGGACTGTCTTGAAACTACCATTGAAATTGGTTTTGAATATAAAGAAGAATTTTTACATGAAGGTGGTGAAAAACTCGATCTCGTTGAAAGTCTGAATGTGCATCCTAAATGGATTCAGACAGTAGCAGATATGATTCTGGAACGATCTCAATCTCCTGTAAATCAGTTGGTCTCTGTGTCGAGCTAAAGTTTGTTTTTCTTATTTTCATTTACGAATAAAGATTTTGAATTGAGCTCTAGTTTGAAGTTGAGTATACTTTAGCCGAACAGCCCTCTGCTCACTGCCTACTGCTCACTGCCCACTGCTCACTGTTCACTGCTCACTGTTCACTGCCTACTGTTCACTCCCCACTGTTCACTTCTCACTGTTCACTGCTCACTGCCTACTGCCTACTGTTCACTGTTCACAGCTCACTGCCCACTGCTTCCTGCTCACTGCCTACTGATCACAGTTCACTGTTCACTGTCTACTGCCTACTGCTCACTGCCCACTGCTCACTGTTCACTGCTTACTGTTCACTGCCTACTGCCCACTCTTCACTGCCTACTGCCTACTGCCTACTGTTCACTCCCCACTGTTCACTTCTCACTGTTCACTGTTCACTGCTCACTGCTCACTGCCCACTGCCCACTGCCTACTGATCACAGTTCACTGTTCACTGTTCACTGTTCACAGCTCACCACCTTTGCATCATTCAGAATATGGGTTTAAGTCATTTATTTTTGTTTTTTTAGCCTATATTGCACCATGCAAATGATTCTGGATATAGGTAATTCTAATATTGTATCAGCTATCTACCAGGATGGAAACTGCATATACACAAATAGGATCAAGACCGATAAAAACCAGCCTGTATTTTATTTTCAAAACTATTTCTCAAGCATCTTGCTCGAGATGGGCTTAAGACCTGAAAGGATAACAGATATATGCATCAGTAGTGTTGTCATTGAAATTACAGATAACATCGTAGAAGCTGTGGTATTTTACTTCGGTAAAAGTCCTTTTGTAATAAACCCGGAAGTGATAAAAGGTTTGGATATGCCTGTGCCAAGGCCTTATGAGATTGGTTCAGACCTGGTAGCCAATGCGTATACCATATATAAAAAAGAAATGGGAGACAGCATTGTTGTTGATTTTGGTACGGCACTCACTTTCACAGTAGTTTCTGCAAAGAAAGGAGTGGTGGGTGTGACCATTGCACCGGGATTAAAAACCTCGATTAAGGCTCTATCGGCATCTACATCCAGATTGCCTGAAGTTCCTTTGAAAATGCCTGAGTCTTCTATCGGCAAGAATACGGTACATGCTATTCAGGCTGGGGTATTATTTGGTTATATTGGGCTGGTTAAGGAAATAACAAAAAGAATCAAAAATGAAGCAGGCCAACATTACCGATTGGTTGGGACAGGTGGATTGAGCACTATACTTGAGCCCCTTGAGAGTCATTTCGACGAAATAGATCCTCACCTCACACTATCAGGTATTCAATTGATACATCAATATATAAGAAATAATACATAGAATACATTAAAAAACAACCTGAACTTGATTAAGGCTAAGGTTAAGGCTAAGGTTAAGGTTAAGGTTAAGGTTTTCGCCTTCGGCAGGTTGAGAGCCTTCGGCAGTTGAGGAGTTGAGAAGTTGAGGTTTTCGCCTTCGGCAGGTCTGAAGGTCTGAAAGTCAAAAGTCGAAGGTCTGAAAGTCGAAAATTAAACAAAACCAAAACAAAAACAAAAACCATTTGATACCAGCTACGAGCTAATATGAGGTTAAGATTTTTGTCTTCGGCCTAGGGGTTAGTCATTTGGCTACGCCGTCATTGGGTTCGCGTCATTTGGCTACGCCGTCATTTATTGTCATTTGCGCCACGCGCGTTATTTGGCAATGCCATCGTTTGACTATATGCGTTATTTTGTTATTAAGGTTTCGATTGCCTACTATGAGCTACCAACTGCGAGCTACGAGCTATTCATGTCTGAAAGTCGAAAGTCTGAAAGTCTGAAAGTTGAGAAAGGGGATTTCGCCTTCGGCAGGTCTGAAGGTCTGAAGGTCGAAAGTCTGAAGGTCTGAGGTTGGAAGGTTGAGGTTGGAAGGTTGAGGTTGAGGAGGTGAGATGTCATTTGATTCGCGTCATTTGGCTACGCCGTCATTTATTGTCATTTGCGCTGCGCGCGTTATTTTATTATGAAGGGATAGTTTGCCTATATTGTCACTACCAGCTAAATCTCCCAATTCCTCAATTCCTTAATTCCAAATTTCCTGCTACGAGCTACCAGCTACGAGCTACGAACTACGAGCTACGAACTACGAGCTAATATGTGCTAAGGATTTCGCCTTCGGCAGGTCTGAAAGTCTGAAAGTCGAAAGTCAGAAGGTCTGAAAGTCATTTATGTTTAAAGTAAAAGTTTAAAGTTTATAGCGATTACGAATTGCAAAAAGCGAATAGCGAACTGCGAATAGCGAACTGCCAATGCCAACTGCTAAAGGCTAACTGCTAAAGGCTAACTGCTTTTTTTGCTACGAGCTACCAACTATGAGCTACGAGCTACCAACTACGAGCTAATAAGAGGTTGAAGCTGCCTTTAGCTTTGATCATCATCTCTGTACCGAAAATGCTTTGACCTTTCTGTAAGCGGGTAGTCGTCGAGATCCAGATTTTCATCATCGTCATCTAAACGCTCATCGTATTCATCGTCGTAATAATCATCGTCATCTTCATCCAATAGTTTCTCGCCACTTTCCTTCTCTTCCCAGCGAGCAGCTACCACTTCAAGATAATCTTTACCGACCGAAAACACAAAATGGAAAGCCAAAGCCAGACCGAGAGGGAGTATGGGGTAGATGAACCAGAATCCGTCTCCAGGATGGTAAGATGCAAGGTTAATACCTGCGAAAAATAACCCCAATGCAATAACTATTGTAAAATGGATCAGGAAATTTCTTTTCCGCCTAATTCTTTGTTCTAATGTGTATTTCCTTTTCATTGTTATTTTGAATGGTAAGTATGACAAAATTACAAATATTTTATGGATCTATATTGATTTCTGTAGAAATGATTAGTGTGTAGTTTTCTATTTACAAATCTTAAACTTGACTGATTTTCAGAAGGTTTGGAAATTCTTTGGTAATCAGTAATGCATTGACCTTCCTAACAATTCCTTAAAGTTGGTAAAAAAAATTTCTCTATACCTCAGATTGATTCTTTACATTCCAGAAATAGAAAATTCACCAGTTTTATTTCACTTTACAGTAAAATCAAAGTTTTCATGAGAAACTCTTCTGTTGATATTTGATCTGATTAATAAGTAAGTAAGCAGGCCAATCGGGCCGAATATAAAAGTAAGTAAAAGACAAGGTATTACAATCCAAAATGGTATTTTATTCTTTATGGAATCACCCACTTCCCAACTTCCAACCCACAAGTCAAAAGCCAGATAATGAACCCAACCTGCCAAAACGGCATGATCAGATGTGAAAAGCAATTTTACTCCTTCCAGCGAAGAAAAATTTCCATCGGTCTCGCCAAAATACGTAAGGATAAGATAGAGATATATCAAACTTAATGCTATCGGAATCATTCCTTTTTGGACTATTATCATTGCATATTTCACATAGGGAGAAAGCAGTAAGATAATCCATCCTATAATGGCAAACATATTGCACAATGTAAACAGTTGATCCGCATCCATTCTTTAGTAAATTTATTGGTTTTAAAAAGTTTATAATTTAAAATTAGTCTCAATATGATACATCAGTGTTGTAAAATCATGATCTTCGGAAAATTTCATTTGATTCTCTTCTACAAACTTTAAAATTTCTTCTCTATACCCTATTTTATTGATGATGTCAAAAAGAGAGTACCCGGCATCCATGATTTTGCCCTTTTTAAATAGTACATATTTATCTCGACGATACAATCTTGTGAGGACAGAACTTTTACCTTTATCAAATAACTTTTCTGAAGACTCAATGATCTGCATATCTTTATATAATTTGAGATCTTTACCGTTGTAAATCACTTTTGCAAAACGGTTTTCGTCCTTTGGAAGCAGTCCCCGAATAAAGACAAATGAGTCATCTGTAAACTTCCACATATGGTCATTGAATTCTTTATCTACAATGATACACCAAAAAATGGAAGGATCTAAAGCTACAATTTTGTCCATCCATCGTGTCTCCCATTGGCTTTCAAAAATGTTGTAGTTCATGAAAAGGTTCTCATATGCCTCTCCGCTAATGTCAAAAGCATTACCAATCACCCAGTGTTCAAAATAATATATATTTCCAATTTTGTCTTTGTATTTAGAGGGGTTGTATGTTTCGGCATTCAGAAATAACATATCCTTTTTGTCTTGCCCATGTATGGTAAGACAGCTGCAAATAAAGACAATCGTCAATATCCAAATTGGAATATGTAATTTTTTCATGAGAAGTTTTCAGAGATCTTTGCTGAATATAAGACATATTTTTTAAATAATTAGTTGCTTTAGATCTCTGTTTTCAACAATGTGGAACAGGGATATACGTTTTAATGATGTGATTTTTTAATATCATTTTTAAAAATGCTTAGCTAAAACGGGCATAACAAAGAGATGAGAGGAATACCAATCCCTTAATTTAATGATAAAAATCAATCCAGGATAAATCTTTATTAAAATTTTTATCATCTCATTGATTTACACAAAGAAAATGCTAACTTTGCATCCCGTTTAAAAAAATGTTCTTTTCATATGGACCCATTATCACATTTTTCGATTCCATTTAAAGGATTGAAAGATGGAATCCACGAGTTAACTTTTGAAGTAGATGACTCCTTTTTTCGACACTTTGAAAATGAAGTGGTAACATCTGGTAGATTTAATGTATATCTCAGTTTGGATAAAAAACCTTCTGTGAGTATACTCAATTTTAGTTTGGAAGGGTATTGTAATGTTCTTTGTGACCGATGTCTGACACCTATACAGCTACCAGTTAATAAAGAATATCAACTTCTTCTCAAACCCGGAGAGCCGGATGACAGTAATGATGAAGTGCTATTTATTAAGCCAGATATTTCAACCCTGTCAGTAGCTCAAGTCATTTATGAATATATTTTATTGTCTGTACCCATTATAAAGGTCTATGATTGTGTAGATGAAAATCCAAGACCATGTGATATGTCTGTATTGGAAAAAATAAAAAATGAAGATCAGGAAAACCTGTCGACCACTATATGGGAAGGACTGGCTGGTTTAGACCTGGAATGATTAATAATAATTTAAAAATATAAAGAAATGGCACATCCTAAAAGTAGAATCTCAAAACAGAGAAAACACAAAAGAAGGACGCATAAAAAAGCAACTCCTCCCCAACTTGCCATCTGCAGAACGACCGGAGAGGCTCATATTTACCACAGAGCAGTTTGGTCTGAAGGTAATATGTATTACAAAGGTCAACTTGTAATCAAAGAAGATGGTCTCGACTAATTAATCTTTCTTTTAAAAAGAAGTAACAATGAAGCAGGCTCCCTCCATTTTTTATTGGTGTGGAGCTTTTCTTATATATGGCAGTACCAAAAAGAATTGAGGATAAAGGCCCTGTTTCCAGATTATTTCTGGATCAGGGGGTAGAAACCTTTCAGAAAGCACAGGAGTATCTCCGCAATATTCCTTATGGAAGGACCAGTGATAAAAAGGATTTCACACTAGTCATCCATGAGAATAAAGGTACCTGCAGTACGAAGCATGCACTGCTTTCCACTCTCTCAAGTGAGCAGGGATGGGATCAAATCGAACTTTATCTGTGTTTTTTTAGAATGAAAGAAAACAACACTCCGGGAATACAACAGATTTTACTACAACGCAAGCTGGAATATATTCCCGAGGCCCATTGTGTTATTTTTGATTCTGAAAAATTTCTTGATATTACCTCTGAGGATGCACATTTTGATAGGATCAAAACAGACCTTTTGTTTATGGAAAAAATCAAACCAGAGGATGTAGTGGAATACAAAGAAAAAAGGCATAAGGATTATATTAAAAGATGGAAAAAGGAGTTGAAACTCCGACAAAGTTTTAAGCATCTTTGGGAAGCCCGGGAAGCTTGTATTTTGGCGCTTTCATGATATTTGTCTTATATTACACGCATTACTCCAGTTATTTGTATTTTTTGAATTTGTTTAAATTTTATACATATGTCCGATAAAACCATTATTCACCATCCGGAAGCTCCTGCTCCGGTAGGGCCTTATAATCAAGCTGTATTAATTAATGGGACATTATACGTTTCCGGGCAAATCGCTATCGATCAATCTTCTGGTGAACTTGTACTTGATTCCATTGAAAATGAAAGTCACCGGGTTATGAAAAATCTGGGACTCATTCTCGGATCCGCTGGGATGGGATTCGAACATGTCGTTAAATGTTCAGTATTTGTCAAAGACATGGGCATGTATGGACGAATCAATGCCGTTTACTCTGAATATTTTGATGAAGCTTCTGCACCCGCCAGAGAATTGGTAGAAGTAGGCAATCTACCCAAATACGTCAATGTTGAAATCAGTTGTATTGCCGTAAAGTAAGCCAGATATGGGGTTGCTTATACTATCTTTCCATGACAACTAAAAGAGGGAACTCAAAAATATGGATTAGCCTAATAAGGGATTGCTAAAATATTTTGAGCGCAAAATACAACATGGCATTACGATTGAAATTGGAAACCTCTCCGATAACAGTTTGCCTGACCCTGGCAATATTGATAAGACCTATATTGGCTCTTAAACCTATACTTAAGGTGCCATAATGGTATCCAACACCAAAGTTTCCTCCAAAATCTTCAAATTTAGCATCATCACTGACATCAAATCCTTCTGCTTTGGCACTGAGTAGTACAGCAAAGTAAAATCCCCCTTCTATATATACTCCATCCCATTCAGAAAACCTGTAATGCAGGTGTAGTGGTAATTCCAAATAATTAAAAGCCGATATAGCGTCCCTGCCCGCCAGGCCTTTACTTGAATACAAGGCACCTGGCTGTACAAAAAGCCTTTCATATACCCTGACAGACCCAAATACACCAAAATGATACCCCGGTTTTGGGTCACTATCAATGTGGAATCCCATGGTTTCCGCTCTCTGGGAAGAAGCATTTAAACCTGCTTGCAGATACACCTGCCCATGAAGAGCATCATTTCTTAAAAGTGGGAGCAGTACTATGAATAATATTGAAAACCAAAAATGAGTCATATACTAATTTTCCGATTGCAAAAGTAAAACAAGGTAGTGATTTTTATGTCACAGAGTAGTTACAATATAAAGTGGGTAAGTGTTTCTTTTGTAACTACTCAGCTATCTGGTATAAATGAGTTGTTTTGTCATGATTTTTGTCCCCAAAACTTTGGGGGACAAAAATCCCGCCAAAACAATAGCTGATTCATCAAATAACACCGGGTTGAAACCCGGCGCTATTCATATTTAACTCCTCCGGAGTTATAGCTGAGTAGTTACTTTCTTGTAAATAAATTATCTTTGCCACTTTTCTAACAAAATACTTTTATGAGCCAAAGGAAAACCATTCTCTCTTGCATTCAACCGACAGGAGAAATGCATTTGGGAAACTATTTTGGTGCTGTCCAAAATTGGGTCGAGCTTCAGAATGAATACGATTGTTTTTACGGAATCGTGGATTATCACGCTATGACCATGCCTTACGATCCCGGAAAACTCAGAAATAACACATGGGATCTTTGTATAAATCTTTTGGCAGTGGGTATTAAGCCAGAAAATCTTTTTATACAATCTCTGATCCCTGAGCATGTCGAACTGGCATGGATTTTTAATTGTTTTTGCAGTTATGGACAACTCATGAGAATGACGCAGTTTAAAGATAAATCAATGCAGGTACAGGAAAAGGGGAAAGAGGATTTTATATCAGCCGGACTCCTCAATTACCCTGTACTTCAGGCAGCTGATATTCTCATTTACCGTGCTCATTATGTACCTGTGGGCAAAGATCAGGAACAGCATCTCGAACTCACAAGAGACATAGCCCAAAGATTTAATTATCAGGTAGGCAAGGAATATTTTGTACTGCCAGAAGCATTGTTTACCGAGACTCCTAAAATTCGTTCAACGGCAGATCCTACCAGGAAAATGAGCAAATCAGCCGGTGAAAAACACTACATCAACATATTTGCCGACGAAGGAAAAATGAGAAAGCAAATCAAATCGGCGGTAACGGATACGGGGTTTCAAGAGCCGGGTTCAATGAGTGAAGGGGTTGAAAATTTATTTAGTATACTCAAAGCATCTGGTAATAATGAAGGTTTTGACCATTTTATGGATCAGTATAATAGCGGAACGATCAAATACGCAGATCTAAAAGAAGAAGTGGCGCAAACGCTGTCGGCATTATTGACTCCTTTCCAGGAGAAAAAGAAAGAACTCATTTCCGAAAAGAGGAATATCAAGGAACAGATTAAGGAATCTTCAATACGCATCAGGATGAGGGCACAGGAAACGGTCAGAGAAGCAAAAGACCTGGCGGGATTGCTGAATGTCAAATTATGATCTATTACAAGAAAATACTACAGCCATGAAAATATTTTGTATAGGCAAAAACTATGTAGATCACGCTGCAGAAATGGGAGGCCCGGTGCCTGAGAAACCCATGATATTTATGAAACCTTCTACCGCATTGCTGACAGATAATAAACCATTTTATTATCCGGAGTTTACACAAAATTTGCATTACGAAGGAGAAATGGTTCTTAAAATATCAAAAAACGGGAGGCACATTCAACCCGAGTTTGCCAGAGATTATTATGATGGTATAGCATTTGGTATTGATCTTACAGCACGTGACCTTCAGGATGAGTGCAAAACCAAAGGTTACCCGTGGGAAATCGCCAAAGCATTTGACCATTCAGCACCTATAAGTGAGTTTATTTCTCTGGACGATAGAGATGTTCACAACATTTCGTTTGAAACACACCTGAATGGTAAAATGGTCCAAAAAGGCAATACAAGCCAGCTGGTGTTTGATTTTAATTATCTAATATGCTATATATCCATATTTTTCAAACTACAAATTGGAGATTTGATATACACTGGTACACCTGCTGGTGTGGGTCCTTTAAAAATAGGGGACATGCTGGAAGGTTATATACAAAATCAAAAGATGCTCACTTGTGAAATCAAATGACAATAGAAAGTGGTGACAAATATTTTGATAATTTATGTGCCCTGAGACTGATTTAATACATTTGCCCGATCTGAATTACGATACGAATAATATTGTACCAAGTTTTATCGAAAAAGAACCATTATTAACCAAATAAACAGCCAAATATATGCCTTATTATTTCACTTCAGAATCCGTCTCCGAAGGCCACCCGGATAAAATTGCGGATCAAATTTCGGACGCAATTCTGGATCATTTTCTGGCTTTTGACTCAGAATCTAAAGTAGCGTGTGAGACTTTAGTGACCACTGGTCAGGTGGTACTTGCAGGAGAAGTCCGTTCTGGAACGTATCTGGATCTGCAACGAATAACCAGGGATGTCATAAGGAATATTGGCTATACCAGGTCTGAATATATGTTCGAAGCCAATTCCTGTGGTGTACTTTCTGCCATACATGAGCAATCCAGTGATATTAACAGGGGGGTAGATAGGGGAAATAAAGAAGATCAAGGTGCAGGTGATCAGGGTATGATGTTCGGATATGCTACCAATGAAACGGAAAATTATATGCCCCTTGCTGTGGATATGGCTCATTGCATACTTAAAGAAATGGCAACTATAAGAAAAGCCAATCAAGAGATGACTTATTTGCGCCCTGATTCCAAATCACAGGTAACACTAAAGTATAGTGATGATCATAAAATTGAGGGGATTGATACCATTGTGGTTTCGACACAACACGATGAATTCATTTTGCCAACAGGTAGTAGTAAAGAAAGCATAAGAGAGGCAGAAGAAAAAATGCAAAGAGTTATTGCAGACGATATTAAAAGCATTTTGATGCCGCGCGTATTTGCAAAATACGAAAATTTAAAACATCTGTTTAAGGACGACATAAAATATTTTATAAACCCCACCGGGAAATTTGTCATAGGAGGACCTCATGGAGATACAGGACTTACGGGTAGGAAAATCATAGTGGATACTTATGGAGGAAAAGGTGCACATGGAGGAGGGGCTTTTTCGGGTAAAGATCCGAGTAAAGTAGATCGTTCTGCAGCCTATGCAACCAGGCACATTGCCAAAAACCTGGTCGCCTCCGGGTTGTGTGATGAAGTTCTGGTTCAGGTTTCTTATGCCATTGGAATTGCTGAACCTACCAATATATATGTCAATACTTTTGGAACCTGTCATAAGGAGGTTTCCGATGCTGAAATTGCAGGTATCATTACAAAAATATTTCCCATGAAACCCTATCAAATCGAACAACGCCTGCAATTGAGGAAACCCATATATTCAGAAACTGCTGCTTATGGTCATATGGGTAGAATGCCTGAGCAAAAAGTTGTCATTTTTAAAAATGGGAATGGACATGCAAAAAAGATCCAGGTAGAAACTTTCACATGGGAAAAACTTGATTATGTCGATGCCGTAAAACAAGCTTTTCAACTGTAAAGGCTATATTAATAGATATCCTGGTGTTATTAAACGGAATCATTGTTTTAGTTTGATAGATCTCAAAAGTAATTTTTCTACCTCAAAATTCTAGCTGTCCTTAAGATTAGACCACTTATATAGTTTTAAAGTCAGGTAAAAATGCCAGTTTTTTAGTCTACAACTCATCTAAAAGAGTTGCTGAGACCATCTATTTTAGGTCAAAAAGGTGGCCACTTTAAAAGTTCTAAAGATAATAACACAAAGCATATTTTATTTTTGATAATGCATTGGAGACTATCAATCCTAAATTTGTTCTTTGAAAAGTAAAAAAACCATATTTTATTAAAATTTATATATTCAAAAGATTGAAATTGTTTAAGATGTACATGATGATTTAAACAAATATATAAAAAGAATTATATTTTATTATATGATGTTTTGCATTAATATAATTTTTTATATTACGATTAAATCAAATGAATAATAAATAAATATTTGGTTGGATGGTGTAAAACTGTAAATCCTTTCTTATCTTTCGCATACCTTAATGAATGGGGTTGGTATCATTTTGTCAACTTCGGGATTGAATTAATTATAACCAAAACTTATGCAACTATCTCTACATAGTGTAACTGGTAGTACTGTCTCTTTGATAAAAGGTTTTAATAAAGACCTTTTGAATTACCTGATCTACTCAGTATCTCATCTTATTTCCGATCCTTTTATGGTTTTGGGTTATAGTTTAAAAGAAGTTAAAGTAAGAGTATGCGTTTTCTTGCCATCTGCCCCTTTCTTGAGGAGTAAACTATCCAATAAACAAAAGCCTGAAAGCATATACCTCTCTGGCAAGGGTATGCATAAAGCTTATAAAATGAACGATCATGAAGGCAGCTGGGAATAAAATAATCGTATTATGTAGGTCACTCTACATTAAGCTGGTGATGATTTTAGTAATGATAAGTACATTATCTCTCCAGGCCTATGACTCTAATTCTGCAACAGCTAACTACTCATCAGACCATTCTGAAGATGCATTTCTTTCTTGTATTTCGCAAATTAATCTGTCGTTTGACGAAAACTGTGAAGTGGTGGTAGAATTATCCATTTTAATCAGGTCCATGTTTAATCCTGATTGCATAATAATGGAACTTGTGGACAGTGATGGAAATATTTTGCCATCAAATGTGATAGGAAGCGAATATGCAGGGCAGAAAATCACCTATAAATTGAGAAATACATGCTCCAATAGTGCTTGTTGGGGTGAAATTTTAGTTGACGACAAGGAGCCCCCGGTTATAGAGTCAAGAGATACATCTGTATTATGTGTAGCGGATATTAGTCTGGCAGCATTAGAAGGACTATTCGAAGTCACAGACTGTTCACCTTTTACCACACATATACGGGATGTTGAAACCGGAGATGAATGTGAACCGAATAATCCAAGACGAATTTTAAGGATCATTACAGCAGTGGATGCATTTGGAAATCTTTCCAGAGATACATTGATCATTACGATTCTTCCAATAAATCTCAATGATATCATTCCTCCCACACCGAATCTTGAAGTTTCATGTGGAGTTGTAACACCAGAACAAATATTTGAAGAAACGGAAAACATAGCTGATGCTTACCCGACCATAATAGTAGGTGAAGAAATTTTGGCTATAATGCCTCCTTCTGAATGCAATATTGTATTAAAATATGTAGACCACATATTAGAAACCTGCGAACCGTTTGGATGCAGCCAGGGAGTAAAGATCAGTCGTACATGGACCATCATCGATTGGTGCAATCCGGAACAAGGGCTTGTATTCTTTGGACAGGTTATCTCTTCTAAAGATACCGTACCACCGGTTATAGACACAGACGATATTGAAAACGTTACCCTATATACAGATCCGTGGAATTGCTCAGGTACACATACTTTTGTACCACCTTCTGCAACGGATGAATGTTCCGATGATGAACATATTTCATTTCATTTATCCGGACCTCCTCAAGTGACTATACAAGGATATACAGCATTCAATATACCTCCGGGAATTCACAGTTTTGGCTGGCAGGCTGAGGACTGCTGTGGTAATATTTCAGAAACTGAATATTTTCAGGTGGAAGTGAAGGATTCTGTCAGACCTGTTGCTATTTCGAAACAGAATATTGTGATTGCTTTGTCTTATGATCATGAAAACGGTACAGGGAAAGCCAAGATGAAAGCTGAAAGTGTAGATAATGGCAGTTATGATCTATGTGGGGATGTCGAACTTAAGATCAGGAGGGATACGGCCACCTGTGATGATGATTCTGACGTATTTGGCGACTATGTGACATTTTGCTGTGAAGATATCAACCAAAGACACAAAGTATATTTATTGGTTACCGATGAAAGTGGTAATACCAACCTGGTGTGGTCAGAGGTTTTGGTAGAAGCCAAAGATGTAGTTATTGAATGTTATGACGTTGTGGTAGATTGTCACGAAGATCTAGATAAAGCGATTGCAGATAATAAACCCAGAGCGTATTTTCAGTTGTGCCAGATGGATTTGGATGTGATTGAAATCAGCAGGGATCTCACGAACTACGACGAAGGATGTAACAGGGGCTATATTGAGGTTGTATACGCTATCGAAGATTACCCCAGTTTCAGATGCACTATGACTTTTTACTTACTATACAAAGGAGATTTTTCTTGTAACAGTATCAACTGGCCTGAAGATGAACTGAAGTTTACCGATTGCAATGCTCTTCCAACTACAGAATTAACTTGGGATGCTGGACCTTGTGATATAATAGGCTGGACTGTTGAGTCTGACACCTTTTACTTTGCCACGGATGCGTGTGCTAAAATCATCAACACATACACCGTCATCGATTGGTGTACATATGATGAATATAAGATGAATTTACGAGAAGGTCAATCCATCCCGGTTTTGAATTGTAATAACGACGAAAATGGAGATATACGATCTGAATCCGGTGTGTACGTATTTCATGAAATTATAAAAGTTATCGATACCGTTCCACCCCAACTACTGGTTTGCGAAAATCCCAGATTTCCTATTCGGGATAATTGCAGCCGGGCTGTTATACTACAAAATTTCACCGATGACAAAACGGATTGTCCAAATCTGATTATCAGATATGAATTGACAATCATTACGGAAGATGGGGAGGTTTATGTGTACACAACAACAACGAAACCGGGTGAAATTGCTTCCATAAGTTTAACCGATGAGAATGGTGTCCCTATTCTCTTTATGGGCAACACATCACACACCGCCATCTGGAAGGTTTGGGACGGATGCGGAAATGTGAATTCCTGTACACTGACATTTTTTATCATAGATGATAAAGCACCTACACCTTATTGTATAAGTACTTCTTCCGCATTGATGGGTGACGGAACGGTAGAACTGTGGGCAAAAGACTTCGATAAAGAAAGTTTTGACAATTGCGAAAATTCCATTCTATATTTCACCTTTAATGAAATACCTCCGGATGAGGACTATTTAGACACCATCCATTACTTTGACGAAGATGGCAGGATTGCTGATGAAGCATTGGCTAAATCACTTTACAGTCAGGGATTGGTGCAAAAATGGCTACCGGATAAACTGTCTTCCGGAAAGGTATTTACTTGTGCAGATCAAGCCGTGAGTCCGGTTTTGCTGAGGGTTACCGTGTATGACAATACTTTTAATTCAGATTTTTGTTTTGTAGAACTCACCCTTGCAGACAACATGGGAGCATGTGTTGTGGAAGAAACCGCTATGATAGCCGGCAGGATATACACTGAGGATAAAAGGGCGATACCACAGGCTATGGTCACCCTTGAAAAAATCGATGTTGGTTTTCTCAATGCCAATCCCACAGACCATTCAGGTAACTATGCATTTCCTGGCAATACAATCTCGGGAAATTATTCTGTATCTGCTGATAAAGAAGACAATTATATGAATGGATTGTCTACTCTGGATATTTTGCACATACAACGGCATATACTTGGTATAACACCTTTGACATCACCCTATAAAATGATCGCTGCCGATGTCAATGATGATCGAACCATTTCGGTTCAGGATATAACCATTTTGCAAAGACTAATTTTGGGTCTTCGGGATGATCTGCCATCAGGGGCATGGAAATTTATAGATGCCTCTCAGGAACTGGATCCTGAAACCGCATTGCAGGATTACTCTGAAAGTAGAGACATCATTCAATTGGAAAGAAACATGATGACCGAAGATTTTATAGGTATAAAAATGGGTGACCTGGGCAACAAGGTTGTGCTTAATGCCAGAGGCGAAGATGTAGTCAATACCAGGTCTGCCAATAAAGCATTTCTCGTTACGGAAGATGTATTTATTCCCGGAGGCAGTATTGCAGAAATTTCTTTTGAAATACATTCAAAGGAATTGTACGGATATCAATTACACCTCATAGGAGAGGGACTGGTTATATCTCATGTTCAGTTTGACCATACGGATCATTCGAACATTCTCACCAGTTATACCGATGATGGTATTGTAATCACTTTTGCTCACGGTTCTGATAGAGTACCTTCGTCAAAAGTCATGACAGTGTTAGCCAAGGTGTATGATTCAGGAAATCTTTCTGATATGATCACTTTGGGTAAAAAGGTAACGCCAGAAGCCTATATTGGCAAAGACATGAAGACAACAGAACTGGAACTGGGATTTATGACGCAGGAATCCGATGGAGATGGTTTGTTTAAGGTATTCCAAAACCAACCCAATCCGTTTGACACAGAGACCAGAATTGCCTTTTACTTACCCGAGGAGGGTATTGTGGCTGTACAGGTTTTTGACATTCACGGAAGACTTGCACATCAAAATCAGTCACAGTACAGCAAGGGCTACAACGAATACATGATCCACAAAAACGATATGTCACTTTCGTCCGGCATGTATTTCTACAATATTTCCTACAAAGGAGAACAGGTTTCTAAAAAGATGCTCATACTTGAGTAGACTTGTGTGGGTTGGATGTGGTGTACATTATATTTATAGTAAGAAAAATATTGCTTTTAAGGCTCAGAGCAAACAGATAACCAATGCTATATGCCATTGGGAGCATCTGTTATTGTCTCAATGTTAAATATTAATGCGGGTTGAACGACTAAAATTGAGCATTGTTAATTTTAATGAACTTTGCGGTAGCCAGAAGGTGAATTGCTCCGAAGCACTACGCTTATACTTTAGCGTTAGCCACAATATTAGAGAACAGCAACCGTGAATAGACAAGAAGCTGAAATAAAATTAAAAAACACTTTTGGATTTGACCATTTTTATGATGAGCAATGGGAAACCATTGATTTATTGTTTAAAGGGAAAAGAGTTTTATTAATTGAAAAAACTGGTTATGGAAAATCTCTTTGTTTTCAATTTCCTGCAACTCAATTTCCAGGATTGACTGTTATTTTCTCGCCTTTAATTGCTTTAATGAGAGACCAGGTTAAAGGACTTAATAGTAAAGGAATAAAGGCAAAATTTATAAATTCAGAACAGACTCCAGAAGAAAATTCACTGACAATACAGGAAGCAATAAGCGGTAAATTGAAAATACTTTATATAGCCCCGGAAAGACAGGAAAATCAAGAATGGATTGAAGCTACCAGAAGAATGAATTTATCGATGATTGTTATTGATGAAGCTCATACTATTTCTGTTTGGGGACACGACTTTAGACCTGCATTTAGAAGGATTATTAATCTTGTTAAACTTTTACCACAAAATCTACCGGTATTGGCAACTACAGCCACTGCAACAAAACGAGTACAAGAAGATATTGAAAAACAAATATCTGGAAACATTCAAACTATCCGCGGAGAATTAACAAGAGAAAATTTCAGATTATATGTTATATGTGTTAATTCAGAAGATGAGAAACTTTTATGGTTAGCAGAGAATCTACATATTCTGGAAGGGAATGGCATTATATATACAGGAACAAGAGTTAATACAGAAATATATTCTCGCTGGTTCGAATTTTCAGGAATTAATGCTACTGAATATAATGCAGGGCTTGATTCAGATTCACGAAAAGAAATTGAAAACGGATTAATGAATAACAGATGGAAAGCTGTAATTTCAACAAATGCACTTGGAATGGGAATAGACAAATCTGATATTCGCTTTATCGTTCATACACAAATTCCTGCCTCACCCATACATTATTATCAGGAAATTGGAAGAGCCGGAAGAGATGGAAAACCCACAAGATTGATTTTATTTTATAATTCAACAAAAGACGAAAATGGAATTGAAGAAGACGTAAAACTTCCACAAGCTTTTATTGACGGTGGACGTCCACGCATAAAAAATTACAGTAAAGTAATTAACGTGCTTAAACAAGAACCATTAGGAGAACGTCAAATAATGAAAGCCGCAAACCTGAAACAAACTCAAGTAAGAGTTATAAAAGCAGATTTAATTGAACAAGGGATAATTAAAGAAGTCATTTATGGTCGCTCAAAGAAATACGAATATCAATTTAATGCTCCCGAACTCAATACTAAAGCTTTTGATGAGTTAAGAGACCAGAAATTGAAAGAATTAAGTGCAATGTTAGAATACGTCAACCTAAAAACATCAAGGATGAAGTTTTTATGTGATTATTTGGGAGATAATTCTCATACTTATTATCAAAATTGTGATAATACTACACTTGAACCATACTTAATAAATCCTCAAGACCAAACCATACTAAAATTGCAAGAATTTCGTGAGTCTTATTTTCCCAAATTGATTGTCGAAAGCACACACTCAAATATTGTAAATGGAGTAGCTTCCAGTTATTATGGTGTTTCAAGTGTAGGAGCAGCATTGCATAGGAGTAAATATGAAAATGGTGGAGATTTTCCTGATTTTCTCCTAAAACTTACTTTAAAAGCCTTTAGAAAAAAATATGGACAAGAAAAATTTGATTTTATTGTTTATGTTCCCCCGACTGAATCAGGAGATTTGGTGAAAAACTTTGCAGAGAAATTATCACAAGTTTTAAAAGTTCCTATCTCACACAAATTGATTAAAACAGGTGAAACACAACCGCAAAAAATATTCAAAAACGGTTATCTAAAAAAAGAAAATGTTGCTCAGAAATTTAGTTATTCACGACCAGATGAATTAACTGGTAAATCAGTCATACTTTTTGATGACATTTTCGATAGTGGGTCAACAATTAAGGAAATAGGAAATGTTTTAACTAAATTTGGCGTAATAAAAATTGCACCTTTGGTTATTGCAAAAACCGTAGGAGGTGATATTTAAATGGTTGATTATGAATAAAGAATTAACATACTGGTTGGCTTTGGCTCACGTTGCTAAGATTCAAACAAAAAAGAAAAACGAGATAATTGTCCGACTTTTTGAAAAAGGCAAATCAATTATTGACTTTTTTGAATTTGAACACTCTGCTTGGGAAAATGATTATGATTTAAATCAACCAGAATTAAAGCTTTTTGAAGAAGCAAAAAAAGAGTTATCAACTTATGCCTTTATGGTTGAAGACCTTTTGGAGCAAGGTTATGGTATACTTCCAATTACTTCACAAGATTATTCTCCAACATTAAAGAAAAACCTGGGTAAAACCTATGCCCCGCCTGTCCTCTATACAAAGGGCAATCTTCAAATAATGAAAGAAAAATCAATTGCAATTGTTGGGTCAAGAAAAGCAAATGACATTTCATTAGAATTTACTGATAATGTTGCAAAAAATGCTGCAAAGGATTATAAGGTTGTGGTTAGTGGTTTTGCTAAAGGTGTAGATAAACAAGCTCTTGATTCAGCCATTAAATATAAAGGACAAAGTATTATCGTTCTTCCTCAGGGGATAGCAACGTTTCAATCAGGATTTAAAAAATATTACAAGCAGATTATTGATGGGGATGTTTTAGTTCTGAGTACGTTTTACCCGAAAGCTCCCTGGAGTGTTCAATTGGCAATGGCGCGTAATCCTATCATTTATGGACTTGCTTCCGAAATTTACGTAGCCGAATCAAGTGAAAAAGGTGGAACCTGGTCAGGAGTAATGGATGGTTTAAAAAAGGGTAGGGAAATCTACGTTAGAAAACCAAGTGCGAAAGAAAGCAACGCAAATCATCTTCTTATCTCAAAAGGTGGAAAAGCTGTTGATTTAGAAGGAAATTTGAGTAGTCATGAGATCAAAGAGGAAACTAAGTCAATAGTTTCTGAACCAGAATTAAATAATACAGAAGAAAAGATAATTGAATTTTTAAAGACAGGTGTTTTTCCCGCCAATAAGATTGTTGATACGCTTAAAATTGATTGGAGTGCAAGGAAAGTTTCTGAATTTTTAAAAAGCAGACAGGAAATTTTAACTGTAAAAGGAAATCCCATAAAATTTGCTCACAAAAATAGATCCATCCAAATGCAAAAATCCTTATTTGACTGATAATAAATCCTTTAAATCTAAAACTACAATTCGTGGTAAGACTTTAATTGAACCACTTTTCTCATGTAAGCTGATTGCAAAGATTTCTGAAGTGAGGAGACTTCAAAAGGAATATTTCAAATACCGGGAAGTGCTTTTTCTCACACACCCATTTCCGTGATGAATACCCTAGAAAAGAACTGTAATCCTAAGATCTCAACTGCAATTTAACATATATATTATCGTGATGTCAGACTGGTATTTTGTAAATTTGGATTGAATTTGTTAATGTATTTACAGGGCTGCGGGGCTTGTAATGTTTTTTTCTATATTAAATATACTAAGGGAATAATCCATATATGGATTATTAGATTCTTAGTGGCAAGCATAGCGGACGACACGACAGAACAGACAATTGGCAATAATTTAAATAAAACAACACAAACGAAAATATGAATTTAGAAGAGTATACATACTATCGAACAGGATCTACAAAAGTGTCGTTGATTATTCGAAATATGTTTTTTAAACCATTTGAATCATCTTCTTTCAGGTCATTTTGGAAATACTGGAACCCAACTTGGGGGTATTATCTTCTATTTTATTGTTACAAACCAATCAAAACTATTTTTCCGAATTGGGTAGCTCTGATTATAACTTTTTTAATTAGCGGATTGTTTCACGATATAATTTATATTATACCAATGATGATGAAAGAAGTCAAATTTGTATTTCCCTTTATCACAGTATGGTTTTTTATAATCTCAATTGGAATTTTATTGACTGAATATCTTCATATTAATTTTAATAAAATCAACTTAATGTTTCGACCAATTTTTCATTTAGGTTATCTTATTGTTACTTTTATTTTTACAAGATATATTGATTTATCAATTTGATAGCGGATATAACTATTGTCAATAATCAAGTCAAAGAGCTACCGAAGGTTTAGTTCAACAGCACCTACAAGAAATTGGCGGTTCAGTGGTTAAATGTAGCTTTGTGCTTCGTATCAAGTTCAGTGCTGGCAGGCAGTTTAATGCTTCGAAAACGCCAACTTCTTGTAGCTGCAAAACAATCTCTGCAGGCAAAAAAATAAAACATGAATAAAATACTAATAATTATCAATGATGCACCTTATGGTACGGAAAAAGCATATAATGCCTTGCGTATTGCAAACCAAATAAATAAGGATTTCCCAAAGAAGGAGGTCGTATTATTTCTAATGGCAGATGCTGTAAACTGTGCTATCCCAAACCAAAATACACCAAATGGCTATTACAACATTGAACGAATGCTAAAACTCTCGACAAAAAAAGGGACACGACTTTTACTTTGTGGAAGCTGTCTCGCTGCAAGAGGATTGAAAGAAATTACGCTTGTAAAAAATGCTGAAATAAGTACCATGGCAGAATTGGCTGCATTGATTGTTGAAAGCAGGAAGGTATTGACTTTTTAGAAAATCTTTTAGGATATGGAAATACTTAACTATTTTGATAATTTCTACAAATTCGGAAATGAAGCAAAACAGGAATTGAAAAACATAATATCCGAACGGCAATATGATAAAAATGTTATTGTTCAAAATATTGGAAATACCTGCCGAACATTATATTTTATAAAAGAAGGAGGGGCAAGGATTTTTTATTACAATAATGGTAATGACATCACGGAGCATTTCGCATTTAAAAATGAAATTATCGTTCGGGCGGAAAGTCTATTTACAGGAAAACCAACTATGAAAGGTATTGAGACCATTGAAAAAACAAAAATGTTCACCATTGATGCCCATACTCTATTCCGATTATATGATGATTTCCACGATATTGAGCGTTTGTTCCGATTAATTTTTGAAAATGAATTTGTCAATGCCATAAGAAGAATCGAAAGCCTGCAATTTAAAACAGCTACTGAACGGTACTCCGAGTTATTGAATTCTACGGATTGGGTTCATAGAATTCCGCTGAAACACATTGCATCTTATTTGGGGATCACACAAGTGTCTTTGAGCCGTATTCGGGCAAATTTGAGGTGATTAATTATCATTTGTTAAAGGAAATGCTTTAAAATACATTGACCTTTGTTCCATTGTAAATGATAAATGTAAATAATGAAACCGGTCAAACTTGGATTGAAGGAAAATTGGAAACAGTTTACCTTATTGGTAATTGTGAACGCATTCGTAGGCGGAATGATAGGAATGGAGCGGTCTATCTTTCCGCAATTTGCCGAATTAGAATTTGGTGTTGCTTCAAAGACTGCCATGCTTTCTTTTATTACAGCATTCGGAATTACAAAGGCAATTGCCAATTATTACACAGGCCGGCTTGCCAATAAATTCGGGCGTAGGAATTTACTCTTATTTGGTTGGCTTATTGCCATTCCCATTCCATATATGCTCATTTATGCACCCAATTGGGGATTTGTGATATTTGCAAATGTGCTATTGGGAGCAAGTCAAGGCTTAACATGGAGCAGCACGGTAGTAATGAAAATTGACCTTGTTGGTGAAAAAGACCGTGGCCTTGCAATGGGTTTAAACGAGTTTGCAGGCTATTTCGCCGTGGGTATAGTCGCTTTTTTGACAGGTTATATTGCCAACACGTATGGTATAATACCTTACCCATTTTATATTGGAATTTTCATTTCTATCGTTGGCTTAATTTTGACAGCCTTGTGGGTAAAAGACACCCGATTATTTGTGCATAAAGAAAGTGCAACAGACAACACCGCTCAACTCGACAATGTGTTTTTGGAAACGACTTTTAAAAACAAGACTTTAAGTTCAGTTACACAGGCAGGGCTTGTAAATAATCTGAATGACGGAATGATTTGGGGATTGCTTCCAATCGTGCTTTTATCGCTGAACTACAATAATGAAAATATAGGAATAATCACCGCTATCTACCCAACAGTTTGGGGTATCGGACAACTTTTTACAGGTAAAATGTCTGACCATTACTCAAAAAAAGCAATGCTATTTTGGGGAATGCTTTTACAGGGTTTTGCCATTTTGCTCATTCCTTTTAGCAGTGACTTTTATGTTTTGGCTTCCATTTCAGCAATTTTAGGTTTAGGAACAGCTTTGGTTTATCCAACTTTCCTATCAACCATAGCCCAGGCTACAAGTCCAAGACAACGAGCAGAAAGTATTGGTTCATTCAGACTGTGGCGGGATTTAGGATATGCGTTCGGAGCTGTAATTTCAGGAATTACGGCAGACTTATTCGGAGTTGAATACGCCATTTTTTTAATTGGCGGATTGACCATTATTTCCTCACTCATTATTAAATTCCGAATGCCCGAACAAATAAAAACCATCAAAGAATGCATTGAAATCGAAGAAGTAAAACAAGCTCTCCAGGCGAATAAAAAAATTCAAATCATTGACGTAAGAAGTAAGGAAGAATATGAAGAAGCACACATTCCTAATGCTTTGAATATTTCACTTCAAGAGCTTAAAGACAAGATTTATCAACTTGACAAAAACCATCAATTTGTAATTGCTTGCGGAAAAGGTGGTGGGCGGTCGGCAGACGGAGCAAAATTGTTGAAAGAATTCGGACTAAATGCGATTTGGCTTTGTGGCGGAACAAATAAATGGTTGAATATCAATGAATAACAAAAAAACCAGCACCTAATATTGGATATACTCAATATGGGCGAAAGTGCTGGTATGAAAGTAATCACATAAATAAACTTATGGGTAAGCGGAAAGATAAGTGCCATGAAAATTCCGCCCGTACGCAAAGCCCGAAAACGTTTGCATCCATCCAGACCCCCCCCCGTACAATTTAGCATATTTGGTTTTTCGACCACACTAGCCCAACCATAAAAACCAATAGAGCTAAAATCTCCTACCAACCGGAAGATTCTTAGCATTATTCATTTTGAAAACGAGAGTAATTTTTTAATGTTTTCGCCCTTGTATTTACAACGAGAGTAAAACTGACTTTTGAACATATTGGGAAAATTTGAGGGCTGCAGGGATTGTCATGTTTTTTTCTATGTTAAATATACTAAGGGGATAATCCATATGTGGATTATCCGATTTATAGCCTTGGCGTTGTGCCACATTTAACCCGAAATTTCGAAATATTGCAGAATTGTGTTAATTTTAAATAAAAATGCCCGAAATATCGAGATTCTATGGAATAATAATTTATATGTTCTATAATGACCACAACCCACCTCATTTTCACGTAGAATAGGGCGAATTCAAAGCGGTGGTCAACTTTGACGAAGAAATAGTTAAAGGTAATATGCCTAAACGTGCTCTTAAGTTAATTTTTGAATGGATGGATCTTCATAAAGTAGAACTAATGAAGAATTGGGAACTTGCACGTAGCGGCGAACCGTTAAATAAGATAGAACCTTTAAATTAATTAAGATGGAGAATATTTGGATTACCAAGGCAACGTATATACGAGACTACCAACTTGAACTGGAATTCAATGATGGTTCTTCTGGCATTGTTGATTTAACAAATGAACTTAACAAACCAATTTTCCAACCTCTTAAGGACATTAACTATTTCAAGAACTTCAAATTAAATTCCTGGACAATAACCTGGGACAATGGTGCCGATTTTGCCCCCGAATTTCTTTACGAGCGAACAACCAAAAACGTGGCACAATAAATAGGACTCTGAGCGGTCTGCAAGACCCAGCGATGAGTCCATGTTGAACTACATCCCATGGTATTACCCCTGAAAAGCTATGTGCTTATCGGTGGTTTTGGTTGGATTCTAAAATGAAATTGAACGGACGATCTT
>JBGTBR010000012.1:0-39224 GCA_041749255.1 Saprospiraceae bacterium
CATTCGCTTCGCAGTTAGATGTATCTTAATGCCTTAAATAAGGTTTACCGTTCTCCGTTCTCCGTTTTCCATTCACTGTTTTCCGTTCACTGCTCACAGTTCACCGTTCTTTCGACCTGCCGAAGGCGAAAACCTTAACCTTAACCTCATCCTTCCGGCTTTCAACTTTCAAACTTTCAACTTTCAACTTGGTTCAGACTTTCCTACCTTGAGACCTTCTAACCGTTTACCGTTCACTGCTCACTGTTCACCGTTCTTTCGACCTGCCGAAGGCGAAAACCTTAACCTCATCCTTCCGGCTTTCAAACTTTCAAACTTTCAAACTTTCAACTTTCAACTTTCAACTTGGTTCAGACTTTCCTACTTGAGACCTGTCGTAGAGTCAGCTAAGATGCTTTCAACGGAGATAAACCAACGGCATATCAAAACAAATACCAAAACATGATATATTTTTATATATATTAGCCCAAAATGCTGGATAATGGCTATTAAAATGATACCCTGCCCAATAGTGACGGGTAAAGTCGAACAAATTCCCATTCACACTATAAAGGCTTTACATCAGATCACACATTTCATAGTTGAAAAAGTCAAGACTGCAAGAAGATTCATACGTGATACAGGACATCCTGTAGCCATAGACGATTTAGAGATATTTGAATTAAATAAATACACTCTCAACAATGAATTATTTCAGTTTTTAGAACTTCATGCCATGACTAAAGATATTGGTGTCATTTCAGAGTCGGGTTGTCCCGGAATTGCCGATCCCGGTACCATAGTAGCCGCATGGGCACATGAAAAGGGGATACCTGTGATGCCATTTTCAGGACCTTCCTCCATTCTGCTGGCTTTAATGGCATCGGGGCTGTCAGGCCAAAACTTTTATTTTCATGGATATTTACCCCATAAAATACCGTCATTGATACAAAAACTTAAAAACCTGGAAAAACTGGTGCGCAAGGAAAATTCAACACAAATATTTATAGAAACACCTTATAGAAATGAGTTCATTATACAGAAATGTATAGAAGTTTTACCATCGGATATACATCTCTGTGTAGCAATAGATGTACTTGATGAAAATATGGAGGTGATAAACAAAAAATTAGCAAACTGGAAAACACAAGAACTTTCTGTATTTCATAAACGACCAGCGGTATTTCTCCTGGGTACTAAATAAAAAAAGCTGCCACGTCAGTCCTAGACTATACGGGCAGCTCCATGCTTGCTGATCAATCTTTATGGAATTAACCTGTTCTTATTTCATCTATCATCCCGTATAAGACGAAGGTAAAATTATAAGGTTTAAAGTGAAATGAAAAAAATGAAAAAAAATATTGACTTCAAAGATTTTGACCAGGCATATGCTCAGTTGAACGAAGAACAAAAGGAAGCAGTCGATTCAATGTATGGACCGGTTTTGGTTATTGCGGGTCCGGGTACCGGTAAAACAGAGTTGTTAGCGGTAAGAGTAGGAAAAATTTTAAGGCAGGGTGTTGATATTGCTCCCTACAATATATTATGCCTCACATTTACCGAAGCAGGAGCCAATGCTATGAGATCCAGGCTATTAAAGTATATAGGACCCGAAGCCTATCAAGTCGGAATATTTACGTATCACGGATTTTCCAATCATGTGATCTCTGCGAATCCTGAATATTTTGGCCACTACAGAAACCTGCAGGCATTATCAGACTTGGAGAGAATAGAAATTATTGAAAGTATCATCAATGATTTGCCCAATGACCATATAATGAAGAGACTTACCCGAAATATTTATCAGGATCTCAAAGACCTGGGGAAACTCTTCGACAATATGAAAAGAGAAAATTGGACAGAGCTCGATTTTGAAAAGGCACACCATGATCAGATCAGCAGATTGAAAAGTGATGCAGCTTTTTATTATAAAAGAAATGGTACTATACCTTCTACAGGACGAACATACAAGAAAGGGGACTTAAAAGAAGATCTATTTAATACAGAACTCGCTAAATATGAGAAAACTCTACAAGCCTCTTATCTTCTCAATGAATATAATAACCGGTTGAGAAAGATGGAGCGTTTTGACTTCAATGACATGATACTTTGGACCTTAAAAGCTTTTCGTGAAAACAATAACCTGCTGGCAGATTATCAGGAGAGGTATCAATTTATCTTATTAGACGAATACCAGGATACCAATGGCGCTCAAAATCAACTGATCTTTACCCTGGCGGATTATTGGGAAAATCCCAATCTCTTTGCGGTTGGGGATGATGACCAGGCTATTTTCCGTTTTCAGGGAGCAAGCATGACCAATATCGTAGACTTTAAAAATAAATACAATCCAAAGATCATTGTTCTAAAAAGCAATTACAGATCGTACCAACCCATATTAGAGGCAGCATCTCATGTAATAGATTATAATGAAGAAAGACTAATAAACAGTGAGGCAGACCTTACTAAGGATCTCTTTTCAAAACGGGATCAGGAGAATGAAATACATCCTTGTGTAAGCATCAAAAGATATTTTAACATAGACCAGGAAGAAACTGGTATAGTCAACGAAATCAAAAAATTGAAGGGACAAGGGATAGATTATAAGGATATAGCTATCATTTATAAAGAACATAAAGACGCAGAGGATCTGATCAAATATTTTACGCTGAAACAAATTCCTCTAAAGCTACAAAGGAAAGTGGATTCTCTCCAGATACCGGTCATACGAATGCTGATAAATATGCTGGAATACACTGTGAAGGAATTGGAAAACCCTCATGCCAGTGAAGAAATGTTGTTTGAAATCTTGCATTATTCCTTTTTCAATATCATGCCTCTTGATGTGGCAAAACTGAGTATATATATTAACAGAAATCGGTATCAAACAAAAAAAGCGTTGTATTGGAGAGAGGTGATTTCAGACCGAAATGTCCTGGAAGAGGCTATGGTCAGTAATCCTGCAGTGATTTTGAAATGTTCCAAAATCATAGAGGGGTGGTTAACGGATTACTTTGAGCTTACATTGCAAAACTTTATAGAGAAAGTGGCTGATGAGAGTGGATGGTTGAGTGCTCTGATCTTTGCTCCGGATAAAGGATTTTATCTTCAGGCATTCAATACTGTTTTTCAATTAGCGAAGGAAGAGGCGGCAAAAAACAAAAATTACAGTACGCGAAAATTTCTGGAAGCGTTGGATAAAATGAAAACAAATGGACTTTCCTTACCGGTGATCCAAAGTATTCAAGATCAGGAAGGAATTACTTTTACCACAGTTCATAATTCTAAAGGCTTGGAATTCGATCATGTATTTTTGATTAAAGCTACTCAGGATAAATGGGTGAAAAGTAAAACAGGCAATTTTAAATTTCCTGATACCCTGATACCGTCGACAGGAATGAAAACGGCAGAAGATGACAGAAGACTTTTCTATGTAGCTATGACAAGAGCTAAAGACACATTGACTATTACCTACCATACACAGAATGCTGAGGACAAAGATAAACAGGTAACAGGGTTTGTGTATGAAACCGGATTGGACATACCGATTAGCCCGGAAAATGTAGATCAGGAATGGATTGAGGAATATTTATTCTCAAAGGGAAGGCGGGTAGTCAAGAGTGCCCATTTGATTGATAAGGATATCACACAATCGTTAATACAAGATTTTAAACTAAGTCCTACAGGTTTAAATAAATATTTAAAATGCCCACTTACTTTTTATTTCGAAAATATATTGAGGGTACCAATGGCGCGCACAGTATCCTTTGGATTTGGAAATGCGATTCATTATGCTCTTGAAAATTATTTCAGCAAATTAAATAATGTCATGAGCAGTAAAGGTTCACTTCTACCTGTGGAGGAGTTAATACAATTTTTTGAAAAAGGTATGAATATTTATCATTCTCACTTCACAGCTTTGCAATTTCAAAACCATTTGGTACATGGCAGAGAGATCTTAAAAGAGTATTACCACACCTATTCCAGCGAATGGCTCCTTCCCTTATCCTACAAACTCGAGCATGTGGTAGACGATGTGGTATATTTCGGGGTTCCTATAAAAGGGAAACTGGATAAAATGGTATTGTACAAAGACAGGGTAGAAGTGGTGGATTATAAAACCGGCAGGTATATAAGCAGTAAGTTAAAACCTCCTCAATCGACAGAAGAAGAGGATCATGAGAAAAAATTTGGTGGAGATTATTGGAGACAGCTTGTTTTTTATAAAATCCTCCTTGATAGTGATAAAAAGTATCATTTTCGTCAGAGTGAGGGTGTGATGGATTTTATTGAAAAAGATAATAACAACAAATACAATAGGAAGTCACTGAAGGTAGATGACTTTCAGGAAAGCCTGGTCAGAGAACAAATTCTGTTGGCTTACCAGGGAATAACCCAGCTTCATTTTGATGGTTGTGGAAAGGAAGAATGCAGGTGGTGCCATTTTGTTGATTCGACATCTGTAAATAAAAAGGCCGGGGATGGATAATTCCACCCTCGCCTTTCAAATTCGTTTTGTAGTATAAGTTCTAATGGTTGAACTAAATCTTCAACCATTGTATGACGTCTATCATCGGGGCAATACTTTGATAATGAAAACTTGCATCTTCATTTTTATGGTATCTGATGGATACAAATCGCATTCTATCATAAACCGGTTTTTTCCTTATTGCCTCTTCTTGAGTCGGAGTATCAGACGGATAATCGATATTGTCAGGTTTAGGGTTTTTATTTCCAGGCATCAAATGCTCAAAATAGCCTGGATCCAATATGGCGATTTCCATGAGTTCCCGGGAAAAAGGAATTTCGATTTCTTCCAGTTTAATTTCAGGATCTTCTAGGGTTTCAATTGGCTGATATACAATATCAAAGGAAGTTCCCAATTCTTCTGCAAAGGCATAAAGTTTTGCCTCAGGCAATGTTAAGTGATATCCTTCTTCAGAACTAGGTATATAACCTCTAAGATAGGCAGGATTCATTTTTTTAATAGAAATCATATCCAGGTCGAGGGATTTTGAAATAGTGCTAAACCTTACATGATCATACACTCTGGCCGTAGTAGGGTTTTCAGCTACCATCTTCATATCCGGGTTTAGATTATATTCTAAAAAATAATGAAGGATATAACTTGTAGCGATAAACTTAGGAACGTATCTCCTTGTTTCTGCAGGCAAATAAGGCCTCATGACCCAATAGTCCTTGCTTCCCGAAATACGCATGGCTCTCTTGACCGTACCTGGCCCACAATTATAAGCGGCTATTGCTACCGTCCAATCACCAAACATATCGTAGAGATAGGAAAGATAATTAAGTGCAGCATAGGTTGACTTTATGGGGTCATAGCGTTCATCAATGATCTGATTGATTTTCAAACCCATCATTATACCGGTAGGCCTCATAAACTGCCAAAGACCTGAAGCACCTACGGGTGATATAGCATAAGGCTTCATCGCAGACTCAATGACTGGAATGTATTTCAATTCCCCTGGCAGGCCTTTTTCAGCAATCACCTTTTCTATGAGTGGAAAGTACACCGAAGCTCTTCCCAGCATTTCTTCACTACCTCTTCTGTGTCTAATGGCATACAGGTGGATGAGTTTTTCGATTTCGGGAGTAAGCTTGTATTTAAAAGCACCGTTCATCTTCATGAGTCTTTTCTCCAGAATCTCTTTGTCCAATCCGGAAAAGAGTGTTGCTTCCGATTCAACTTCGGTTTCTACAATCAAGTCTGTACTCATCAAAGGCACAGTCTTAACCAAGAGGAGACTCATTACAAACACGTTTGTAATAAATTTAATTTTGTTCATGGAATTATTTTTAGTAATATCTATTGTTGGGCAATAATATTATTTACTAATATTTTAGCAAATCTTAAAAATATGATTTTAAATTTGCTAAATATTAATGATATTCAAATATGTTCAGGGCGCAAAGATAACTACTGTTTAGTTCTCCTGCAACCTTTCTGTAATATTAAACCAGATTATAATCTATTAATCATTGAATTACAATAACTATGCCATAATTAAAATGTTGTTAAGGAAATGTAAAAGCTTTTTTTCCTGCATATATGCAGCCATAACTTGAAATCCGAGGCCACTTTTTGTGTCATAAGGGATAGAAACAGCAGGAATTCCGCTTAGATTTGCTAGTACAGTATAAATGTCGGAAAGATACATGGTAACCGGGTCATTGACAAAAGATCCTATTGTCCATGCTGGGTGAGGAGTGGAAGGCATCAGAATAAAATCATATTGAGTAAAAACATTGTCGATAGCCTCTTTAATGAGCCTTCTTGAAGCCTGGGCTTTCTTATAATAGGCATCAAAATATCCTTCACTAAGCACGAAAGTACCTAAAATGATTCTTCTTTTTACTTCAGTGCCAAAGCCTTCACTTCGGGATTTTTTATAAAGACTTTCAACGTCGGTAACTTCTGTAGAACGGTGACCATATCTCACCCCATCATACCTGCTAAGATTAGAAGAAGCCTCAGCCGTTGTTAATATATAATATGTAGGCACTAAATAATCCAAATAGTCAAATTCAATGGCTTCAACGGAGTGCCCTTCATTCATCAATTCTGTTATTTTTCCTTCAAATAACTTTTTGCTTTCACGAGAAAGTGAAGGGTGATCAATGGATGCTTTGAAATAGGCAAAATTGTATTTTTCTGGTGTAGATTCTGAACCATAATGATCAAAAGGTAAAGGAGAGGATGTGGGATCATAAGGATCATGACCAGCGATTACTTCCAGAACCTCAGCAATTGCATTTGAATCTTTAGACAGTAAACCGATCTGGTCAAAAGATGAGGCATAGGCAATAAGTCCGTATCTGGAAATCCTTCCATAGCTCGGTTTCATACCGATGACATTGCAAAAAGAGGCCGGTTGTCTGACCGAACCTCCGGTATCTGAGCCCAAAGCCAGCATACAGGTGTTCATTTGGACGGATACTGCAGCTCCACCGGAAGAACCACCGGGTACCAATGTCGTGTTGTCACCATTTCGGGTAGGGCCATAACAGGAGGTATCTGTTCCGGAACCCATAGCAAACTCATCACAATTGGTTCGACCTATAATGATAGCATCTTCATCCAGGAGTCTTTGAATAGCTGTGGCGTTATATATGGATTTATAACCCTTTAAAATAGAAGATCCCGCGGTTATAGAATGCCCTTTGAAATTGAGATTATCCTTAATGGAAATAACCATTCCAAACAAGCGTCCGGGAGTGTGGATTTGATTTTTATATTTTTCATCAAGTTGTTGGGCTCTTTCCAGGGCTTCCTCTTCAAATATTTCAATGTAGGCATTGAGGCTTTCGATATTCCGGCATTGTTTAATATAGTTACTCACCACTTCAAAAACGGAAAGTTTTCCGGAAAGGATTTGAGATTGAGTTTCTTTCCAGTTAACCATCATATGTGATTGAAATATTGAATGAGTTCATTTTCATGAACCGTTTCCTGGCTTCCGTCGGCCATGTTTTTTATGGTGATGCTTTGCGAAGAAACTTCCTTTTCGCCAATGATCGCTACAAATGGCACCCGAATTGCATGGGCATATTTCATTTGCTTTTGAATCTTAGCGGGCTCAGGGTAAATATCACAGTGAATTTTTGACGATCTCAACCGGGTTACAATGCGAAATGCATAGGTATGGCTTAGTTGATCCATGCTCAAAAATAAAAGTTTTGGACCTTGGGAAACAGAATCTGGAAAAAGCGATAAATGAAGCATCACATCATAAATCCTGTCTGCACCAAATGAGATTCCAACACCCGATACTCCCTGCATTCCAAATACACCTGTAAGATCATCGTATCTGCCACCTCCGGACAAACTACCCATACTATATTCCGGATAAGCCGTGGTATCCAACACTACCTCAAAAATGCTGCCTGTATAATAATTTAAACCCCGTGCAAGAGTAATATCTAATTCAACCCAATTTTTGGCAGGATGATCTTCCAAATAACTCATGATGGTTTCTAATTCCTGTATGCCTTGAGAACCCGATTGGCTGTTTACCAGATTTTTCTTTAGTATTTCTATATCAGACGATTGAACCAGTTCCAGAATGCGATTACAGATTTCTTCAGATATGCCTCTTTCCAACAGTTCTTTACTTACACCATCCCGGCCTGTTTTATCCAACTTGTCGATGGCTATGGTCATATCCATAAAACGCTCACCAATCCCGCAAATCTCGGCAATTCCCTGTAATATTTTGCGGTTGTTGATGCGAATAATGACTTTAATTCCGAGCTTGTGGTACACTTCATAAAGCATTTGAATGATTTCAGCCTCGTATAACAAAGAATCAGAACCAATCACATCGGCATCGCATTGCCAAAATTCCTGATACCTCCCTTTTTGCGGACGGTCAGCTCTCCAAACCGGTTGGATCTGGTATCTTTTAAAAGGAAAAGAGAGATCATTTTGATGCATCACCACAAAGCGGGCAAAAGGTACAGTCAAATCATAACGCAAACCTCTTTTTGCAATGAAAGGTATAAATTCAGCTGATTTTCGGTTTTGCCATGTTTCTTCAGGAGTATTTTTTAGAAAATCCCCATTGTTCAATACTTTGAATAAAAGGTTGTCTCCTTCATCACCGTATTTGCCGGTTAGCGTTTGAAGGTTTTCCATGGCTGGTGTTTCAATGGGTAGAAAACCGTAAATGAGATAAACATCCCTTATGGTTTCGAAAATAAAATTCCTTCGAAATACTTCTTCCGGTAAAAAATCTCTTGTTCCTTTTGGAATAGAGGGTTTCATAATTTAGATTTTCTTGTAAAATTAAAGTGCAAAAATACGGCTCAAACAAATAACCCAATCATTGTATGGTCACGTCAGGAGTTATTTCTTCATAAAACAGAACTAAATTGTTTCAATAATCTCACGTCATTTTCAAATAATTGTCTGATGTCATTGATATTATAATTTTGCATAGCTGAGCGTTCAATCCCTATACCAAAGGCATAACCGGAATAAACTTTTGAATCAATACCGCAGTTTTCCAGCACATTGGGATCTACCATACCACAGCCCAATACTTCCAACCAGCCCGTTCCCTTCGTCAGTCTTCTGGCATGATCATCTTCGGTTCCCATGTACACATCCATCTCAGCACTGGGCTCTGTAAAAGGAAAGTAACTGGGACGCAAGCGAATTTTTACATCTTTCCCGTATATTTCCCTGGCAAAATACAACAGAGTTTGTTTCATATCTGCGAAAGAAACTTTCTTATCGACATACAGACCTTCTATCTGATGAAACTGGCAATGGGATCTGGCAGAAATGGTTTCATTTCGATATACTCTGCCCGGAGCAATAATCCTGATGGGTGGTTTTTGCGTCGTCATGATTCTTGCCTGAACCGAAGAAGTATGGGTTCGTAAAAGCATATTTTGTGAGCCTTTTAAATAAAAAGTATCCTGCATATCTCTGGCCGGATGATCTTCAGGGGTGTTCATGGCTGTGAAATTATGCCAGTCATCTTCAATCTCTCTTTCTTCAGCTACCACAAAGCCAATTTTGGTAAAAATTTCAATCATCCTGTTAAGAACCAAAGAAACCGGATGTCTTGAGCCGATTCTGTCTGTAGTAACCGGAAGGCTGAGATCCATTTGGTCGCTATAGGATGAAATATCCTGCTTTTTGAAAAAATCACTGATTTCCTGATATTTATTTTCAGCTGCCAACTTTACGTCATTCAAAGCCTGGCCGTAATTTTTTTTCTGATCAGCCGAAATATTCTTTATTTCACCAAACAGGGGTTTGATAATATTTTTTGTACCTAAAAACCGGATCCTGAAAGCTTCCAATGACTCTTTGGAGTCAAAAGTGAAAGCTTCTATTTCCCTATGTATGTTTTCTATATTTTTAAAAGGCATAATAGCAGGTTTAGTCAAAAATCAAAAAAGGGTGTAAGGAAAAGAGTTCATGTATAATTCAAGTGAAATTAAATCAACAAACTCATAGGAAAAATGAGTGCAGTTGAGATTAAATCCAGATTATAAAATGATTGCTACCGTTCTAAACGCAACAATATTATACAATGTGGTTTTAACAGCCTGCAAAGATAAAATAATTATTTCCATAATAGGTCTATCCCTTTATGAAATGAATATTAAAACCCAATTCATAAAAAGCTGTTTACATTAAGCAAAGAGCGAATAAATTGATATTTTATTTCAAACAAATAACAAAAAGTAAATATTTTATGCATAGATTTTACACAAATGAATACTCAGGAACTTAATATAAGTTAAAAGTGTAGTAACGAAATATTTTATTTAGTCGGTTTAATTGTAATCTCACTGCCCTGTTAATATACCCTTAAGTCAGGCAGGCAGATAGAATAAATGATTTTTTAATACGGTCTTGAAATGATGTAGTAATATATTAACATTGAATAGATTACTGAATTTGATAAATTAATCTGAATACCATTATATTTGCGGCCATAAAATAATGTATATATGAGCAAGGAGTCTCAAACAGAGAAAAGCAGGTTTACCGATGAGGAATTGGTAGAGTTTGATCAATTGATTGATGAAAAACTGGCAAAAGCCAGGGAACAACTGGATTTTTACCTTCAACAGATCCAGGAGCTCGCAGAGAGTGCAGAAGGAAAAATAAAAGGTCTCGATGATGGAGTAAGTACTGTTGAAACGGAAAGACTTTATACACTTGCAGGCAGGCAGCGTAAATTGATAGATCATTTAGACAATGCTAAAATGCGGATAAAGAACAAGGTATATGGAATCTGCAGGGTTACAGGAAAATTGATTGCTAAAGAAAGGCTCCGGGCCGTTCCACATGCAACACTTAGTATTGAAGCCAAACAAAACTCATAATTCGCGTTTTAATCTATTGCATTATAGTGATAATGAATGCACTAGGTGGGTGTCATTATTATTATCCTGAAACCAAGGTATAGACACCACGATTCTTTTTAACAAATGTATATATTTGTCCATTTTTGGTTTCTCAACCTATAATTAATCTCTTATAGACAATAACAATATACTGAATTGAAGAAATCTTACATAGTTCTGATAACCATTCTTGTCATTGTTTTCCTGGATCAGTGGTTGAAGATTTACATAAAAACCAGCATTCCTTACGGAGATGGATATGATATTCTTGGTTTACCATGGGCCAAAATACATTTTGTTGAAAACGAAGGGATGGCTTTTGGCTTATCTTTTGGCGGAAAATCCGGAAAGTTGGTTTTAAGTATCTTTAGAATACTCATGGTGGGTGTTTTAATCTATCTGCTACGAGGAATGATGAATTCACGCGAACCCTTAGGATTGATCATTAGTTTTAGTATGATCATTGCAGGAGCAATTGGGAATATAATCGATAGTGCTGTATATGGCTTGATATTTTCTGAATCGTACATACATTCCGGTTTGGCTACCATGTTTCCGGAAGATGGGGGTTATGCGGGTTTTTTACAGGGTAAAGTTGTGGATATGTTTTATTTCCCCATAATCGATACTTTCTGGCCCGAATGGGTACCCTGGATAGGAGGAAACCACTTTCAATTTTTCAGACCGGTTTTTAATGTGGCAGATGCATCTATTTCAGTTGGAGTCATAACCATACTCTTGTTTCACAGGAAGTTTTTTCTCAAGCCCGCTTCAAAGGAAAAAGCAGCCATACCTGACACTACAGATGCTATTCGTGAGGACGAACAACAGTCAACAAACTAATTCGAATTTTACAGAAATGGTGCTTTCCCGACTTTAGTAAATTGATCGAGAAAACACATGTGAGCCTGTTCAGGGTTTTTCATCTTCAATGGAATATTCCCGGTCGCTTTTTATTGGGGAATCGCCATAATTCTATTATTTTTGGAAGAGTGACCCATTATGAAAAAAAGTTATGATCAAAAAAACCTCAACCCAATACTTTTCATTTTTCATTTTCATTTTTTCAAACTTTATATATCTTCAGGCTCAGGATTTTGAAATCCGAAATTTTCATGTAGATATAGATATTTCAAAAGAAGGGTACTTTACAGTGCGTGAAGACATTGAAATCTTTTTTTTTGAAGAGAGAAGGGGCATTTTTCGCAGTATTCCCTTTGTTTATGAACTTGAAGGCGAACGCACAAAAATAGGGTTGGAAGACATCCAGGTTGCGGATCACCCATTCAAGGTTTCCAGAAAAGGAAATAATGTAGAGATTCGCATTGGTGACCCCAAAGTATATATTAATGGAAGTCAGAAATACACAATTCAATACAAGGCAGTAGGAGCTTTCCTGTACGGGGATGATCATATAGAGTTTTACTGGAACATGACTGGAAACCATTGGCCTGTACATATAGAATTTGTATCGTACAGGATCAATATGCCAGATCATGTCATTATTCATGATGAGGATATTGTTTTTTATGCTGGAAAGAAAGGAGAAGCACGTCAGGATGGTTCCTTATCAAAGACTGGAAGGTATATACAGGGAAAAATGAATGTAGGTTTAACTCCGGGAGAAGGGATTACAGTCGCCGTAAAACTTCCCAAGGACTATATAGATAAACCTGTAACTATCAATGAACCAAAATCAGGAGGAAGCAACAGATACAGGCTACAGAATGATACCTTTTCGCTCATCCCGGCAACATTATTGACTTTACTTATCCTTGCTTTCAGACGTTATGGATACAATAAAAAAAAGACTGAACCAGTCGAAACACAGTACTATCCACCTAAAGGAATGCCGGCAGCTGAAGTAGGCACATTTTACGATTATGTTGCCAATAACAGGGATGTGATCAGCCTTATTCCGCAATGGGGATATCAGGGGTTTGTTGAAGTTAATTCCATTCCCGGCCCTCAAGGAGAGCAGGATATATACTTTATAAGAAAAAGAGAGCTTCCTGCAGGGACTCCTGAGTACGAGAAAATATTATGGGATGGATTATTTGAGAACAAATCGCAAGTTTTCCTTTCCGAGCTGAGTCAAAAGTTTTATACCGTTATGGCCTCGACCAAAAGTTCATTATATAAAGAAGTAGCGGAACCCAGATTGTATGACAGAGAATCAATGGCTTATTTTAGAAGCAACTGGAATTTTGCGCTGTTTTTCGGTTTCATAGCTGGAGGTATAATGTTGATGATAGCGTTTGGGTGGATCCTAAGCGGTATTATCACTGTAATAATGGGAATTACTTTGCTCATTTTTCGGGTTATGCCGCCTAAATTTTCTAGAGAAGGAAGAGACTTACATCGTCAAATGGAAGGACTAAAAAAGTTTCTGGAGGATCCTCCGGCAGAGGAACTTGCAAGGATTATAGAGAAAGATCCAGGCTATTTGGATTTCATTTATCCTTATGTTGTGGCTTTTGGTATAGATAAGGCATGGACAGAAACCTTGTCAAGGCCGGAAATGAATGCTTTTGCTCCAGCCTGGTTTATTTTAATGGATAGCTCAGGAAATAGAATCCCAAGTCAGTATACCCATTTTTCAAAGGAATTCAATGTGCAAAAAGTGAATTATGCATTTAGCACAACACCATCAACCTCGGGTATTAGTGGAAGTTCTAGTAGAAGTTCTACAGGGAGTTCTGGTGGCGGCTTTGGAGGCGGAGGAGGTGGTAGTTGGTAAAGGAATATAGATTAATAGACAATAACTCAAATCCAGTTCAATTGCTATTTGGTTTTTCTTTGTGAAAACAGCCAATCGAGAATATCGGGTTCTTCATAAGCTGGTGTCCATGAATCATGATCGACTCCCTGATATTCGATATATTCAACTGAAGTGTGGCCTGCATTTTTCAGAGCCTGATAGGCTTGTCTTGAAAGTTCAACGGATACCACAGGGTCTGCATCTCCATGGTATATTCTCATAGGTACGTGGGTATATCTCGAAACGGCAGTGGTATCGGCTCCACCACATATAGGAATTGCTGCAGCAAAAAGATCAGGGCGTCTGGCCAGAAGGTCAAAAGTACCAAAACCACCCATCGAAAGGCCAGATATATAAACCCTTTCCAAATCAATAGGATATTGAGCCATGAGAGTATCCAATAAATGCATAACTCCTTCCATAGGTGTGGTTGGCTTTTCACTAAAGTTAGCTGCCAATTGACCTTCACGCCGAATGATAGGTGCCCAAAGATCGTTTTGCGGACACTGTGGAAACACTATTAAGGCAGGGTGCATTTTCTGGATGGAATCGCTTGCCAATAAAGGAGCGATGTGAATGAGCTGTGATTCATTGTCATTGCCTCTTTCACCGGCTCCATGAAGAAAAAGGAACAGCGGTAATTTCTTTCCTTTACCGGAAATCGAAGGCGATAACACATTGTACAGAAGTGTATCGTTTTGGTTGTAAACAAATACCTTTTTCTCAAAGGTGGCAGGAGTGAAGTTTTGTTCTTTACAGGATAGAAAAAACAATACCGGAATAAGCAAAATAACCACACGGATCATAGGAGATAATTTAAAAATAATGAATTCTTAGTTTTTGCAAGGTAAGGCAAAAACGGGAATAGGCCTATATTTATGGATAATTTTGTTTTAAAAGACTTCTTATGAGCCCCATCCCTTTTATTGACTCTGCATTTATGGAAGTGCATTGCGAATATCCGGCTTTAATCGAATCTTTGAAAAATGGTTTTGCAGCCGAAAAACCCATATTTCCGAAGAGAAATCACTATCAGCTGGGGTTAGATCCACCTGATGTTGAAAAGACATTATTGATCATGCCAGCCTGGGATAATGAAAAAGACATGGGCATAAAGCTGGTGACCATATATCCGGAAAACAGTAAACAAGGCCATCCGGTTATACAGGGAGTGTATGTGCATTTTGACAAAATATCGGGAACTCCATCCTGCCTGTTGGATGCCCGTACACTGACAAATATAAGAACAGCAGCTACTTCTGTATTGGCAGCATCCTATCTCGCCAGACCACAATCGACCGTTTTGCTGATGATAGGCACCGGTTCACTGTGTCCGTATTTCATAAAAGCCTATACTTCTTTATTTCCCATTGTAAAGGTCTATCTCTGGGGCAGAGATCACTTTAAAACCAGAAAAAGAGCAGAAGAATTAGCCAGTGGTCAATATGAGGTCATTGCGGTAAAGTCATACAGAGAGGTAATGTCAGAGGCAAATATTATTTCTACGATCACACTGGCCAGAGAACCCCTGATATTTGGGCAAGATGTAAGGCCGGGTCAGCATATTGACCTGGTTGGAAGCTATACCACGGATCGGCGTGAAGCAGATGATGAGGTGATGATGCGTAGTCGTATATACGTTGATACTATGGAAGGGGCATGTACGGAATCTGGAGATCTCGTCATACCATTGAAAAAAGGAATCATTAGAAAAGAAGACATAGCCGGTGATCTCTTTTCTCTTTGTAGCCAAACGGTGGGAGGTAGAAGATCGATGGAGGAGATTACCTTATTTAAATCAGTTGGCTTTGCCCTGGAAGACCTGGTAGCAGCACGGTATTTTCTGAATTTGAAAAAAGGGTAAAGTAAATTTATTCCAAAACAACCTAAATTTAACACTATGGAACTTGTACATAAAACAAATTTTAAGATTCGTGCGGCAGAGATAGGATTTGGAAGGAAAGTCACAGGGGTATCATTAATCCAGTTGATGCAGGAAGCTTCCATGGAGCACATTATCAAAATAGAAGCTACTGCCTGGGATAAAGATTTTATAGAAACAACCTGGGTTTTGCTGAGAAAGGAAGTGAATTTTTACTCCTGGCCTGGCCTGGGTGATACCATAGAAGTAATTACCTACCCGACAGGGTTTGAAAAGATATTCGCGTACAGGGACTATATCATTCTGGATCAAAGCCAAAATAAAGTTGCTACAGGAGCTTCTACCTGGACACTGATTAACAAAAATACGCGAAAGATCACCCGGGTTCCGGAGAAACTTACGGGGTTTGATGCGAGTACTTTCAGGGACACTTTGCCCAGATGTGAAACCCAATTACCCATTTCTGACCAGTGGCATGATATGCGGTCTTATCTGATAGGTCTTTATCACCTTGATTGGAATGGCCATGTAAACAATGTATATTTTTCAAAATTCATAATGGAAAGCGAGGCGGATAAACAAAAAGATTATGTCCCTCAGAAAATGATCACGCATTACCGTCAAGAGTGTTTTATTGACGATGAGATTACCGTACAATATGGAAAAGAAAACACCGATAAGAGAGGAAAATACCGGATCGTCAGAAACCGGGATGGGGCGGTATTGGTATTGGCAGAAATTGAATGGGTAAGAAGGTAAACCTTTGATAGAATAAAAGGCATCATTCTTACTTACAAATGTTTGGTTTTGTTTTCATACATTTGAACTGCAAGATACGTACATTTGAATTAAGTTTTTCTTTAAAAAATCTATAAAACTACTTAGCATTGAAAAATAAATTTATAGATCATTTTACAGAATCTACGATTTAAAACTCCATGGAACAACGACAGTTTAAATGAAAGACATTATAGACTTGAATTTTGATCACATAAAAAGTATTCCGGCGACATTTATGGAAAAATCCCGGGAGAGAGGGGAAAGAATTGCCATGCGCCATAAAGAATATGGATTGTGGCAGGAAATTAGTTGGAACGAATACTACCGTCAGGCTGCCTATGTTACCCACACCCTTATGAGTCTCGGTGTTGAGGCAGGAGATTTTGTCGGCATTATTGGGGAAAATTGTCCGCAATGGTTGTATATGGATATGGGTATTCAAATGGCAGGGGCCAGGACTGTGGGTATATACACGACGAATTCGTGGAAAGAAGTACAATATATCCTCGAGCATTCTGAATGTAAGATCCTTTTTGCAGAAAATGAAGAACAGGTAGAAAAATGGCTTCATATGAGATCGGAACTTCCCAATCTCAAATACACCATTTTTTGGGATAAAAAAGGACTGGAAAAACTAGAGGATCCCGAATTGTTGTTTTACGATGATGTAATAGTTAAGGGTAAGGAAAGTTTTGAAGCCGATCCAGACCTGCATGTGTCCAGAGTGGAACAAGTAGATCCCAATGATACTGCGATACTGGTCTATACTTCCGGCACTACCGGCAAACCCAAAGGCGCTATGCTTACATCCAGGAATATATTGTGGGTTGCTGAAAACCTTAAGAAATACAATTCAGAATTGATTTCTGAAAAGGAACAAACCATGTCGTTTCTTCCATTGTGCCATATATTTGAAAGGATGTTTAGTGCCTATTTTCCATTGACCGTACCATCTGTGATCAATTTTGCGGAAAGTATAGATACTCTGTCTCAAAACATCAGAGAAATCAGACCAACACTGGGCTATGCCGTTCCCCGTGTTTGGGAAAAATTTCAATCGGGAATCCTCATCAAAATGGGAGATGCTCCTTGGCTCAATCGAAAACTTTTTGCACTGGCTTTCCGTATCGCAGGGAAGTATACTGAAAAAAAACTTGCCGGAGAACCCATTAACATTGGGTTAAAAATGACACGATTCCTGGCCTATTGGACTTTGTTGTATCCCTTGAAATACATGATGGGGATGAATAGAATGCGGATGGCTTTCAGTGGAGCAGCCCCTATTTCTCCTAAAGTATTGCAGTTTTACCATATGCTTGGAATTACAATGTTTGAGGGATATGGGATGACAGAAACTTCTGCAATCATAACGATGTCAAAACCATCGGAATATAAATTAGGAACAGTGGGAAAACCACTTGAAGGAGCAAAAGTGAAACTGGCAGAAGATGGTGAAATCGTCGTTTCCCACCCCGGAGTTATAGCGGGATATTACAAAGATCCCGATGCGACTGCAGAGTCCTTTGAAAACGGATGGCTTTATACCGGTGATATTGGCGAGTTCGATGAAGACGGGTATTTGAAAATTGTAGACCGGAAAAAAGACCTCATTATAACAGCCGGAGGGAAAAACATACCTCCCCAAATGATAGAAAACAAATTAAAAGCCAGTATTTATATCAATGATGCCATTGTTATAGGAGACAAAAGAAAATTCATTTCAGCCATCATTGTTCTGGATGAAGAAAACATCAACAAATATGCAAGGGATCATAAAATTCAATACACCGCCTATTCAGAATTGGCCAGTCATCCGGAAATCAGGAAATTGATAGAGCGGGAAGTACATGAAGTCAATAACGATCTCGCTCGTGTAGAACACATTAGAAAATTCACTATTCTGGATAAAAGACTGTATGTGGAAGATGGTGAAGTAACTCCGACCATGAAAGTCAAGAGAAAATTTATTAATACACAATATCAGGATCTTATAGAAACGATGTATAAATAGAACCATGTGGTGTTAAATGGAAGATATTCCTATCCTCTCTTTTTAGAACCGATGAGATTAAATCATTTATCATTTCTGAGTCTTAGACATCATTTTCCTTGCGATTCCAGGGAGATATTTGCCGAGGAATGCAATTACTTTTCCATGACCTGTAAATATATAGACCTTTTTTTTCCTTTCAATTGCCCTTACCATAACTTGAGCGGCCTTACTTGTTGACCATATCATATTCGCAGGTCTCGGGTCATTTCTATCCGGATGGAAATTTCCTTCATTGTCAATGCGGGTAATATTGCTATCTATAAATCCAGGGTGAATGGTGGTACAGCTTACGCCGCTATTCATTAGTTCCACTTGCAGGGTTTCACCTATGGAATGCACTGCTGCTTTGGAAGCCCCATATGCACCTACACCTGGATTCGAAACAAATGCTGCTACACTGCCAAGAAGAACTAATCTTCCAGATGTTTTTCGTAAATGGGGCAGGCCATATTTACAAGTCAAAGCCAATCCGGTCACATTGACCGCCAATTGTCTGGACCATTCAGCTTCTCTAAGTTCCTCTATTTTTCCGATTACCCCAAACCCGGCATTGGCAACGACTACATCCAACTGCCCAAACTCAGCAATAATGGCATCTACACAATCAGCAATATTTTTTTCATGCATTACATCACAATAGAATGCAGCGGCAGTACCACCTGACGTGGCCATATCATTTACCAACTGTTCGAGCAACTCCATTCTTCTGGCCGATACAGCAAGGGTGGCACCCTGCCTGGAAAATTCCAACGCCAACTCCCGACCTATACCCGACGATGCACCGGTTATCCAAACCACTTTATTTTTGAAAGTCATTTTTTTAGATTAATGCGGGTTTAATAAATTTTTGATCCATACTATGATCTTCCAAAGATATCTTATAAAGTCAAATATAGAAATACGAACTTTGAAATCAAATTCTGATTTCTGCCTGTAAGCGAATGGGTACATTTGACAATTCCATTTTCATCATAGAAGGAGTGATGCCGGCAAACTCTTTAAAATCTTTAATAAAATGCATCTGATCGTAATAGCCGGAGCGGTGAGCAATTTCTAACCAGGTAAGTGAGGTATCTTTTTCAAAAAGTCTATATGCATTGGAAAACCGAATAATACGGTTATACAATTTAGGTGACATTCCTAAACGTTCATGACATTTTCTTTCAAACTGGCGAATGCTAAGACAAGAAAAATCGGCTAGTTTCTCAACGGAGCATTCCCCATTGTACTGAATAGCAAGCTTCATTGCCTCATCAAAAGGTAGTGATTCTTTGGTTTTAGGCAACTTGGAAAGTAGATACTCCTGAATTAACAAATTGATTTCTTCCATACTTTCTTTGTGCTGACACTTGTCCTGCAATTTTCCGATTTCCGACCCAATCACATCCAATCCATCGAATCCTTCGTCAAAAATCTCTTTCATCGGCACTCCCAAAAACCGGTAGAGACCACCTGGATGGAAGCCAATCGCTACAGCTTTATGGTTTTGATTGATCATCAAGTGCATACGGGTTAGTTGAGGTCCCACAACAACACAAGAAGACCTTTTGGTGAATTCCTTTTCCGTCACCTTCTTAGCGGAAATGGGAGCATTTATATATAGAATAATGCAATGCTGAGGTGTAGGCGGATATTGGCCGATCTTATTATCTACATTGGGATCAAGGATGGCATCAATGGTAAAAATATTACTGACCACATCCTTTAGTGCAGGATGTGGGTCGAATAGTTGTATTTGAGAATTAGACATTTACCCAATAAAGATAAAGAAGTTTATTGATTTCATCAAATTTTTGGCATGAGGCCATTTAGTTTCGGGAAAAAGCAAAAATAACTTCACTTCCATCCGAAAATTGAACAATTCCACCTAAAGTATGACATAAATCCATCTTTGCTTACATTTTTAAATCTATATACATCATTATATCACCCATGTGATGGAGATTTAGTTGGAATGGCTTATTGCCTGGCAAGACATTTCCTTCTGCCTTGATTACTATCTGGTGATTATTGAATCGAGGCTTTAAATATTCCTCATAATGGGTTGCAATGCCTTTTTGAGGGTTCAATGCTTTTAATTCCTCAATAGTTATTTTTCCATCCTGGATGGCAGCCTGAAAATCGGACCATGAAACAAACCAAATGGGCAAATGAGTTGAAATGGTGTGTGCCATAGCTGGAAAAATATCAGGAGGATCCTGAGCTTCTATCAGGTAGGTACCATTGCAAACCAATGAACAACCAAAGGCATTCGGCACATGAAAAAAATCCAACAAATTAAAGGCGGGATCTATACAGTCAGGGTTTCTAAAGAATGGTATAACCAGGGTTTCACCTGAAACAAAAAATTGATTTGTAATCGGAGTAACCCGGGCGTAAAGAGGTGCTCCTGGATCCTGTTCCGGAAAAGCAATTTCGTTTAATGAATTGTCTGAGCGTGCATTTTCATATTCTAAACGAGCTTCTTCAAATGCTATATTTTCAATACTCTCCTTTGAGCAGGCAATGATTGTAATTAAAACAATGATAGTGCTTCCTATAAATGCAGAAAGTCGTGAATCCATTAGAAATGAAGTTTCTTTGAGGAGATAAATCTTTTTGAGCATGCATTTTTTCATAATAATTAGATTGTGTGTGAATAAATTAATGTATGACAAAAATACCCTCATAAAGACACCCAGGTATAGTAAAAATGCGACATTTCAAATAGCTTTCAGGTATTGATAAATTGGCAATAACTTAGTTATATTTTGCTTAATCCGGACTTAACCCCGTGCAAAACCCGAGACAACAACAGTATGTATCCAAACGATTTCAGTATAAACCATATGGGATAAGAAAAAACAAAACCTGTGTAGTTAATTGTAAAAATATAGACCTGTGTCAATCATGTTTTATCAGCTTTTTAACAAAAGTCTCACCTTTTAGATAATATATACCCGGAGGTAATGCATTTGTATAAAAGATACATTCTATACCATCGCTGCAGTTTTTATTATTTATAAAAATTGAATTACCCATGGCATCAAACAATTCCATTCTCTCCAATTTATCATCCAATCCCGTTACCGTGAAAAAGGAATTAAAAGGATTAGGATACACGGAAACAGGTAGATTAAAATGAGATGTATAATTTATAGCTGCTATTTCAGAATAGGAATATAGTCCATTAAAATCGGTTTGTTTGATCCTGTACAGCGATTTTCCATTCCAGGGTTCACGGTCGTAGACTTTATAAGGAGTCACATGTTGGGTATTGTCATTTCCTTTTACCACTTCAATTGGAATCCACTCCGATCCGTCCTGTGATTTCTCCACTGTAAAATAGTCATTATTTTGTTCAGTTAAGGTTTTCCACCGGACTATGATAGAATGTTCCCCCGTTTCCAGAAAGGGCCCCAAAAAGGAAACCGGCAAGACGGATTCATATTCAAAAGCGCCTATATCGGGTGCTGCACCCTGAGGAACGGTATTTCCTGAATGATCGACTGAAAAAGCAGTAGAAGTGCCGGCATCAATTGCAGGACTATTTTCTGAAAGTCGAAAATCGTTATTATTAAATTCAACAAATAAGGGATTAAGACCTATGACCGGATCCGTCTCCATAACCGGAAGTGCAGGAGCAGAGTTGGTCGAATCAGTATGTCTGTACCAGAGATTATTGCTAAAAGTAAAGGTAGTAGGTTCAGTATCGGGACCAATATTCACATGAGTGGATATAGAACTGGAATAATAGACAATATTATTGATAAAATCATTGTCCCCACAAGGCAAAAATCTGCTGGTATCTACGGTTTCCTGCAATATACGTACAATCCAATTTCCAGGATTTATAATGGTATTATTGACAACCTGCACCCTTACACTGCCAACATAGGCTATAGGTGCAGTACTTCCTATAAATACGTTGGCATACACATCTATGTCGGCGGCTTCAAAAGGAGCATCAACTGGTCTGAAAAACTCCAATCCTGTGCTCCCTCCCAGATTTAAAGTCCGGGCGCCGCCGTTTTCAAAATAGTTTTGAGCTATAGTAATGAATTGGGTTCCCCCTTTAGCCTGGATACAGTTAGACCCCATGTCTTCAAACCGGCATTCTATAATCTCCCCATTGTGACAACCCACCATGTCTATACCACTCCCTCCATCAGCACCATTGATAAAAGTGCAAAACAAAACTTCAAAATCATCTACTCCTGACATTTTTAAAAAATCATTGTTGCCCTGTGCTCCCATATTGTAAAAATGACAATTTATTATCCTGATATGATGGGAAGGCGTGTCAAAGGTTCCTGCATCGTCAATATTCAAACCGTTTCCTGTATGTAGGGTAAAACTCAGGTCAGAAATTTGAATATAAGAGACCTGCGAGAAATGCATTCCCTGACTGCCTCCCTGAAAAATAACGGTTTCAGCATCGGTGCCCATAATATAGATATATGATCCGGGTTGCCCGTGCATATTTGAAATAATATCAATATTGGTATATATGCCGGGAAAAATGAGAATGGTGTCTCCCGGCATGGCATGGGGAGCAGCTTGAGCAGGGGATGCATAGGTTTTATCCTGCCCTACTTCCAGGGTAGTAGCATAGAGTGAAGGGTAGAAAATCATCAGAAAAAAAGTAAAAAGAACTTTGAAACAAGGAGGGTTTTTAAATGGTTTGCAAAGTTGATAAGGCTTGTGTCTTCCAGAGGCTGATTTCATGAGGGTTGTTTTATTATGGAATAATTGTTTAAAAAATCGAAGTTCCTGATTTTTTACCTCATTGGATTGGAGATCACATATACATCATAAACGAGTTTTTTTCAAATTTCTTTTTGTTGGAAGCTTTATCATGACAAATTTTTTCAATTTTTTTTGTAGTGCCTGGTAGAGTATTTTCTATATATTAAGTTGCAGGTTGTTCGATCCGAAATTGAAAAAATTTACGCATAAAGTTCATTTATTTCTACTTCCAGAAGATCCGGAAATAGAGAAACGTCCTGGCATAACACCATTTGTTTTATTATTATCCTTTTCATCCATATCCAATGTTGTTTTTGTATTTTTGAAATCATTCTTATTCATTTAAAACCGCCTTTATGAAAAGTCCTTTCATTATACTTGCAACTACAGTCTTTTTTCTTTGCCTTTCCCAATGCAAAGAATCGGGTCTTTCATCCACAAAAACCCCAAAAGAGGAGGCTCATATTCTGGTCCAAACCTATTGCGTTTCATGTCATTCCATTTCTTCAGATAAACCTGCTCCTACCGGGCCCTCTTTGTCGGAAATACGGAGTTTTTACTCACGACACTACCCGGAAAAGAACAACTTTGTTGAGGCTTTTGTGCGATTTATGCAAAAACCAAACATGGAAAATGCTATCATGAAAGAATCCATACACCAATATGGCCTCATGCCAAAAATGATGCTCAATTCAGAGCAGGTGAGCCTGATTGCACAATTGATCCATAGCCTTGAACCCGGATCCGAAGAGTGGAATAGACAGGAGAAAAGTATATTAAATAGGGCTTCACCTACCCGTGAAAAAATTCAATATGAAGTTCTTGGTTTGGAATACGCAATGGCTGTTAAAACCACACTTGGAAAAAACCTAATCCAGGCGATAAACCTGGGGGGTTCAGAATATGCAGTCGGGTTCTGTCACACTCGTGCCATCCCTCTTACAGACAGCGTATCTCAGATGCAAAAGGCAGAAATACAAAGAGTATCTGACCGGTCCAGAAACCCTGAAAATACAGCCAATGACACGGAGCGATCCATCATAGACAAATGGAAACTGAAAATAGAAGCTGGAGAAGAGATGCTACCTGAATTAATCGAATGGAATCAAAAAATTATAGCCTATTACCCCATAGAAACCAATGCCATGTGTTTACAGTGCCATGGTGTTCCGGGTAAAGATATCAGTGAAACAACAATGAAAACCATTACATCTTTATATCCCAATGATCTGGCAACAGGGTATGGAGAAAATCAACTTAGAGGCTTATTTAAAGTGGTAATAGAAAAAGAAGTTATAAGTCAATAAACTAACATGGATAATAAGCATTATCAATCTATTTCAGAACAGTTTAATATTTCCGGGCTTACCGATAAAGAAGTAGCTGACTCTGCACGGAGGCGTGGTAAAAACGATCATGATACCCGATCGGAATCCGGGCTTTTATCAGCATTAAAAAGTGTTATTTCAGAGCCCATGATCATCCTTTTATTTGTAGCCTCTGCTGTTTATTTTTTTACCGGACATGTAGATGACGGATTATTTATGGTAGCTGCCATCATTTTTGTGGCCACAATTTCATTATATCAGGAATCCAGGAGTGAGAAAGCCCTTAAAAAGTTAAAGGAATTTACACAGCCCATTTGCAAGGTCATCAGAAATAATATGCCTATGGAGGTAAAAACAGAAGACCTCGTATTTGGAGATTTTATTATTATTGAAGAAGGGACATCGGTACCGGCAGATGCATTGATTGTGCATTCAAATGATTTTTCCGTAAACGAATCCCTGCTTACAGGTGAATCAATGGTAGTATATAAAGATTCATCAGATGAAAACCGGCAAATTTATCAGGGCACTTATGTCACAGGAGGACTGGCCATTGCGGAGATCAATGCCATTGGCTCTCAAACCCGGATGTTTCAAATTGGCCAACAAGTTGATGACATAGCTCTTGAAAAGACACCCCTCGAGAAACAGATAAATGACTTTATTAAAAAAATGGTCATAGTCGGAGTCATGTTTTTTCTAATTATACTGGGAGTCCATTACTTGAATACCAAAGATTTTTCTGATAGTCTTCTCAAAGCCCTCACTCTGGCCATGAGTATTCTTCCAGAAGAAATACCGGTAGCCTTTGCTACCTTTATGGCACTCGGCTCATGGAGATTGATGAAACTGGGGATTGTCGTCAAGAAAATGAAAACAGTAGAGACCCTTGGGAGTGCTACCGTTATATGTACTGACAAGACCGGAACCATTACACAAAACAGAATGACCCTGGTTAACTTGTATATTCATAAGACCCGGGAAATATTGACACCTTCCTCTTCGCCTTCTTCCGATGAGTTGGATTTGATAAATGCTGCCATGTGGGCCAGCGAACCCATTCCTTTTGATCCAATGGAGGTTTCTCTTCACGCAGCATACCAAAAGATTAACAACCGGGATGCAAGACCTGAATTTCAGATGATCCATGAATACCCGTTAGGAGGGAAACCCCCTATGATGACGCACATATTTCAAAATGCAGAGGGAGTGAGGATCATTGCAGCAAAAGGAGCTCCGGAAGCATTTCTGGCTTTATCCCAATTAAGTGGTGAAGAAATAGATCATATTAAAACTTCCATTAGTCAAATGGCTTCCAGGGGATTTCGCTTGCTTGGTGTTGGACTGGGGGAAATTTCGGGAGATCAATTTCCTGAAAAGCAACAGGAAATTCATTTTGAGTTTTTAGGCTTGATAGCTTTTTACGATCCTCCAAAAGAAAATATCAAAACGGTTTTACATCAATTATACAATGCTCACATAGACGTGAAAATTATAACCGGTGACAACGAAACGACAACAATGGCCATTGCCAAAGAGGTGGGTTTGAAAAGAGCAGATAAAAAAATGTCAGGAGAAGAACTTATGGCACTGACTGATGATGAATTGGGTAAGCAAGTGTTGGATACCCAATTATTTACCCGCATGTTTCCAGAAGCAAAACTAAGGATTATCAATATGCTTAAAGCCCAAAAGCAAATAGTGGCCATGACAGGTGATGGAGTTAATGATGGACCGGCTCTCAAAGCGGCACACATCGGAGTGGCTATGGGAAAAAGAGGTACTGAGATCGCTAAAGAAGCAGCTTCTCTGATTCTACTCGATGACGATCTGGCTGGTATGGTAGATGCCGTTGCGGCCGGCCGTAAAATTTATACCAATTTGAAAAAGGCCATTCAATACATTATATCTATTCACATCCCTATTATACTTACTGTATTAATTCCAGTGGTGATGGGCTGGAAATACACCTCGATCTTCTTTCCTATACACGTTATATTTTTCGAGTTGATCATGGGCCCTACCTGTTCGATCATTTATGAAAATGAGCCGATGGAAAAAGATACCATGACCAGGCCTCCAAGGCAGATTACCCAGACCTTTTTTAACATCAGGGAACTGACTACCAGTATTGTGCAAGGCCTTGTCATTACAGCCGGAGTCTTACTCATGTACGGTTATGCTGTTCAATCGGGATATAGCGAAACGATGACTAGAACTATGGTTTTCACTGTTTTAATATCGGCCAATATCTTTTTAACCCTGGTGAATCGTTCTTTTTATTTTTCTATGTTGGACACCTTACGATATAAAAACCCTCTTGTACCGCTGATCATTTTCGTATCGGTGGCGATAACCGCTTTGATATTATTTTATCCTCCGTTGAGACATATTTTTGATCTTGAGGTATTACCCATTGAAATATTAGGTTTATGTATTTTAACAGGAGCTGCTTCTGCAATCTGGTACGAAGTGGTGAAACTATATAAAAGGTGGAAGTACAAATCTGAGGATTTAAACCCGGTATTATCCTGATCAGAATTACTATTTTTACCTTCACCTGATTATACAATTTTCATGAAAAAGATTCTTATTACAGACTACGTTCATCCAGAATTACCTCAATGGTTGACAGGTAAAGGTTTTGAGGTAGAATATAACAAAAATATCACGAGAGAAGAAGTTAAGTCCAGGATTGGGGAGTTCCAAGGTATAGTGATCAACTCAAAAATAATTATGGATGAGCCCATGATACGTCTCGGACACCAACTTGAATTCATAGTTCGTTTGGGATCCGGAATGGAAATAGTAGATATTCCGTATTCAAGATCACAAGGTATCAGGGTTATAAATACCCCTGAAGGAAACAGCGGTGCTGTGGGTGAACACGCTTTGGGAATGCTTTTATCGTTAAGTAACAACCTTTGCCGGGGCAATAATGAAGTGAAAAAACTATTGTGGAACAGAGAAGCCAACCGTGGATATGAATTGCGGAGAAAGAAAATTGGCATTATAGGATTTGGGCATACCGGCAGTCAGCTTGCCTATACTCTTCAGGGATTGGGTATGGAGGTTTGGGCACATGACAAATACAAGAGAATTTCAGAACCTGAAAGGCCTTATATAAAGGAATGCTCACTGGAAGAATTGCTGAATAATGTGGATATAATTTCTTTTCATTTACCGTTGACAAAGGAAACCGTACACTTTTGCGATGATGCTATGCTTTCGCGCTGCAGAGAAGGGGTTATCATTATCAACACTTCCCGTGGTGAGGTACTTGATACCAGAGCATTAATCAAAGCATTGCACAAAGGAAAAGTAAAAGGAGCCTGCTTAGATGTGTTTGAGAATGAAAAACCAAATACATACAGTAAGGAGGAAGAAAAAATGTACAAAGAACTATTTTCTTATTCAAATGTAATAGTAAGTCCACATGTAGCCGGATGGACTCATGAATCGCTTCTCAGGATTGCTAAACTGGTATTGGAAAGAATTGAAAATGGGTATAGCTTGTTTGCTTAAGAAGATTGCAGCTCAAAATGGATAACGATTAAATATCGATACTATACCATTGCATTAATTATACAGGATTAAATACAGATGGATGAAAATAACCATTGCACAACTGGATTATCACATTGGAAATTTTGAAGGTAACATTCACAAGATGATTTCTGCAATTGACGTGGCAAAAAAGGAAAAATCAGATCTGATATGCTTTAGTGAGTTGTCTACCTGTGGATACCCTCCCAGAGATTTTCTGGAGTTTGAAGACTTCATTAAAATGGCAGAAGACAGCATTGAAACATTATTATTGCATTCTCATCATTTAGGAATTATTGTCGGGTCGCCGGTAAGAAATCCTAATATCGAAGGGAAAGATCTTTACAATGCAGCCCTGTTTTTACACGATGGTAAAATTGTATTTATACAACCCAAAACTCTTTTGCCAACCTATGACATTTTTGACGAAAACAGATATTTCGAAGAGGCTTCTTCTCATGGAATTTGCGAATATAAAGGCAAAAAGATTGCCATTACTGTTTGTGAAGATATATGGAATACGGGCAATGAAAACCCATTGTATACCATAAATCCTTTAGATCAAATGATGAAGTTTGAGCCTGAAGTTATAATCAATCTTTCCGCTTCTCCATTCAGCTACACAAAATCAGATACACGAATTGCAATTCTTAAGGCAAATGTAAAAGAATACGGACTACCCATTTTTTATATTAATCACGTAGGGGCTCAGACGGAGATTATTTTTGATGGCGGTTCGCTGGTCATGAGCCCCGATGGAAGATTATATGATAAAATGCCCTATTTTGAAGAGAGCATACGCACGTATGATTTAGAAGCTGTACTAAAGGGGAGGGATGCTGATATCCAAACCCAAAGTTCCATAGAAAAGATCCACGATGCTTTGGTTTTGGGAGTAAAGGATTATTTCAGGAAACTGGGATTTAGCAAGGCAATTCTGGGATTGTCGGGCGGTATCGACTCTGCGGTAACAGTAGTAATAGCAGCAAGGGCTTTAGGTGCTGAAAATGTAAGAGTTCTTCTGATGCCATCCCAATTCTCCAGTGATCACTCCGTAAAGGATGCTAAAGAATTAGCTGAAAAATTGGGGATTCAATACGACATAATACCCATTGAATCCATCTATCATGCCATTATCAATCAGATAGGATCATATTTTAATGATCGTCCTTTTGATGTAACAGAAGAAAACATACAATCCCGTATAAGAGGTATTTTGAATATGGCAATCTCCAATAAATTTGGAAATATTCTTTTAAATACCAGTAACAAAAGTGAAATGGCTGTTGGTTACGGCACCTTATATGGAGATTTAGCCGGAGGGCTTTCTGTTATAGGAGACCTTTATAAAACCCAGGTATACGAATTGGCAACCCACATCAACAAAGACGGCATAATAATTCCCATAAACACCATCCAAAAACCACCTTCAGCTGAGTTGCGAGCCGATCAAAAGGATACAGACAGTTTGCCGGAGTATGATATACTCGATAAAATACTTTATCTATACATTGAGATGAGAAAGGGCCCCGGTGAAATCATAGCGATGGGTTATGAGGTGAAATTGGTACACAGGATTCTGCGATTGGTTAACATAAGTGAATTTAAGCGACATCAGACTGCACCGGTTCTCAGAGTCAGTGAAAAAGCGTTTGGTATGGGTCGAAGGATGCCCATAGTTGGTAAGTATCTCATATAATCAGAAAGCAATAATTATATACAGTATTTTGGTTATCTTTCGAAAAAGATTGAACATTTCGTTAGAAAAGAATTCTATTTCTATATAAACATTAAAATAATTAAAACTTATGCTTCGATTTTGGGTGTACAGCTTGCTTTTCTTGTATTCATGCATTGGTTCCGGTCAAAATTTACGCTCAGGGGGTGAATTGAAACCCGAACAAGCCAATATGGATATTCAATTCTACTCTATTGTCCTGGATGTGGATTTCGAAAAAAAATACATTACAGGCCATACTGATGTAGTATTCAATCTTTTGGAGACATCTAATGGCGTCATATTGGATTTTTGGAATGGACTGAACGTTAGCCAGGTGCAGGTAAGTGATATTGATATACCATATGAACACACAAGCGATGATGTACTGGAAATAGGTGTTGGAACCACTTTTCCGGCAGGTAGCTATAGTGTGAGAGTATATTACCATGGTCATCCCGGTATTGCTGAAAATCCTCCATGGCAGGGAGGCTTTCAATGGGAAAAGGACTCAAAAGGAAATCACTGGATGGCCATCACCTGTCAGGGAGAAGGTGGTAAAATTTTCTTTCCCTGTAAAGATCACCCTTCTGACAAACCCGACATGGGTGCTGAGCTCATCATTACTGTGCCTGAAGGATTGGTTGTTGCCGGGCCAGGATTATTAAAAGGTGTTTCCAAAAAAGATGGAAAATCCACTTGGCATTGGAAGACCAACTATCCAATTTCTAATTACAGCCTGGTATTCAATGTAGGAAAATACGACCTGGTATCACGTGATTATACTACCATTGATGGCAATCGGGTTCCAATGCAGTTTTATGTATTGGAAGAAAATATTGATAAAGCCCAAGCCCACCTTGATCTGTTGGAAAGATCTCTGCGGGTATTAGAAAAGTACTTTGGCGAATATCCCTTTGTGGATGAAAAAGTAGGAGTAGTCGAAACCCCCCATTTGGGTATGGAACACCAAACGATGAATGCCTATGGAAATAAATTCAGGTATCAGAAAGTGGGTGATGTGGATTTCGATTGGTTGATGCATCACGAACTGGGACATGAATGGTGGGGAAATAAAGTTTTTAACAAAGATTGGGCACACATGTGGATTCAGGAAGGGATTTGCAGTTTTGGGGACGCCTTGTTTAGGCTTGAATATGGAGGAGAGGAGGACTATAAAAGACATATGAGAAATACTGCATTAAATGTAAGAAATCGTCAACCTATTGTGCCGGGAGAAGTGGCAGATAGCGACGAAGTGTACCAACCCGATATTTATGGAAAAGGGGCATTTTTTATGCATTCTTTGAAATATGTCCTGGGGGATAAGGAATTTGACAGGATCATACTTGAATTCATTCAATCACCGGAATTTACTTATATTAATCCAGTAGTAACGGATGATGTAGAGCAATTTTTCAGTGAAAAGTCAGGCAGAGATCTTTCCCCGCTTTTTGATTTCTACCTGCATACCACTCAATGGCTTGAGATCGAGATTAAATTAATTACTGATAAAACGTATAATGTCCGGATTAGAAATTATGAAGACTTTTTACCCATGGAGTTCGAAACGAGTGGAGGAACAATAAAAACGGAGCTTGGTGATCAGTGGATAGAAATTATATCCACTTCCATGCCCGTTCCTGATCCTGAGGGGTATTATCTTAAAAAGGTTATCCGTTCCTGATTCGCAGAAGTAAAAAGTAAAATAGCCAATGAGGTTGTTACACCTTATTGGCTATGGTTTTTCTTGGTTGGTCTTTGAAATGAAAATTTCCTTTTAAAGTAAAAGTGCTATTTTCCAACAAAGTTATTCACGGCATGGATAGCCCTTTCTACCACGTCGTAATTGATGTGGTAATGAATGTATTTTCCATCTTTGTTGGAATGCACAACACCTGCCATCTTGAGGATTTTCAAATGTTGTGAAGTAATGGATTGTTCGAGATCCAGAGACTTGTAGATCTTGTTAACATTGATCTTTTCGTGGCTGTCAATAAACTCAAGAATCTTTAATCTTAGAGGATGAGCCAGCGCACGCATCAGCTCTGACGAATAATCCAGCTTCTCGCTGTTGAATACAACTTTGGTTTTTTTCATACGTTTTCCTATTTTGTAGTTTGACCTTGATGACAAATATGAGCAAATTATTTATATTCCAAAAGAAATATTATAATTTTTTTTAATTTGTAACTGGTTTTTTTCAAATAGGAATTTTCAAAGTGTAGTATTCTAATCTTATAATTTAGCTGTATTTGTATAAAAATCTCATAATCAATCGATTTTAAAAAGCTAAAATTACTAACCTGCAAGTTCTTCAACGAGCTTTCCAATTTGAGCTAATCTATCTTTATCCAAAGAATAATAGATAAATTTACCCTGCCGGTCGGTATCAACTACCCCCGCACGCCTGAGAATGGCCAAATGCTGTGAAGCAACTGATTGCTCCAATCTCAGTTTAATGTAAATGTCTGTAACCGTCATGGTATCATTTTCCTCTAAGAGGTCAATGACACGCTGACGCAATTTGTGGTTAACTGCTCTTAATACAAGAACAGCTTTTCTAAGATCGGCGTAGTCCAGTTGTACTTCTTTGCCGCCTTTCTTAAGAGTAACAGTTTCGTTTTTCTTACTTCTCATTTGAAATATTTTGCTTGTTCACGGAATACTCTTACAGTTATTCAATAACAATGCCAAATTCATGATCACTTTTAAAAAAGTCATTCAAAATATTTAAATAAACTTGTAATGAAATGATATCGGCGACGATTGAGATTCCGTAAAAAGCAGTTTATATTAAAATATACACCATGTGTAACAAACAGAATTACATTATAAAACGTTCCGATTTTATAATATTCTTTTAGCAGACTGGGTAATGTTAGGAGATTTAAAATATTCGGGCTCAAAGTATGCGAGAGCAGCAAATTCATCGTTAAAAAATTTATACTTGCATTCCTCTAATAAATGGATAGCAGTGCAGCTCGTTTCCATAATCGTGATATTTTCTCTATATTTTACCTCCCTAAGCTTCCAGCCGCCATTGCCACATACTATGATATTACCCTCGCACTCCATTTCACTGAGAAAATAATCATTTACTATCCGATTCGTTGTGGTCAGGACTTCTTGCATTGTACCATCGTAGACAGAATAGTACACCTCCATCCTTCTCGCATCCATCATGGGAACAATGAGATCCCCTTGTTCTGCGATTTCCGATATACCTTGAGCTAGCCCTCTCAAAGTATTCAGAGTGATTACGGGTTTATCTGCTCCATAGGCCAAGCCTTTAACAGCGGAAGCGCCAACTCTAAGGCCGGTATAAGAGCCGGGACCACAACTAATTCCAATGGCATCGAGATCTTCCACTTCCAATCCCGATAACTTCAAACATTTTTTTATCTGCAGGGTAATGGTTTCAGTATGGCTGTTTTTACGGCTATGCTCATCAACAAAAACCTTCCCATCATGTCTAAGTAACGCAATAGAACACACTTCAGTGGCAGTTTCAACACATAACAGGTTTTTCATACAGACTGGCAGGCATTCAATTTAATCATCATATACTTCGTGTAGGGTTTATTTTATTGTATTACATGTTCGTCATGTTATATTCCTCTCAATTCATGATATCGGGCATTATCTGTTAATAATCCTACGGCAGTAATAACTTCCATATCTTTGGAAAGGGAATACTTTATTCTTCCGCTCTGCATAAAATACCGACTCACAATTTCTTTTTCGATCTCTCTTACTATGGTGCTTTTTTCCTTTTCGAGAACACCTTGCTTTGCCTGTTTTATTGCATTTCTCATATCGTTGTTTATATTGGAAATCCGATCCTCAGAAAATTCTTCACCAAGTAAGGTTTCTAGTTCTTCAATTTTTTTCTCAGATTCTGTTTTGAATTCAAAATTGTGCTGCCTGATAAACTTTTCAAACAACGGAAAATCGGTGAAGGAATAGTCTTCAGTACTCTTTAATGAATCCCTGTTTTGAATATATTCATTGACAAATTTAAATATCATATGATTTTCTTTAAGAGCAGACATAAGAGGAGTATCCTTTTCTGGTTCTATAAAGTGATCCGGAGCGACTCCTCCTCCATCCAGAACTACCCTTCCATTTCGTGTTTTAAACTTTGCCCTCCTTTCATCAGGGATATCTACAGGGAGGCCATTGGCGTATTCTGCACTTTGTATGCATCGACCACTGGGGATGTAGTATTTAGAAATGGTGATCTTTAACCTGTTGTTATAAGCGACGTTTTGAACATTTTGTACCAACCCTTTTCCATAGGTTCGCTGACCTATAAGGACACCTCTGTCCAAATCCTGAATAACTCCAGCTACAATTTCAGAAGCCGATGCTGAGCGGTCATTGATAAGTATAGCGAGCGGGATATCGAGATCTATGGGAGTTGCTGAGGTGCGATAGGTTTTATCATCCTCAATGGTTTTGCCCCTTGTAGTCACTACAAGCTCTCCACCAGGTATAAATAAATTGGAAACTAAAATAGCTTCACGCAGTAAGCCTCCTCCATTATCTCTAAGGTCTAGAATGATGCCATTCAAGGGACCATGCTCTTTTTTTAGCTCTTTTATGGCCGTTTCAATATTTTTTGCACTGTTATTGGTAAAAGTAGTGAGGATGACATAACCAACTCCATCTTTTACCATTCCGTGATATGGAACATTTTCCCTGTTGGTCTCAGACCGAATAATGGATACGGGAAAAGTTTTTTCTTCAGAAGGTCGATTAATGGTCATTTTGAGTTCGGTACCCGGTACACCCCGGATGACCCTATCCACATCATCCATTTTTTTACCTGCGGTTGAAAGTCCGTTTACCACCAAAATTTGATCTCCCGCTCTCAAACCGGCCTGTAGTGCAGGGGAACCATCAAATGGTTCCAGAATAGTCACTACATCATCTACAAGGGCTATATTAGCTCCAATCCCTTTGTATTCTTCGTCTTCCAGTATGCGATAGCTCTCAACCTCTGCTTCTGAGATATAATTGGTATATGGATCAAGAGATCCAACCATGGCATCTATACCCGTGCGCATGAGAGCCGATGGGTCAAGATCATCGACATAATTGGCATTCAACTCTTTATATACTTTAACAAATATTTCGATATTTTTAGAAATTTCGAAGAGCTTATCACTATATACATACCCGGTTGATATAAAAAGGCTCATGGCCACAATACCAAAAAGTGGGATAATTCTGTACCGTTTTTCTTTTATATTAATCATGCCTATACAATTTCTTTTTTATAACTATTATTAAGAGCTTTATTGACAGTTTGAGAAAGCTGTTTGGTCATAACGAAAAAATGAAGGGTTTTCATTCACGTAACAGGGTTATTTCCATCTTAAAAAATCAATTATGACTTTTAAGAGAGAATCGGGCTGATCAGTATGGATCCAATGACCTGCATCTACAATGGTTTCAAATTTTACATTTGAAAATATCTCTTTCAGACTATCGATATTCTCTGGCAATATATAGTCAGATCTATCCCCTTTCACAAACAATGTAGGCGTATCTATTTGGTGTAAAGCAAGGTCTTCCAAAATTCGATCATAGTGGTCTCTCAGTATGGGAAAATTCATTTTCCAGGAAAATCCTCCTTCTTTATTCCTCCTTATATTTTTTAATAAAAACCGGCTTATTTTCTCATCGGGAATTTTTGCCATCAAATTTTCTTCTAATATGCTCCTGTCACTTGCCATGTTTATTTCAAGTTCGTCAAGAGCTTTAATTATATGCTCATGACCTCCTCTATACTGAAATGGGGTAATATCCACTACAACCATTTTATCTACCATTTCCGGATTCATTTGTGTAAATTTCATGGCAGTTTTACCTCCCATTGAATGGCCTATGATGTGTGATTTATGAATCCAGTTTTTTTCCATGAAGAGGAGGAGATCTTCTGCTGTCTCTTCATAGGAGAATGAATCAGAATGAAATGACCTGCCATGATTTCTTAAGTCAATGAGAATAACCATATATTCTTCAGCCATGCTCCTTGCGAAAGTTTGCCAATTGTCTGACATTCCAAAAAGTCCGTGAAGTATGATGACCGGATACCCTTCGCCATATATTTTAAAAAACAATTGATTTTTTCCTTTAGTCATTATAGCAAGTATTTTTTATGAAATAGCAAAATGACTATGATTGTTTATATTAGTTTGCTAAGTGTACTAAGTCGGTTATGTTGTTTGTATTTTTCTATTTCGAGACGGAAAATAAACGCACAATCGCCTGAGTTACTGAACGAGAAATATAGAAGTTGCAGGTATTTTTTTCACTGTGGAAACCTCAACTTGCCAATGACAAATTCAAATACTTACCGATGTTTTTAAGTTATTAACTGCTCACTGCTCACTGCTCACTGCTCACTGTTCACTGCTCACTGCTCACTGTTCACTGCTCACTGTTCGCTGTTCACTGTTCACTGCTTCTTTCACAGATCAACCTTCCGACCTTACTACATTGCGCCCTTCTGACTTTCAGACCTTGAGTCCTTCTAACCGTTTACAGTTCACCTTTCACCGTTTTTTCCGACCTGCCGAAGGCGAAAACCTTAACCTCGACCTTATATTTACGGTATAAAAAAAAATCCCGGCACACTACATGCCGGGACAGTAAGAAAAACGAAACTGGACAAAATATTTATATTGTAAACATTCTAAGTGGTGTTATTTCCCATCCACTTTGTGTTATAAAATCACATTAATACAAAAATACATATGTTTTTCCTGCATTACCAAATAATTAGATAAAATAATTTGAAAAATAAGGGGATACCCTTAGTATTTTGCTTTGAATAAGTTGTTGAAATGTAAATAGCCAAGCCTCATGACGGAGCATATAGGCATTAATAACGAAAAGTCGTTCAGAAAACACAGCAAATGAATAGAGAATTTTGTCCCGATTAAAAGGATAATCGGGACGAAATCAAAGGTTAATTCTTGATTACTTTACCATTGAAGATCTCTTTATTCAACTCTACCCTGTATATATACAAACCGGAAGGAAGCTCCTGTACCGATATATTTTCACTTGTTTTACCGGGCTGTACCTGTAAATCCTTACGCATATATAAGCGACCATCTGTTCCAAATAACCACAATGTTGCCATGCCTTCAAATTGGTTGTTTGTAATTTCTACCTGCATATTATCTATAATGGGATTGGGATAAACATGTACGCGGTTTTTATCGAAGCGAAAATATTCTTCCAGATTATTACGCAAATTTTGCATATTATAAGTAAGCAAATGTGAAATATCATCATTCGAACTTCTTGTGTTTATATTGTTGCGCAAATCCTGGGGCTCTGCATATACTTTTCCAAGACAAACCATCAGAAAATCGATGTCCGTTATTTCATCTTCCCATTCCTCTAACATATATGGAAGGTTGTAGGAAGACGGATCTGCTATGTTGTCTTGTTCATCTACATGAGCTTTGTAGAACTTATTATTCATACCACCTGAAAACATTTGTCTTTCGCCGGCAATCCATTCAATCATTTCTAAAACATCCTTTATATCTATTATGCCATCGTTATTGACATCCGCTGCGATGAATTGATAAGGATACTCAAACAACCTGACACCGGCAATGTGTTCCATTACCGTTTGAACATCTGCTGTTGTGATGTTTTGTTTGATATGGACGGGATCTATACCCTGAATCTGGTATATGGAGCTATCGACATCCGAAGTAAGATATTTATAATTTCCCTCCTCTGAGGTTGTCAGGGTATCTATTACATAAAACCTGGTGGTGTCAATGACAACTTTAGTAACTTCCCTTGGAATCATCATATAGAGAAGAACACCCATCATGTTTATTTTGGGTACCATATCATATTCTATTTCTGTTACTACCTGGGAGTCTATTACAACTCGCTCATTCATGTTTTTTACCTCAACCCAAACACCTGGGGCAGAAAATCCGAATTGATCGTATACGTTTCCGGAAATGATCATTTTTGCCCCTTCATCCTCATTACCTTCGTTTTCTGAATCATTTTCGCCACCAGCATCCGTATTTTCTCCATCTGAATCTCCCTCCCCGGGATCTTCTTCCGGACAGCTAATTATACCAGCGGCATTGTTTTGAACACTAATCTGAACCACACAAAAATCCTGATTGCCAAAGACATTGGTTACCCAAACCTGGACGTTATTGATTCCTACATCGTCGCATGTAAAGATCTTTGTATCGTCGTGAGGATTGGAACTGAATGAAAACTTTAACGGACCGCTGTTACAATGTGCCACACTCCCAAGGTCAAGACTTTTGGCTTTGATTTCTACCATCCCTAAATCATTAACACCATCGCCATTGGTGTCTGTACCCATCAATGCAACACTGGTATTGTTGATGCAGTACGGTGTTGGAGTTTTATTACTTTTAACTTCCACCCACACATCGCATTTCGTTTTTTGCCCGCAACCGAAAGAAATAGTATAAGTCACTTTCGTTTTTCCTACCGGGTATACACCGGATATGTCGGCACCTTTTTTCTTGGCATATGGAGAATTGTGATCAATGTGAGCGGATCCGGAGCAATGTTGATTTCCTATTGTTAATGGGGGTATTTTTACATCCGCACTCGAACAATTGTATGTAAACGCAACGACATCTCCGGGACAATGAATTTTAGGTGACTCTTCAAAATTAATTTTAATGACCTGAGTTCTTTTCCAAATACCCTGCCAGGGATTATGAGACGGATGATAAACACACCAATCAATAACAGTCCAGGTACGGATTACTTTTGAACATGAACCCTGGGAATTAAACCATGTATCTTTGTGTGAGGAAAACACTTCACTGCACGGGGTTGTATACCAGGATGGATAGCTATTCAAGGCATGTGGAGATATATCGGGTGTACATCCGCTAACGACCAGATCTTTTGGCCATGAGATATGACTTGCATTGAAATAACCACCACCGGTCACTGTTATGATTTGGGTACAGGTATATACCCGCCAATAGGCATCCATATATTTCCATGTTCTTTTTATGGTGCCTGTATTGCACTTGCCCAGATGATATTTTACCGTTGGATTTCCTACAGTTCGTTTACCCCAGTTATCAATGAAAACAGCCTGACCAAACTTATTTAAATTATAAAGATCATCAAGGCAGGTTACAGTGGTATCATTTGGGCATACCAGGCCCCAGAATGAGGTATGATCCTCAGCTTTCAGATCGGAACGGAGAAGGCATGTAAATAGCGCCAAAAAAAAGAATCCCTTTGTAATTGGTTTTTTCATGTTTCAAAGTATTAAGTTTAAAATAGGCTCCAACAGTCCTATCAAATATACATAAGGATTTATTACAAAAAGAAGGAAAAGCAAAAATATTTGTGTAATTCATTGAAACAATGGTTCGGTAAAAAATTAAGCTGCTATTTTACCTAAATTCAGCACCTGTTTATAAAATTGATTAATTTTTATCAATTTATGGTTAAATCCATAGATTGAAAATATTCTGTAGATCATATTTCTGTTCTGTAATTCT
>JBGTBR010000013.1:0-36504 GCA_041749255.1 Saprospiraceae bacterium
GAAACTCTCAGGTCAAAAATGGAGTATAAAAGGTGCCAATGCAATAGCAAATCTTAGATGCTACAGAAGTAGTAGTTCGTGGGGCATCGTAACTGATTTGATAAAAAAGATTGCGGCATAGTGCATTTTGTCATACACACGTAGAAAGTATAAAGTGAAAAGTAAAAAGTGGAAAGTGGAAAGTGGAAAGTGGAATTCATTCGTGTATTCGTGGCGGCAAAACTAAAAAAGAAAAGACCATCGAGGTTTCAGGAATGAAACAAAATAGTTTCAGTAACATGAATAACTCCATGCTTAATGATAAAATCTGGTAGGTTGATTCAAAGAAAATAGGAGGTAATGAATTCACATCCAATACCTCCTTTCATATAACTTTAAAATTTTGTTGAACGTCTACTAAACCATACCAGGTTTTCTTTTTCTTATGTATGCTATTGAGAATATAGTCATCATCATCCCCAGAATGATCAATGCCCAGGTTCCCATTGCCGGAATCGGGATGATGGGACAAACTTCTAAGCAAGGTTCTATATCAAATGTTCCACTTATATTATCGACTGAACCAGCATCATTATCCTCAAATTTAATGTCAAATTCTACTGATGCATCTACTCCAAGTTCTCTCCAGAAGTCAAGATACCAGCATTCTGTGTCTCCATCATAGACAAAATCAATGTTACCGTTGGCAGGATCAATTTCCACCTCGTTTTCATCAAATATGGGTCCGTTCAATACACTTGTGATGCAAACTCCTGAAATTTCAATTAAACCATCCACTTCAGTAGCTTTTAAAACCAACCGATCGTGAAATAGCGAAACGGGCTGACCGGGTAATTGTATATTTAAAGGATCATCACAAGAACACGGGTCGGTAATACTGAAATCCCAAAGTACAATATCAAATTGTAAACAACAGGCAAAACCGTTTTCATGGTTATCACGAGTATTAATCTGACCTCTTTGGAGAAATTGTACTTCACATTCATGAGTAGTACAGAAATCAATAGTATACGTGCCTGCCGGAAGGGATAAATCCAAACAAGCCGGATCTAAAACTACATCAACACCTTCATCAACCAACAAGGTAAACATACCTTCTTTGGGACAGACAAATTTTGCTAAATTCAGAAAACCTTCTTCGCAGGAAATACCACCATCACCCCAGATCATTCCTGTTTGTCCTATTATCATACCATTGCTTTTATTGATGATAATCGGCATTAAGGGTACTTCTACATTGAGTACTTCACAGGGGTCATACAAATCAACTAAGCATAGATTTAGACCACCAGGCATGCCTGTTGCTACACACCCAATAAATTGAAGGCTAATAATATTACGAGGAATTTGATATTTGAATTCTATAGGGGGTCCTGCATTATCATTTTGAGCAATAAACGTACAAAATGACACTACATTCCCGTTTTCCATGTAAGAACCTTGTGCATATATGCAAGATGTTTGGCCCATTGCACCACACATAGCTCCATTACCTAACATACCACAAAACACCCAACCACCATATTCAGTCACGTCTCCATTATCTTCTTCTAGATAATCTTCAAGTTCATAAGTTTTACAGGTACCACATCCCATCATGATTTGGGATTCCGGATCAAAACATGTTCCGGTGGGGGGATCTACATCCGGTGGTGTGTCATATGTTATCTTTATTTCACCTCTTGCACCCATTCCACCTGATCGGGCCATTCCCGATGAAGTTTTAAGTGCACCTCCTCCTCCTCCTCCTGGAATTGACCCATCTCCTCCAGCACCGGATGATCCAGTTCTTCCAGCGCCACCATTGCCTCCTCCCATAGGTGCCATGCCACCCGATGAACCCATAGCATTCCCTCCACTAGAATTAATTCCAGCTGAAGAACCTCCACCTCCACCATTTGTACCACTACCGTTAGCACCTGCTCCACCAACAAACCCTTCAGGGCTCATACAAGTAGAGGAAAAAGATCCACCATTACCTCCTGTAGATCCAGTTGCATTTTGTCCTGCATTGGCGTTAATTACATTAATATTCCATGTTGAACTTTCTGAGGCAGCTCCAACAAAATAGGGTATCATTTCACCTGGGTTCACATTGAGAGTACAACGGACATAAGCACCACCGCCACCGCCACCACCTACTCCGGTACTACTACCACCACCGAACCCAACACCATTTCCGCCCCCACCCCAGGCTTCTACAACAATTTGAGTAACGCCAGTAGGTACTTCCCACATTCCAGCACCAGGTGTTGTTAGGTTTACTACAGTTTGTGAACCAATAGTTAACAATACTGAAGCAGAAATAAATAAGAGAAAAGTAGTAAGTGTTTTCATGGTATAGATAGTTAAATTGTAAAATTATAATTCCCCTATTTTTGGAAAATAGGTTACATAGCTCAAAAACAAATATATATAATAAATATATTTCGAGGTAATGTTTCTTAGCTTTTTTTATTTGGAAAAGGGAAAAGAGGATTGTTAAATCGTTATAGATGAATGGTTTAGATAAAGTATAAAGTTTAAAACTTAAAGTGAAAAGTTCCGGCAGGGACGACCCATATTATTCCACTATCGTGAGTCCTTGAAAGTGGATCCTTGCAGGCACGCCTTACCAACACAATTGATTAAGCCGAAAATAGTCTGAATCACTGATCACGCGGATTATGGGATTACACGGATTGTACGACCTAATGGCATGAAATTTAATCAGCCAGAGGCGGAGAAGTTGCCGTTATAAAAGCATTTTACTAAGTACTCCATATATGAACTATCCTAATCCCGAGTCTGAGCCATGCATTTAAATCTTTTGTGGGTTTTTGGAAAGCGTGGATAGGGTAGAACCAGTTATTTATTTATCGTTCTATACAATACATATAACTAATATTAATATTAAAGTAAATGCTATATTTTTATTTATATTTGGAAGTCTGTAAGAATGATTGTTTCATGTAATATTTCATTCTGATCGCGAATTTATATATCAACTTTTAAGTGAAAATTTTAAAGAATAATCCTGTACCTCTTATAACCAAAGTTCCTCATCCGTTTTCGTCAGATGAAACTTTATTGTATGGAAACTGGATTGCAAGAATATTTGAAATTGAAAATGGAAACCGATTTCCAAACCAATGAGAAATGAATTAATCAACTAAAAAATCAAAGTCTTATGAAGACGTTTTTACGAACTTTATTTATTGGCTTGTTTTTAAGCCCCGCATTCTTATTGAATGCACAGACAATAAGTACTGTTTTTACCACAAGCGGAGTTTTTGAAGTGCCAGCCGGGGTGACGGAAATTACCGTAGAAGCCTGGGGTGCTGGTGGTGGTGGTGCCCTCAATGCTATGGATGCTAAGGGTGGTGGAGCAGGGGGGTCTTATGCTAAGAGCACGCTTGCCGTAACTCCCGGTGCTATGATACCCTTTACGGTGGGCGTGGGAGGTGCTAACGGAGTAGCAGGGACTAATTCTACCTGGAATGTATCTACTGTAATTGCAACAGGCGGTGAAGCTGGTTTAGGAACTTCTGGTGGAGGTTTTGGTGGTGGTTCGACTGGAGACATTTTCTATAGTGGAGGTAATGGGGCCGATGCGTCCGGTAACAACGGCGGCGGTGGCGGTGGCTCCGCGTCTAGTGGTGGCTCTGGGGGTTGGGCGGTGGGAACTGCGGGAGGCATTGGAACAGGTAATGGAGGTGGCGGAGGTATTGGCAATAATGATGGTGCCAATGGTTCTGCTCCAGGCGGTGGCGGCGGCGGAAAAGGAGGTCCTGATGCTGGCTCTAGCTCAGGGGCCGGTGCTAACGGACAAATAATTGTCACTTATCTCAACCCATTATGTGCATCCCTCACCTTAGCCGAAGGCGATGTAATACAACCCCAATGCTTAGGTGGGGCTGATGGCTTCGTCAGTGTAGTAGTTACAGGAGGCACTCCAACTTATTTGTTTTCCTGGGAAGGTCATATGAGCACTGATTCAGTTCGTACTGGTCTGGTAGCTGGCATGTATAAAGTATATGTAGAAGATGCCATAAACTGTATCGATTCTTTAACTTTTAACCTGGGTGAACCTTCACAAATATTGATCACACCGGATGATATAATTAACGAAACTTGCCCGGATGCAGCCGATGGCTCTATTGAAGTAACTGCCACCGGTGGTACCGTACCGATTTCATATTTATGGAGTAATGGCGGAACAGGTAATTTAATTGAAGACCTTACGGCTGGTATGTACACCGTTACTGCTACTGATGATAACGGCTGCATGGCCGAAGAAACTTATGAAGTTGAAACAAATAACCAAAATCCGGTGGTTACCTGCCCCAGCCCGGATACGATTGTGCGTTGTTCATGGGTTGAAATAGACCTGGATATACTGGGTTTCTCTCCTTCCGGTGGGACATATGTTATCAATGGAACCAGCAATGGGTCAATTTTTAACTCGGCTGATCAAAATTCAGGCTTTAATGATATTTGGTATGTATATACTGATCCGATAACGGGATGTACCGACTCCTGCCTTTTTGTCATTTTTGTAGCATCTAATCCAGAAGTGACCGCTTCATCCAACAGCCCGGTTTGTGAAGGACATACTATTCAACTTATGGCAATGGGAGATGAAGGCATGCCACCTTATACTTTTGAATGGGAAGGTCCGGACGACTTTACTTCATCGGACCAAAACCCAGGGTTAACAGCCACTGCAGCCAGCTACGGTGACTATATGGTTACCATGACGGATGGTAATGGGTGCATGGCAATGAGCATGGTTACGGTTGAAGAGCAGGAGGAAGACTGCATAGATATCACCATTGTAGATCCCTGCTCCTGCGATGATCCACTCAACATCCATCCCCCGGGTGGCGAAGTAGAGCTGTTTCACGATGTATTAACGGTAACCACTGGTGTCATTGGCCAATTAGTCACCTTGCAATCCGGGGATGCCAATTTTGTTGATTCAGATGGCATTCAAGTGCCGGATGATGTTGAATTCACCGAAGGCCCTCCTGGTGTGTATACCTATTCCTTTTATCGCCCACCGGCTACAGCATTTACAGTAACAGTTAATGCAGGCGGTATCATGGAGATGTTTACTTCAGAATTATGTTTGGATGCGGATGAGTGTGGTATAATACCCATTCCGACCATGAGCGAATGGGGATTGATTATTTTATCGATGCTCATGATGATTGGTGCTTTGTTATACATTCGTCAGAGAAATAATGTTCTGAGTTTAAAGTAAAAAGTGAAAAGTTGAAAGTGAAAAGTGAAAAGTTGAAAGTTAAAAGTTTCGATCTGTTTATTAGATGGAGGTAGTTATTATATCAATAGCCGTGGGCTTTAGCCCGCGGTAATGAGTTTGAATAGTTATATGGGCTTTAGCCCAACATTTTGAATTTGGGATTAGTCTGTGGAATGTTTAGTGGGTTTAAAGAGTTGAAGTGTTGAATCGTTGGAAATTTCCGCCTGGCGCTGGAAATTTATTCAGCCTTTGGCGGACAGGTTCCAGCACGATAAGCATTGTGCGAAGCACGCCTTATATTTTAAAGTTATGAAAAGTGATGTTGAAACGTACTTTTCACTTTCTACTTTTCACTTACATTTTATTCAATAAGAAACACATTATCTGGGATTTCATGATTTACTTCCACATCGGTTGTGGTTAGAGATATGGGTTGTGGAGAAGCTCCGCTCAAAACCATTTTAAAAGGAATCAGTATTCCTCCTGCCTCTCTGTAATCTTCCATGTCAGAAATGAGTGTAATGCTGTTACCATCCATGCCGTCTTGTGTTTCTATGGTTCTCATAAGTAACCCGCTTTCCATGCTGTAAAACTCTTCGGCTACTTTTCCATTTTCAAGCGTAATAGCTATTCGATACATTTTTTCATTACCTATTTTTTCAATTCCTTTTAAAGCTAGTGATTCCGGTTGATAGTAAAGTTGAGGAATGATCAAAGAAGCTCTTTTTAAAGCTTCAAATTGATCTCCTTCTGTAAATTTTTGTGCACTTCCCATCATGGAAGAGGATCCTACATCTTTGTTAAATCGCTCATTTTGAATGGTCATTCCCTGCATTTCGAGTGACATGGCGTACATGCCCGGTGACTTTTGCCGCGTTGTCATGGTAGCATTCTGACCCATAAACGCAAGTGTTGAAGTCCGTTTCATTGTTTTGACATTCATAAGGAACTCTTTGCCTCCGATTTTATCCAGATAGTTGGATATGATATCAATGGGTTGGATGTCACCTTGAACTTCATACTCCTCATACACAATGGGATTAGCAAAAGCATCGTAAAAATCTATGACTCCTCTGTCATCAAAAGAGATCAATTTATCAGCGGTTTCATCTTTATTTCCCACTACTACTATATGAGCACGGTCAGGTCTTATGTATTTTTTAGCGGCATTCTGTACATCGGTAACACTTATTTTCTCTAATCTCTGAAGATAGGTGCTGTAATAGTCATCGGGGAGATTGTATTTGAGTGTATTGAGGGCAAAATTGGCTAGAGTTTGTGGAGATTCTAGAGATCTGGCAAAACTTCCTGCCAATGAATTTTTTGCCAATTGGAGATCATCAGAAGATACCGGTTCATTGATCATTCTATCCATCTCATGGATAAATTCTACAATGGCACTGTCTGTTACCTCATTTCGTACACTGGCCGTTGCGCTGAAATTACCCACCAGTGGATCAGAAGACAGGCTGCTTCGTGCTCCATACGTATAACCCTTATCCTCCCTTAGATTTTGCATTAATCTTCCCAGAAAAACACCACCTCCCAAAATGGCATTGGTTATGCTGGCTTTGATTACATCTTCACTTCCTGGTTCTAATTCAATGGGATAGGTGATCCTTATTACAGATTGTACTGCACCATCCCTATGGGCAAAAGAAACACGACGATCCTGCAAAGGCGAAGGTGTTGAATATTGAATGGGAGGAATTTCTTTTTTCTCCCAACTGGAAAAATACGTTTCAGCCTTTTGTTTGGCTTCTGGCAGACTTATATCTCCTACAATGATCAGATAAGCATTATTGGGTTTGAAATACGTTTCGTAATACTGTTTGCAATCTTCTAACTCTATATTATTAATCGTTTTTGGTGTTTCAAATTCGCCGTATGGATGGTTTTTTCCATAATTCAAGGCTCTTGTTACGTTGGAAGCGATGGCTTCCGGGTTGGTTGGAACGGCAGCAAGGGCAGAAAGAGTTTGTTTTTTAATCTTTTCAAATTCTTCGGCAGGGAATGAAGGATGATACAGCATTTCTGTCATAATGTTGAGGAGTTCATCCTGGTGTTTTGTAAGGGAAGAAGCAAAGATCCCTTGCGAAGAAGGAGTGATGGAGGCTCCTATAAAATCAATAGCCTCATCCAGTTCACTTTTAGATCTTTTTGTAGTTCCCGATCCGAGAAGAGTACCGGCAAAGGTGGTATATCCCGCTTTACCGCCCTCTAATATCGGGTCGTTTTTTAATGTAATCTGATAAGCAACTCTTGGAAGTTTACTGTTTTCAACCACGATGACCGTAAGTCCATTTTCCATGGTAAAATGCTGATATTCTCCCAGTTCGATCTCTCTGGCCGCTGCCGGGACAGGGGCATTTGCTCTCCAGGAGGCATCTGCTGGAACCATTGTGACCGGTGGGGGAGTGGTCTTCCGACTGCATTGTACCAATAAAATGGTAGATAATAATGTAAGGATTAGGCTATATTTCATTGTCTTTTCTTTTAAAATTGTGAAAATTTACTGGTTTGCAGGTTTAGGTAGATAATACAGTACTACACGATTATCTTTATTAAAATATTTTCTGGCTACCCGTCTAAGGTCTTCCTTGGTGACGGCAAGATATCTTTCCAACTCTGTATTGATCAGATGGGTATCTCCGTAGTACATGTAGTAGTTTGCCAGACTTTCCGCAATACCGGCAAGAAGGGCATTGGAAGATACAAAGGTATTTTCGACCTGATTTTTCAATTTTTGAAATTCCTTATCTGAAATAAGATCATTTTTTACCTTGTCGATTACCTCATCGATGATCATTTCTACATCAGAAGGATTTACTCCCATATTAATGATACTAAAAGTGAGATTGGCGCCTTCATCTTCTAATCCCAATGGAAAACTTCCCACGAAAATAGATTTTTGCTCTTCTTCGACCAGTCTTTTATGCAATCTTGAACTTTGGCCCTGAGAAAGTAACTGTCCCAGCATGGATAAGGCGTAATAGTCCGGAGTACCCAGTGGAGCCATTCTGTACCCCATCACCACAGCGGGTAATTGGATGTTGTCATATATGGTATCCCTGATCTCTTTTTCCAGAGGAGGTTCCTGAATATCCGGCCTGGAAATCGTCTGGGTCCCCCGGGGAATAGGCCCGAAATACTTTTCTACCCAAGCTTTAGTTTGTTCAATGTCAATATCTCCTGCTATGGAAAGCACTGCATTGTTAGGGACATAAAATTCTTTATAAAACTGTACATAATCTTCTTCCTGAGCTGCGTCGAGGTGCTCCATGGATCCTATAACTGACCATTTATATGGATGAACCGTAAAAAGCCTGGACATGGTTTCCGAAAGAATAGTACCATACGGTTGGTTGTCAATTCTCTGTCTTTTCTCTTCTTTAACCACTTCTCTCTGGGTTTCAATTCCCTTATTTTGCACTTTTGCATGCATTAGTCTTTCCGACTCCAGCCACAGACCCAGCTCAAGCTGATTAGAAGGCAAGATTTCATAATAATAGGTCCTGTCATAACTGGTGTTTGCATTAAGTGTACCTCCTGCCTTTTCCACATATTGGTCATATTCTCCTCTGTCTATATTTTCAGATCCTTCAAACAGGAGATGTTCGAAAAAATGAGCAAATCCTGTTCTTTCAGGGTCTTCATTTTTACTACCTACATGATACATGACCGATACAACCACTATGGGCATACTGTTGTCCTGGTGTAAAATAACGTGCATGCCGTTATCCAAATCGTATTCGAGAAAATCGATGGTATTCATTTGTGCAGAAAGAGAAAACATACCAAATGCCATCAAAAATAAAATGAGTATATTCTTCATGTTGTAAAGATTTTGTCAATAATAATATCCCAAAATGGAAGGTGATTCATTTAATCTACAAACTTGTAATAATTTTCTTTGAACAACCACCTTACTTCCATTCCTGGAACAGTCATGGTTTACACTAAGTTTTCAATATTCGATTTAATCATCAACGGTTTGTTGGGAAAACATGTGCAAATTTAATGGATAAATCCAAATCAATGGGATAGGTTGTATTTACTCCTTTGAAATTTTAATTCGTAATTCGTAATTTTTAATTTCATAAACTTTTGGAGAGAATGATGACAATAAGCAAGGGTTCCCATTAATGTCTGAGGAGTTACATTTTACACTACCTTATCTGCGCAACATGAACTGGCAAATGCATGAGGTTTTGCTTTAAAAACAAAGCCCATTCCCAAAATATAACCCATCGCTTCTTTCAGTGCTTCGTTGGATTTAAATCCGGGGTTGGTATTAATATCGGCATGAACTTCCAGGTCTACTTTATATTTGTCGAGCACATCGCACAAATGGTAGGCCACCTCGATCGATCGGGCCACTTCCAGAATCATCCTTTCTTTAATGCTTACGGTTTTGTACATCTTTTCATTGGATATGAACATAAATCCGCCTTTGTACTCTCTCAGGAAAACGATAACCGTCGCAAATTCTACTGTTTTACCTCTTACCTGAGAGTCAGAACCTATGCAGACCTTGAGTTTAAATCCCTGTTCCTGTTCCCTGATTATCGTTTTTTCAACATGTTCCAGAATGTTAGTATCAATCCACTTTCCGTTTAAAGTTCGCCACTTAAAATGCTCTTGTTTGGAATAATTCATTTTAAATACATTTAGAATTGAACCATAATCCAATAAATTGTAAGCAATATATAATAAAATAAATTATTCGTATGTACGCAGAGCGATAATTATTTGCTATTAAAATGTTAACTTGAACCTGGATCTAACACTGCTTGTGTTTAAAAGAAATGAATTTAAATTACATGCAAACTCTCAATAAAGCTGATAGACCCAGGATATATTAATCTGTCTTCATTCTTTCAATGTGAAGTTATCTTTCCGGGGTCATCACCACTTCATTAAAAAAGGAGTTAAAAAATACGCCAATCCAAATACAACGATGAAACCAATGAAAGACAATATGAAGCCTGATAGCCCAACTAATTGAAAAACAAGTACATATAATAAAATGGTGAGCGTTGCAAAAATCACCCTAAATCTTCTTTTTTTGAATTTATTCATCATATGCGTGTTGGTTTGAAAAAGTAATTTTTAAAGATAAAATATACTTCTACTACTTCCTATTAGATTACCCATTTTTAAAGGCATATTACAAATTTTTTACGTAACCGGCATAATTGTTAGCAGACACCTTCGACGTTTTACCCTTTGACATGAAGCTGTTTGTTTTCCGGCCACGAATTCACTAATGCTTTTCACTTTCAACTCAATAATTCAACGATTCAACTTTTTAATCTCCTAAACCCTCTAAACCCTCTAAACCCTCTAAACTTTCTAAACAAATAAACATATAAACATATAAACTCTCTAAACAATTCAACCCCTTTAAACTTTCACTTTCTACTTTTCACTTTCTACTTTCTACTTTAAAGTATTTAATACCAGATCTATACCCATGGGTTATGGAATATTTATATTTTTGAGAATGCAAAAAAGGAAAATGTAAATATGGTTACTAAGATACAATCATTAAAAGAATATCATGAAGCTTATCGTAATAGCGTTGAAAACCCCGAATTATTTTGGGAAGAAATAGCCAATGGCTTTACCTGGAAAAAGAAATGGGATCGGGTACTCGATTGGGATTTTAAAACCCCTGAAGTGAAGTGGTTTGTCAATGGAAAAATGAATATTACCGAAAACTGCCTGGATCGGCATATTGCGGAAAGGGGTGATCAGGTCGCATTGATATGGGAGCCGAACGATCCTAACGGAACAGTTAAAAAATATACATACAGAGCTTTGCTGGCTGAAGTATGCAGATGTGCAAATGCCATGAAAAAACTTGGGATAGGTAAAGGCGACAGGGTTTGTATTTATATGCCTATGGTCCCAGAACTGACCATTGCTGTGTTGGCATGTGCCAGGATAGGAGCCATTCATTCAGTGGTTTTTGCAGGGTTTTCTGCTACTTCCCTGGCTGACAGGATTAAAGATTCTTCCTGTAAGATGGTGATTTGTTCCGATTACAACGCCAGAGGAAACAAAAATATTCCAGTAAAGGAAGTAGTTGACCATGCCGTTTCCATGGGATGTGATTCAATAGAAGCAGTCCTGGTGCACAGAAATACAGGTGGTGAAGTACAATTTAATCATTCACTCGATAATTGGTGGCATGAGTTGGTCGATAAGCAAGATGATATTTGCGATGCTGAGGAAATGGACTCAGAAGATTTGTTATTTATTTTGTATACTTCGGGATCGACCGCTAAACCAAAGGGAGTTGTGCATACCTGTGGTGGTTATATGGTCTATACCTGTTATTCTTTTACCCAGGTTTTTCGCTATGAGCCTGGTGATGTATATTGGTGTACGGCGGATATCGGATGGATCACCGGACATTCTTACATAATATATGGCCCTTTATTATCGGGTGCGACTACTTTGATGTTTGAAGGAGTTCCTACTTATCCCGATGCCGGACGATTTTGGCAAATTTGCGAAAAGCACAAAGTCAATCAGTTTTATACTGCTCCGACCGCAATCAGGGCGTTGATGGCTTTTGGCAATGAATGGCCACATAAGTATGATCTGAGCTCAATAAAAGTTCTAGGAACAGTAGGAGAGCCGATTAATGAAGAGGCATGGCATTGGTACGACAATCATATCGGAAAAGGTAAAGCACCAATTGCAGATACTTGGTGGCAGACGGAAACAGGGGGTATCATGATCACATCTATACCGGGTGTAACCGATACAAAGCCTTGTTTTGCATCTTATCCATTACCGGGTGTACAGCCCATCATTTTAGACAATGAAGGGAGGGAAGTAACAGAAAGCCATGTAGAAGGTTTATTGTGTATTCAATTTCCCTGGCCTTCGATCATCAGAACAACATATGGAGATCACGAGCGATGCAGGAAAGTGTATTTTTCAGCCTTTAAAAATAAATATTTCACCGGAGATGCAGCAAAAAAAGATAAGGAGGGAAGATTTAGGATCATAGGTAGGGTGGATGATGTCATCAACGTATCCGGACATAGGATAGGTACGGCAGAGGTAGAAAATGCATTGGATGAGCATACTCTTATCATTGAAGCCGCAGTGGTGGGATTTCCTCATCATATCAAAGGTCAGGGGATTTATGCTTATGTCGTTCTGCAAAAGGATGTTATCGATAAAAAGGAATTTGACCGGGAGATCAATCAGGTAGTTTCCGATATGATAGGGCCTATTGCCAAGCCAGACCGGGTACAGATTGTTTCCGGTTTGCCTAAAACAAGGTCAGGTAAAATCATGAGAAGAATCTTAAGAAAAATAGCAGCAGGAGAATCCGATCAATTGGGAGATACGTCCACACTGCTCAATCCTGAAGTTGTAGAAGAAATCATTGCTGGGGCCAATAGTGAAAGTCGATGATTAATACAAGTTACTATAAATAATTTACTATGATACTCATTGCAGAAAGTGGTTCCAGTAAGACACATTGGTGTGGGATGGATGTACAATCTGGTGAGTTGAAATTGAATATCATTACAAAAGGACTCAATCCGGTTTTATTTTCACAAAAGTACATAGCTGAAGAAATACAGTCTAATAAAGAATTATTAGCCTATTCCGACAAGGTGGTGGGTTTGTATTTTTACGGAGCGGGTTGTGGTGAGGAACATGAAAAATTAGTCATGTCTTCAATGTTACAATCATTTTTTCCACTGGCAAGAACCATCGAAGTGCAGGACGATATGATGGCAGCTGTACAGGCCTGCACCGATAGTCCTGGAGTGGTGGCAATTCTGGGCACTGGAAGCAATTGTTGCTTTTACGATGGAGAAAAAGTACACTCAAAATTGCCTTCACTTGGCTATATCCTTATGGACGAAGGTAGTGGAAATCATTTGGGAAGATTACTCTTACGGGCGTATTATTTTAAAGAGCTCAATGGACCGATGCGATCTGCTCTGGAATCAAATCACGATGTTAGCCCTGAAACCGTAAAAAGAAAATTGTATAAAGAAGAAGGGCCGGCCGCTTATTTAGCGACATTGGCAAAGTTTGTTGTGGAGAATAAAGATGACTCTGGGATGGCAAAATTGATAGAAAAAAGCTTTTCTGCTTTTATACATTTGCACCTGATGCATTATAGAGAGGAACTTACTTTGTATCCTTTGCATCTTGTCGGGTCAATAGCATACCACCTGCAAGAAGAATGGTTGAGAATAGCCGGTAATCAGGGTCTGAAAATGGGGAATGTTGTAAAGAATCCGATGGAGAATTTGATATTGAAAAAATGGACAATAATAAAATTCAAATAAATTTATAACTTAGCCTCCTTAAAGCATATTTTTTAAGAAAGTATAAATAAAGCACAATGAAAATGTACTTCAGTTTCATATTATTGGGATGGTTTGCAATCGCCTCCTGTAAGGATAAAAATACGAACACCGATCCGCCTGAGGAACCTGAGCCACCAAAAATCAGTCTATCGCTGGCACAATGGTCATTGCATAAGGAGTTGTTTGGAGGTAAAATTTCTCATTTTGATTTTATACGGGTAGCCGGCGAAATGGGATTTGAAGGAGTGGAGTATGTCAACCAGTTTTTTAAGAATGAAGTTGAAAATACTGCATACCTGGACAGTATGAATGCGAAAGCAAAAGAGGCGGGCGTCCAACAATTGTTGATCATGGTAGATGGAGAGGGAAATTTAGGAGAACTGGATAGGGAAAAAAGAGATCAGGCTGTGGAAAATCACAAAAATTGGGTTAGAGCTGCCAAACATCTCGGTTGCCACAGTATTAGAGTCAATGCATATGGAACAGGTGAAGCTAATGAGGTTATGGAAGCAGCAGTTGATGCGTTAGGAAAACTTTCTGATTATGCTTCAGAATACAATATAAATGTGTTGGTTGAAAATCATGGAGGTTATTCTTCTGACGGAATATGGCTTTCTGAAACCATCAAAAAGGTTGGAAAGTCAAATTGTGGCACTTTACCTGATTTTGGAAATTTTTGCCTGAAGAGAAGTGGGAACGGAACTTGTACAGAGCATTATGACAAATATAAAGGAGTAAAAGAAATGATGCCTTATGCTAAAGCGATAAGTGCCAAATCCTACGATTTTAATGAAGACGGAGAAGAAACGACCATCGACTATAAAAAAATGATGGATATAATTAAAGAAACTAACTACAGTGGTTTCATAGGTGTAGAATATGAAGGGAGTAGATTGAGTGAAAGAGAGGGAATTATGATGACTAAAAATCTTTTGAAAAAGCATTTATAGGTCTGAAAGTCTGAAGGTCTCAAAGTCTGAAGGTCGGAAAGTCTGAAGGTCGAGGTTAAGGTTTACGCCTTCAGCAGGTCTGAAAGTCAGAAAGTCTCAAGGTCAGAATGTCAAAGGTCTGAAGGTCGAAAGTCTCAAAGTCATAAGGTCAAAGCTGCCAATTGCTAACTGCTAAAGGCTAAAAGCTTTTTTGGTAAGAGCTACTTCATATTTTTCCATATCAAAAGTCCTACAGGAGGTAAAGTCAGTTCTCTTGTAGTATTGGCATTTATTACGGAATAAAAATGATCCGTGATTCCCTTTTCATGGTCAACTTTTTCATTAGAACCAATTAATTGCCAGTGTCCCTCTCCGGGAAGAGTAAATTGATGAATCGTTTTTTGTGAATGGGAGACATTTATCGCTACCGCAATGGTGTCATTTACTATGTAGGCTAGAAGAGCTTTATCTTCCGGAGCAATAAATTGGTAATAGTCCGAAGGAGTAGGTACATCTATGCGAAAAACCCCACCCAAAGTAGAAAGTCTCATCTTTATCAGCCCTTTCCAAAACGCAGTCATTCCTTTATAATCGTTTTGATCTTCATTATCTTCTTTACCGAGGTTCTCCCAATCAAACTGGTTGGCTCGTCTCAAGTTATAGGTATCTCTTTTTCCATGAATGTGAACCTTCACTCCATTTTTCATGGTTTTTATGATTTCTACTAAGGGTGCATGGCCCTTGCTTCGCATCATTTCACTTCCTCCATGTATGACTATAGGACCCAGGGAGGTAAATAATAAAGTAGCAGCTATCTTCATTCTGTCTTCTTCAACCCCCAATTTTCCGCTCCAGTCGTGTTTAGCGAATTGATCCGCCAATGCCCAATTATCATGTATATCCAGGTAATTGATTCCACTGGTTGTCATGAGATCATCGGGGAATGTGTTGCTTAATGCTTTGATCACTCCTTTTCTGTCGTCCAGGTGACCTCCGGCATATCCTCTGTCCTTTTTAATACTTTTGAGGTCAAACACCGGACCTTTAAAAGCATTGCGGGCATCGTCCTGAAAAAAGGTAATCGGTGAATTGTGTTTATACCAATCCCAGCTTGGATTGGATTCAAAATCAGGGTCATTTGAAGCAATCCATGGTTCTCCGTATAAAATTTTATCTTTACCTATCGCTTCCCGCAATTTGATGAGTGTTTGCCGATCTATCTGCCCAGCCAGGTCAATTCTAAATCCATCAATCCCAAATTCTTCAATAAGAGAGAGGCATTGATCGATCAACCATTTTTGAACCATAGGTCGGTTTTCAGTTTTAACTTCATTCCCATATTCACCTATATGTTCTAAATTTTTGGTGCGGTAATAATAAATCTTATCTAAAACATTAAAATGGAAGTACCAGTGTCCATCCATATCTTCAGCCGTATGGTTGGGAACAATGTCAACAATCACTGCGATGCCCTTATCATGAAATGCCTGCACTAAATCTCTCAACTGATTTCGCTCTTCACCATGTACAGTGTTTTTACTTCTGTACTTATTCTCAATGGCAAATGCATGGGAAGTGCGATATCCCCATTGGTAGTTCTCTTCAGCAATTCCCTGTTCAATCATATAGTGGTCATCCTTGAAGCTCTCTTTCCATATGGAATCAGGATGGTGCATGTATTCTTGTACCGGCATTAAATGAACGACATTTATACCCAGATCGATCAAATGATCAAAACCTATTCTTTCGCCATGACTATTGGTCAGTCCCGGAATGGTCATGGCCTTAAAGGAACTTTTGAATTCTCTTTTAACGGGTAGTAAATCGGTAAAATCCTGAATGTGAACTTCATAAGCAACCACATTTTTCATAGGTGGTATCCCACCTACTAAAGGAGTAGCTGGTAAGGTTTTTTCATAAACCATACTGCGACCCCACGCGTCTATATTGACTCTTGCATAGGGATCACTAATATGTTTGGGCATGGTTTCAAAAAAGTGATTGCCCGGATCTCTGGGTCCATGTACTGTAAAGTCATAAAATACCCCATGCAAATTTTCTTCAACAACAGCTTCCCAAACACGGTTTTCATCGGGTATCATTTCAAGGGTCTGGTAGGGTAGTGTGTCTTTTTCATTTTTATAAAGATAAAGTTTTACCTGATCCGCCCTTGGAGAAAAGATTCTAAAATGGGTGCGTTTATTTTCCATGTCGATTTGAGCACCCATTTCTTTTGGGGAATATAAGGTCTTAAACCATCCATCAAAGGAACATAGCGTTCTTAACTGAAGATGAGCTATTTCTAAATAGTAAATTCTCCTTCTATCGATTTTTTCAGCAGGAGTAAGCAAAGCGGTGGTCTCTTCATTGGGAAGTATGGAAGAGATGGGAATGATATTGCCAAAAGCATCTGTCAGTCGATAATGTGAGGTTTGTATTGGCCGGGAAACACCGGACACATCTACCCAAACAGCATAATCATTTAAAATACTTGCTTTAAGTGACGGTAAGATAACTTCATGCATGAAAATAAGATTGTTCCATTTTATATTGGGAGCTTTCGCAGGCGGATCCATCCATTCTCCGTCATTGATCAAAAATTTAAATTCAGAATGAGGTGGAATGACCTTAAATTCTGGATTTTCCAATTTCAGATACCACAAATTTTTTCCATTTTTTGTGAGCTGCCATTCCGTATCATCCATATTCGGATCCCATTTTCTGAAAGTACCGGTTACCACAACCCTCGATATGTTCCTGGTATGGTATTCTCTTTCGTTAAATACAAATACGGTTGTGTCTCCGCTTACTTTATATCCTTCCTTCATCTGTCCTGCAACCATTAGTGGAGTAAATAGAAATAGCCAAATCCATTTCATCTAGTCTTCATTATATGTAATAAGTCATTTTTCCAATCAGCAAAGCTAATGATATTAGATCAATTCAAGAGAATGTTATAAGTTTTTACTATGCCCAATCTGGATAAAAAATGAAATATTCACCAGCCTGCCATGTGTTTCTGACAGTCCATTAACACATGTTTGATTTACGAAGACTGGTGTGTGGTCCATCTCAATTATTTTCAAAAAATATTAAAATAGAATCAGTGTATAAAATACGCGACAAAATCCTGAAAATTAGATGGATGTATGACTATTTTTTATCTTTTACTCTAAATGGATTTTTTCGATTGATAAAAAAATAAAGTTTATTTTATAAATATTTATGTAAGCTGTCTATATTTATCGTACGAACTTTTAAAACCATTATGAGCATCCGAATCAATCCGGTAAATTGGGCGGTAAAATATTGTTGTATTGCTTTACTTATAAGCACCACCCACTCCGTTTCAGCCAATAACAATAATTATAATATTCTTCTTAACGATGTATACGGTGAGTCTCATGACCTGGCATCGTATCTCGAGTCTGGCAAATCGGTTATATTGAATTTTTCTTCTACTTGGTGTAAGCCATGCTGGATATATGAACAAGCGGGCATTCTGGAGCATGTCTGGTACAAGTATGGTCCACTGGGTAGTGATGAAGTAGTCATAATTTTATTGGAAGCCGATATGGCAACTGAAAAATCCTGCATGTCGGGTATGGAGGCTTGTAACGATTTCTCCTATGGAAATTGGTCAAAAAAACCCTATCCCGTTATCAACCTTGAAGGTTCAGGACTTCAATTGAATGAAGTTTTTCAAATCACCAGATATCCTACAATCATTGGTATCTCATCCAAAGACCGTAATGCAGTGAAATTGGGTCAATTGACATTTAACGGTTGGAGCACATGGATTGATGGGCAAAATGATTTTAATTCTGCCTTAACCTCAGAAAATGATTTGGAATCTCTGCGACAGAGACTAATAGCTCCACATGATCCAATCCTGTATAAACATGTGAGAAACAGAAGAATAGATTACAATAATCCGATTCAGGAAAATACGACAACTGAAGTAATGGTATCCTTGAAGGAATTACCAAAATGGTCTCTGACTGAAGAGTTGAATAAAGCAATTAAAAAACCTTCTCCCTTATTTATACATGTATACCCAAATCCGTGTGTAGAGTCTGTTCACATCCAATATTCCAGTCCCGATGAGCAATCTGCCAATGCAAGGTTATATACCATATCGGGGAGGAAAATCTTTGAAAAGAAAATCATCAATCAGGGTTCTTCTCAGGTTCTGGATGTTAGCCGATTGAAAAGGGGGTTGTACATCCTCGAAATTGAAGGAGAGCAAATTTATAGGACTGAAAAACTTTTTGTGGTGAAATAAGGGATACCTTTATTCGATGTCTTCTTCGGCTATTTCTATCAATTCTTTTAGTTTTAGCATACACTCTATCGGTGTCATATTATTGACCTGAAGAGATTGAACATGTCTTATAATCTTGCCAGCCCGCGGGTCGTGGGTCTCAAAAATGCTCATTTGATATTGAGGTACAGTGCTTACATTCTGTAGTGTTTGCGTATTTTTCTTTTTAGAATTTGAATTGGGATTTTCAATTGATTTTTTTTCCATTTCGGAAAGAATTTCCTGAGCTCTGGAAATAATTTCCACTGGCATACCAGCCATTTGTGCAACGTGAATTCCAAACGAATGGTGACATCCGCCTTCTTCCAGCTTGCGCAAAAAGATCACTTTATTATTGATTTCTCTTGTAGCTACGTTGTAATTTTTGATCCGATTGTATTTTAAAGCCAATTCGTTTAACTCATGGTAATGGGTGGCAAATAGGGTTTTCGGTTTAGCCTGTGTATGATTGTGGAGGTATTCCGCCAACGACCATGCAATGGAAATTCCGTCATACGTAGATGTTCCTCTCCCAATTTCATCGAGAAGAATGAGACTCCTGTCAGATAAATTGTTCATGATGCTTGCCGTCTCGTTCATTTCTAACATGAAGGTTGATTCTCCGCTACTTATATTATCGGATGCGCCCACTCTTGTAAAAATTTTATCAACTACTCCGATAGTTGCTGATCGGGCTGGGACATATGATCCTATTTGAGCCATTAACACTATCAAGGCTGTTTGCCTTAGCAAAGCTGACTTACCGGACATATTAGGACCTGTGATCATCATGATTTGAAGGGCGGTGTCATCCATAAAAACATCATTGGGTACATAGGCTTCTCCGGGTGGGAGCTGTTGTTCTATAACCGGATGCCGACCATCTATAATATCAATGATTTTGCTTTCATTTACTACAGGTTTGCAGTATTGATGTTTTATAGCCGCTTCGGATAAAGCATACAGGCAATCAAGCCAAGCGATGATATGAGCATTATGCTGCATCTCACTTAAAAACTCATTGAGCTGGACCAAAATACCTGCATATAGATGCTCTTCGAGGGCTAGTATTTTATCTTCAGCCGTCAATATTTTGGTTTCCAGCTTTTTAAGTTCGTCCGTTATATATCTTTCCGCACCGGTCAGTGTTTGCTTACGCACCCAATTGTCGGGAATTAACCCTTGGTTTTTGTATTTATTGGTCACTTCAAGGTAATAACCAAATACATTATTAAATCCAATTTTAAGATTGGTGATACCAGTAGACAGTGCTTCATTCTGCTGGATTTCCAGTAAAAGTTCTTTGCTGTTTTTAATGATATTTCGCAACTCATCAAGTTCATCATTATACCCATCCTTTATCGTATTTCCTTTTGATACATGATTGGGTGCTTCTTCATGAATGCTTTTTCGAATGAGCTCAATGGGTGTTTGACAATGATGCAATTTATCACCTGTAGTAGTCAATCCGGGTTCTGAGGATTCCATGAGAACCTTTTTAACTGGCTGTATGGCTTCAAGTGCCTTAAGTAAATGCCATACTTCTCTTGGAGAAATCTTTTCCATAGCCAGTTTGGAGCAAAGTCTCTCAAGGTCTCCGATTTTCTTAATTTGTTTATAAATAAAATTTCTCATGTCGTCATAGGTGATCAAAACGTCTATGGCATTATGGCGTTTCCTGATCTTATCTATGTCCAATAGTGGCATGAGTATCCATTTTTTCAAAAGTCTGGACCCCATGGGAGTAACCGTTTTGTCCAAAACCTCCAAAAGTGATTTTCCTCCTTCATGAATCGATTGCACCAGTTCCAGATTTCTTATGGTAAACCGATCTAACCAGATGTATTCGTCCGATTGAATTCGGCTGATTCTCGATATATGGGAGAGTTTATCATTATGAGTAGATTGAAGATAATGAATAGCGGCTCCTGCGGCCATTTTTCCAATTTGAAGATGTTCCACTCCAAACCCTTTTAAGTTAGGGACTTTAAAATGTTCCAGGAGTTTAGAAATGGTATATTCCGGTGTATAGATCCATTCTTCCTGCACGTATGAAAAAAAATGATCGGTCACCAGCTTATTTGCATACTTTTTTCTGGATTTGTCATAGATCACTTCCGAAGGCGAAAAATTGTACAATAATTTTTCTATAGCTGCATGATTGCCTTCACTGACCAAAAATTCGCCTGTAGATATATCGACAAAAGCGATTCCGATTTCATCTTTACTTTCGAAATGGAGAGAAGCCAGAAAATTATTTGACCTTTTATCGAGAAGAGTATCTTCTATGGTAATGCCAGGGGTGATTAGCTCGGTTATTCCCCGCTTCACCAATTTTTTATCCTGACTGGGTTTTTCGAGTTGTTCACAAATGGCCACTCTAAACCCTGCCCTGACTAATTTAGGTAAATATACATCCAGCGAATGATAGGGAAAACCTGCCAATTCGATATCTGAACCGCCATTGTTTCTGCTGGTCAATACGATTCCCAGTATATCAGATACTTTAATGGCATCTTCACCAAATGTTTCATAAAAATCACCCACTCTAAATAGCATGATGGCATCAGGGTGTTTGGCTTTCATGGAAAAGTATTGTTCCATGAGCGGAGTGAGTTTTAATTTTTTGCTTGTTTTTGACACTTCTTTGATTACTGGATTTATACTCAAAAGTATAAATTATATATGGAATTGTACAATGTGTCCATGACTATTCAATCTGTGTACTATAAAATTCATCCTTTCCGATCATTGAAACAAAAATTGCCGGGAAATTTCTACATTTGCGCATAGAAAGGAAATTGCAGTTGAGATTTTATATTTTACTGCAAAAGTGAGGTTATAAAGAAATTTTTATCTTTTAAAAATGTTTATCAAAAAAATAATAATAAGGAATGGACAGTCATTTTACAAATTTGGACAAAAATGAATATGAAAGGTTAAAAATGGCTTTACCATGGATAACTGTTTTGGTAGCTGGAGCAGATGGGAAAATTGATGATTCGGAAATCGAATGGGCTGAAAAACTGACTCAAATCAGATCTTATGGTGGATCTGACATACTGGAAGATTACTATCAGGATGTACATCAGCATTTTTCAGAAACCCTAAAAACCCTTATAGAGGAATGCCCTGAAGATACAGCCACCAGATATGAACTACTCTATGAAGAGTTGAAGTCCTTAAATGAAATACTTCAAAAACTGGATCCAAAGATTGGGCATACTTTGTATAAAGACTTTTTAAGTTTTGCCAAACATATTGCAGAAGCTTCAGGTGGGGTGTTGCGATTTTTTAGTATTAGCCCGGAAGAGAAAGCTGTTATAGGCCTTGAAATGATAGAGCCTATCCATTATGAGGAAGAAAATGGCATGTTACACTAATAAGTAAGGTTAAGGTTGAGGATTTCGCCTTCGGCAGGGTGAAAAACGGTGAATGGTGAGCAGTGAACGGTAAACGGTCAGAAGGTCTTAAAGTCGAAAGTCATAAGGTCTCAAAGTCATAAGGTCTAATCTGCCAAAAGCTAACTGCTAAAGGCTAAAAGCTTTTTTTGCTACCTGCTACGAACTACGAGCTATTCTTGGTCTGAAAGTCGAAATGTCTTAAGGTTGGAAGGTCTTAAGGTCTAAAAGTTATAAGGTCAGAAGGTTAAGGTTTACGCCATCGGCAGGATTAGAGCCTTTGGCAGGTTGAGGAGGTGAGATGTCATTTGCTTCGTATCTTTTGCGCTACGTGCGTTATTTTGTTAAGGGTTAGTTTGCTTATTGCCTGCTGCTTTCTGTCTATTGCTAACTGCCCACTGTGGTGGAGCCCATGGAAAATTCTCTAAAGTACCAACGGTGCGAAATAAATTCTTCACTGCCTACTGCTAACTGCTAACTGCCCACTGCCTACTGCCTACTGATAACTGTCCACTGCCTACTGAGATCTAAACAACTCGATTTTAAAGATTTTTATATTTTTCAGATCTATTCAATTACTTCATTTCAATTCTTTTATTACCTTTATTAAATCAATGGATTGATAGCTCAACATGATTCAGTCCTGATATTTTGCATTGCATAAATTCCAGTTTTGTTTTCGTAAACCTTATTACAATGAAGAGTTTAATTGTAGTATTGATCTTATTATTTACTTGTGGTTCTTTGACTATTGTATTGGCTCAAAATCATACCATACAAGGAAAAGTGACTTCTGACCCAACCGGTGAATTACTTATTGGAGCCAATGTTTACTCTCCCTCCAACAGCACGATAACCGATGTGAATGGTCAGTTTTCACTTAAAGTAGAGCCTGGAGATTCATTGGTCATTTCTTATTTATCTTTTGCTTCAGTAACCCTTTATTATGTTGACATCAGAAATGTTGACAATCCTCTTGAGATTCGACTCAAGCCTTTAAATACTATTTTGGAAACGGCCATTGTAACGGGTAGTCGATTTGAAAAAAGACTTTCCGAATCAACGGTTTCTGTTGAAGTAATTAAGCCTGAGTTACTGGAAAATACCAATACCGTTCGCGTTGATGAGGTGTTGAATAAAGTTCCCGGGGTCCAGATGATTGACGGTCAGGCCAATATCAGAGGTGGGTCTGGATTCAGTTATGGAGCCGGTAGCAGAGTGATGCTGTTGATAGATGACATGCCGGCACTTCAGGCAGATGCTGGTTTCCCCAATTGGAATGATATTGCGGTTGAGAATATTGGGCAGATCGAAGTACTTAAAGGAGCCGCTTCTGCACTCTACGGATCTTCAGCTCTGAATGGAATCATCAATATTCGCACAGCACCAGTTACTTCTACGCCTGTTACAAAGATATCTGTAGGATATACACAGTTTATGGATCCCTCTGATCCGAGAAAAAAATGGTGGGAAGGCGAAACTACCCCATATGGAATCAATGCCTCTATCGTTCACAGAAGGAGGATCAAGAAATGGGATTTGACTGGTACAGGTTTTTATAGGAAATTGGAAAGTTTTAATCAGGATACGTACGAAGACCGGCAAAGAATTTCATTTAATACTCGATACCGGGCTAATGACAAGTTGAATGTAGGTATAAATACGTTATTCAATTTTTCTAAAAGTGGTGATTTTTTTATTTGGGTTAATCCTGTGGCAGGTGCTATGCAGCCATATCCAAACAACTCATCCACCAGGGAAAATCTTCGCTTTATTATAGACCCGTATGTCACTTATTTTGACGGAAAAGGGGGAAGGCATCGATGGCAAAACAGATATTTTTATATCGATAATCAAAATAATATGAATCAGAGTAACTCATCTCAAATGATATACTCTGAATACCAGTATCAAAACAAGATAAGAAGCCTGAACATGGATTTTACTGGGGGTGTCCTGGTTTCTCAGACCTGGTCTGAAGCAGAGCTATTTGGAGATACAACATTTTTAAGCACAAACTCAGCAGTGTATGCTCAACTTGACAAGGAACTTGGCGATCATTTGAGCATAGCTATTGGTGGCAGGTATGAGTTTAATCGCCACCGGAGTCCTTCTGTATTTATGGGTCAACCTGTTGGTGAAGATGGTGTTGTACGTGATGGCAGGACAATATTCCGCATTGGAGCCAACTACGAACTGCACGAGTATTCATCAATAAGGGCAAGTTGGGGACAGGGGTATCGCTTTCCTACCATCACCGAAAGGTTTATCACAACGGAGTTTTCAGGATTTAGAATTTTTCCGAATGTTGGACTTACACCAGAATCAGGATGGTCCGCAGAGCTCGGACTCAAGCAAGGAGTCAGGGTTTTAGGCTATGAAGGATTTCTGGATTTTGCCCTTTTTCATTCAGAATATACAGATATGATGGAGTTTACCCTTGTCAATATGGGGCAGGTTGGGTTCCAATCTCAGAACATAGGTAACACCGTGATACGGGGCATCGAGGTATCTACTTATGGAAGGGCAAAACTACTAGGAATTCCTATAAATATATTTGGAGGCTATACTTATATTGATCCCTATTATTCAAATTTTAATGAAGCAATCAAAGGGGCCTCTTCTATTGATGAAAATGTGCTGAAATACCGTTCCAGACACAACTTCAAAATGGATGTTGAAGCCGTACACGAAAGAATGAATGTGGGATTATCAGTTCAGAGAACGAGTCATATGGTTGCTATTGATGCAGCATTGGGTCTATTGCCTGGAGCAGGCATAGAGCAATATAGATCTGTCAATAACCAGGGATTCTACGTTTATGATGCAAGGATTGGATATAGAATTAAAAATTGGAAAGTTTCTTTGCTGGGTCAAAATCTGTTTAATAAAGAATATACACTGAGGCCTGCTTTGATGGAAGCACCCAGAAATATATCGGTGAGATTAGATTATACGATTTGATTTTACAGTTATATACAAACCCATTGGGTAAATAAAATATTTGCTATGTCCTCATTGTTGTTTATTTTGATCATATCCATTTTATCTGCTTGTTCTCATCGCCAGGATTCAAAAGAAAAACTAGAAATCTCCAATGGTGAGGGAATTGAAAGTCTTTCAGATATTTCAACAGAAGTCAAATTTCTCAAATCTGAAACGATGCACCAAATGGATCATTCCATATGGGATGGATTATTAAAAAAATATGTATCCGATAACCTGGTAGACTATACTTCATGGCATCGTGACCAAAAAGAATTAAATGAATATATACACCAATTGTCTTCAAATCATCCAAGGGAAACCTGGTCCCGAAATGCAAAACTTGCTTATTGGATCAATGCGTATAATGCATTTACAGTAAAACTCATCCTTGATCACTATCCCGTAAAAAGTATAATGGATATACATGGGGGAAAACCCTGGGATGTGATTTGGATTCAGATTGGAAATAAAAAGTATTCATTGAATCAGATTGAACATGAAATCATCAGACCGGAGTTTGGCGAACCTAGAATTCATTTTGCAGTGAATTGTGCAGCACTTTCTTGTCCTCCATTGGGAAGAACAGCTTTCACAGAGAAAAATATCGAAAATTTGCTTGACAAACAAACCCGGGAATTCATAGGAAATAAGCAAATGAATACCATCGGGAAGAATAAATTAGAAATTTCTCAAATTTTTGAGTGGTATCGAGAAGATTTTACATCGTTGATCTCATTTATTCAAAAATACTCTTCTATATCTATAGATCCAGGTGCTATAATTCATTTTAAAGAGTACGATTGGGCGCTGAACAGCAGGTAAGTAATAAAGTCTTTGTAGCTAATTGGTAGATTCATATTCAATTACGAATTACGAAATAAAGTGTTTTTTGAATTTTTATTTGCACTTTCAACGGCTTTGGTGAAATGATGACAAATTATAGAATATCAGGTAGTATTTTAATCATGATGTATACTACAGTTCAACTATTCCACAGAAATCAGGTTAAATAATTTATGTGATACATTTCATAAAATTTTATGGATATAGGCATATTTTTGCCTGAAAACTGAAAAAACAAAATATGAATAAACCGGCATTGGTTGTGTTAGCAGCTGGAATGGGTTCGCGATATGGTGGATTGAAGCAGATGGATGCATTTGGACCCAACGGAGAAACCATTATAGATTATTCTTTATACGACGCTATAGAGGCGGGATTTGAGAAAGTACTTTTTATTATCAGGGAAAGTTTCAAAAACGAGTTTCAAAAAGTTTTTTCCGGCAAGTATGGAAATAAAATAAAGGTAGAATTCGTAACACAGGAGTTAGACAACTTGCCGATCGATTATCAATATTCTCTTGATCGTGAAAAACCCTGGGGTACCGCTCATGCTGTTTGGGTGGCAAAAGATTATATTAACGGACCTTTTGCGGTGATCAACGGTGATGACTATTATGGAAAATCTGCTTTTAAAGATCTGGTATCTTTTTTTGGTACGTATCCTGGAGAATTTGGAGTTATGGCGTATTTGCTAAAAAACACTTTGTCTGACCATGGTACAGTCAATAGGGGGGTATGTTATCCGGATGAAGAGGGTTTCTTGAACAAGGTTGTAGAATGTGTGAAAATTTCGCGACAGCAAGATGGCAAAATATCTTTTCCCGGCTCAGATGGCAATCCAGTTTATTTGGAAGATAATACTCTAGTTTCGATGAATTTATGGGCATTTACTCCTTTATATTTCAAGGCTACAGACAAGTATTTCAGTGAATTTCTTCTCCAAATGGGTCATCTGCCTAAATCCGAATTTTATATTCCCGATGTGATAGACCACATGATTAAAAATAGAGAAACTAAAGTAAGAGTACTCAGTACCGACTCTAACTGGTTTGGTGTAACCTATCAGGAAGATAGGCCTTTTGTGGTGGAAAGTATCAATGACCTCATTTCCAAAGGCATGTACCCTGAAGATCTTTGGAAAAATATTTAACTGTAGTTGGGTTTTAAAAGTTAAAGAAAGTTTGAACACAGTTGTGTATTGGATTTGAAGCTGATATAATTATGCCCACCATACAGTAGAAATATACTTTTCCAGTTTAATTATTAAGCCTGGATGATCACCCATATTCTTATATTTTGTATTTTAGGAGCTTAATAGAATAAATTCCAACATGTAAATACAAAATTTATGAAACGAGTTACTCAACTTTTGCTCTGTTGCCTGATTACTCAAATTTCGCTTTCTAGCCAGTGGACCCAAAATAAAAGCCAGGCAGTATCTTTAATAGATGCAATGGGTACGCGTATGATCGAGATGAGCGACAGAATATGGGCTCATGCAGAATTGGCATTTGAAGAGACCAATTCAGCCGAAATACTTGCCTCGTGGGCTGAGAAAGAAGGATTGAAAGTCGATCGGGGAGTAGCGGATATTCCGACAGCTTTTATAGCATCTTTTGGAAGTGGGAGTCCAATTATAGGCATCATGGGTGAATATGATGCATTGCCTGGAATCTCTCAAAAAGCAGTTCCTCATAAAGAACCATTGCAGGATGGAGCTCCGGGTCACGGATGTGGTCATAATCTTTTTGGTGTGGGCAGTTTAGCTGCGGCCATAGCGATAAAGGAATTAATTGCTGAAGGTAAACTCCAGGGAACTGTTAGGTTTTACGGTACACCTGCAGAGGAAAAATACTTTGGAAAGTTATATATGGCCAGAGCCGGGCTATTCGATGATCTTGATATATGCTTTGACTGGCATCCAAGTGCCACTACAGCGGCGGCAGTTCAAAGTTCATTGGCGCTCGTTGATTTTATTGTCGAATTTTACGGGCAGGCAGCCCATGCTTCCAGTGACCCGTGGAACGGAAGAAGTGCTTCTGATGCAATGGAATTATACACAACAGGAATCAATTTTTTAAGAGAGCATGTAAAACCTTCCGTTAGGATGCATTATCACATGCAGAATGCAGGGGCTGTTGTGAATGTAGTTCCCGATTACTCAAGTGTATGGACACGGGTTAGAGATAATACCCGAGAAGGAATGTTGGAGGTGTATGATAGGGTGCAAAAATTGGCTTTGGGTGCATCTATTATGGCTGAAGTAGATTATAAAATTTCTTTGGTTTCTGGCTTGCATGAAATATTAGTTAACAGGAGTGGAGGGGAAGCAATGCAGGAAAACCTTGAGCTTCTGGGCTCTATAAAATATACGGAAGAAGAAACTGAATTTGGAAAAAAAATCCAGGAAGCTACAGGAAAGCCTCAGATTGGCATTGATGGTGAAATAAAACCCCTAAGAAAAACAGAGGTGGTTATGGGTGGTGGATCTACTGATGTAGGTGATATTAGTTGGATCGTTCCTGAGATTAGATTGGGGGTTACAACTGCTCCGGTAGGCACTCCATGGCATTCATGGGCTGTAGTGGCATGCGGGGGTATGTCTATAGGTCATAAAGGAATGATTTATGCAGCAAAAGCTTTGGCGCTCACCATGATCGATGTATTTGAAGATGTAGATTTAAGAACGAAAATCAGAGATGAATTTGAAGAGGGGAGAGGAGATTATAAATATGAAGCCATTCTTCCTGAAGCACCTCCTCCCATTCCTATGAAGAAATGAAAAAATACATTGTGAATGTAACAAATAACAGAGTTGACTCCATTAGTTGTAGTGAAATTTACATGGGTCGTGTCCGTAGAGCATTATGCAATTTTTCTTTGGGCTGATTACCAGTTTATTTTCAATCTGAGAGATACTTCTATTATGAAAAGGGGTAGAATGTAGTTCTTTTTGTGACTACTCTGTTTTAATATGGTTTGGTTACATTTGGATGTATTAGTTTAATTGTACAACTATTTTTCCAAAGTTGGTTTGCTATATTTTTGAAAAAAAATCGTTGTTTTATAAATAGGCCACAACTTTCATCTACAGGATATGGTTGCAATTTTGAAAAAATATTCATGTTTAATGATATGGTCAGGGTATTTTTGATTGCAATGTATTCAGTTTGTTTTCAGGGATCTTTTTTGCTTTATTCACAAGAATATAAAGAAACTGAACATCAGGTTAATCAATACAAAACCTGGTTAATTGGTGATGATTTTGAGCTCTTGCTTAAAAAATTACCAAGCGAAGAAAAAAGGGAGGAAGAGTGGAGTTTCATACGTGAATTACAGTCTGGGATTTCGGAAGGAGACATACAAAATATTGAGTATTGGAATACAGGATCTCCATCTTACAGGTGGCATCAAATCATCACACAATTGGGAGAAAGATATCCAACCATGAAAAATGGTGGGAGGATGGCAAATCTTCACGCAGCCATCCACGATGCCACAGTATATGCCTGGAAGGTGAAACATCAATACAGAATCAACAGGCCTTTTCAATATAAAGAAGGATTACAGGTATTGATCTCTAAACCCAAATCACCCTCATTCCCCTGTGAAAGAAGCGTAGCAGCTGGAGCTGCAGCCGAAATGATAGCCTATTATTTTCCTCCGGCTAGAGATTTTTTGGATAGTTTGTCCCAAGCCGTTTCTACATCCAGGGTTCTATCCGGAGTTCAATATCCTTTGGATACAAAAATAGGTCTCCAAATTGGGAGAGCCGTTGCCATAAAATACATTCAGCGAGCTTTTAACGATGGAACCCGAGACAATTGGAAAGGGCAGGTACCAGCGAAGTCGGGGTTATGGACGGGAGACCCAGGTCTAAAAGATCCGATGAAAGGACAATGGAAATCTTTCGTTATGTCATCAAATGATCAGTTTCGACCGGATCCACCACCAGACTTTGATGAAGAAATGGAGGAACTTAGAGAATTTAACCAAACTCATAAAGTAAGCGATATTGCCTGGAACTGGAAGACAGTACCATATTGGGATATGGTCGTAGACAGAATGGTCTTTGAATCAAGGTTTATAGATGATCCCCTCAAAGCTTCTTTAATTTATTCTTCTTTTCATATAGGAAGGTATGAAGCGACCATAGCTGCATGGGAAGCCAAATATTATTATTGGGGGATACGGCCTTTTCAATATGATCCCAATTTTCGACCCATACTTATAGAAACCCCTAATTTCCCGGGCTATCCGGCAGGACACACAGCAGTAGCAGGGTCATTGGCCACCATTCTTAGCTATTTCTTCCCACAAGAAAGTGAACTTTTTCAAAAAATGGCACTTGAATGCTCTGAATCAAGATTTGAAGGAGGAGTTCATTTTCGAACAGACAACGAAGTGGGACTTGAATTAGGAAGGAAAGTGGGAATGGAAGTGATTAATTATATAAAGAATTAAAATGGCCTGATACAAAATAGTAGTCGAAACTCATTTTTTATTTTAAATAAATATAATAATCATCACATGGTAAATTGACCGCCAGACTACTGTTTTAAATCCTAAAAATTCCATTTTTAGGGTATTGAGATTATCCCAAAATTTCCATAGTTTTTACGAATGGTTGACTGTATAACCTTTTACCAGTTGCTTTATAGATTGCATTGGCAACAGCGCCTCCGGCAGGTGGCAATGCAGGTTCACCCAGCCCTGTAGGATGATCATTATTTTCAACGAAATAGACCTCTACCTGAGGAGATTCATGCATTTTGATCAACCTGAACGCATTAAAATTGGTTGCATTGGGTTTACCCTCATTAAATAAAAGATCTCCATACATTGCATGCCCTATTCCGTCGATGACTCCACCTTCAACAAGGTTTTTAGCAGCAATCGGATTGACGACTATACCGCAATCTACAGCAACAGTTACTTTTTTCACAAAGGGTTCTCCCTCTTTGATTATGACATCGGCCACTTCAGCTACATGGGTATTATGCGAATAATACACAGATACGCCCTGATACACATCTGAACCTTTATTTCCCCAATCAGATTTTTCAGCAGCCAACTTTAAGACGGCCTCCATTCTGTCAGGAGACCATTGCATACGTTCGTCATCTTTATGTTGCTTTGCTTTATTGTACAAATCCAATCGGAGTTGTACAGGATCTTTGCCGAGAACTTCTGCAACCTCATCAAAAAATGCCTGTTCGGCATAAGCCAGGAAATTGGTATAAGGTGCTCTCCAGGCTCCTATGGTAATGTTGCTATCTAGTCGGTGAGATTCTACAAGATAATTATCGATGCACCATGCCGGAAAGAAATTGGGTATCAGTCCATACATGTTGCCATTAACACAGGCTTCGGTGATGTGATAGCCGGTGATTTCTCCATCTTTCAATCCGGCTCTTATCTTATATTTGGTAGCCGGTCTGTAAATGCCGGAGGCCATATCGTCTTCACGGGTAAACAATACTTGTACAGGTTTCCCTGAAAGAGAGGAAATTTCACAAGCTTCTAATGCAAAGTCTCCATACAATCTTCTTCCAAATCCTCCACCCATTCTGGTCAACATAATATGTACATCATCACGTTCACGGTCCAGAGCCCGGGCTATTTGCATTTGTGTTCCGGCAGGGGTTTGTATGGGTCCTATACATTCCACTTTTTCCTCGGTAACATGAGCAAAAAAATTCATAGGCTCCAAACAATTATGAGGAAGGAATGGGGCTTCATATATTTTTTCAACAACCTGATCCGCCTCAGCAAATGCTTTTGCTATGTCACCATCTTTTCTTCTGGGCTCACTGGCCTCGAGATCGAGAAGTGCAATCAATTGTTCATTGTGACCCTCAGTATTTTCTGCCGGAGTATCTTGTATCCATTCGGCCTTCAAAGCCTTTTTTCCTTTCATGGCTGCCCAGTTGGAATGGGCAAGTACAGCTATTTTTTCTTTAAATCGGATTACATCTATTACGCCATTTACCATCCTTGATTCTGAATCATCATAAGATTGTAATTTTTGACCAAATGCGGGAGGTCTTAAGACCGAAGCGTAAACCATGCCTTCTACTTTGGTATCAATTCCGTAAAGCGATTGACCTGTGATGATTTTTTGCATGTCGACATTCCGTCGATCCGTTTTTATGATCTGATAGTCACTTATACCCTTCAAAGTAACTGTTTCAGGATCGATTTCTATGTCAACTGCCTTGTTGGCTATTTCTCCGTAGCTCACCTTATCGCCTGTTTCAGAAGATATGATTCCTTTTGCAACGGTACAAGTTGAAGGATCGACACCCCACTCCCGTGCAGCTGCAGCCACCAGCACTGCTTTAGCGGTGGCTCCTGCTTTTCTCAGATTATCCCATTCCGCTCTAATAGACTGACTACCTCCAGCTACCTGGCGGGTAAAGTTTTTAGTATCGAGAGGAGCCTGTTCGACTATAACCTGTTGCCAGTCCACATCGAGCTCTTCAGCCACGATCATAGGCATGGATGTCTTAACATTTTGTCCAACCTCCGGATTGGGAGACATTATGGTAATGACGCCGTTGTCGCCGATTTTAAGATAGGCATTCATGTTAACCCAGGTGTCGGGTAATTCCAATTCTGGAATGATCTCTGCTCTTTCTGGCCGGCTACATGATGATAACCACGTAAAACCCAATACAATACCTCCACCTGCAGCAGCACTTACTTTGACAAAAGATCGTCTGTCCAATTTATTATTGATTACAGTCATAATTTTATAATTTTAAGAAATGTTAGCAGCGGTTTTAATAGCGGCCTTTATTCTGTTATAGGTCCCACATCTACAGATCTGCCCTGCCATGGCTTCTTCTATCTGTTGGTCTGAAGGTTTTTTTACATCCTTTAGCAAAGAGGCGGCGGTCATGATTTGTCCTGCCTGGCAGTATCCGCACTGTGGTACATCGTGTTCTCTCCAGGCTCTTTGAAGTGGATGGTCTCCTTTCTCTGACAGTCCTTCAATGGTAGTGATCTGTTTATTGCCTATAGAAGCAACCGGCAAAATACAGGATCTGACCACTTTACCGTCCAGATGCACAGAGCATGCTCCGCATTGTGCTATTCCACAACCGTATTTGGTACCCACCAATCCAATTGTATCACGTAAGACCCACAACAAAGGGGTATCTTCATCCACCTCCACCTGATGGATTTTTTTGTTAATTTTTAATGTGTAATTTGCCATAAAACTTGCTGTATATTTGAGTTCGATAAAATTACTTAATTTTGCAGATATCCCCAAATATTTCCCGTTTTTATGACAGGTTCATTGTATTTCTTAAAAGATTTGATTCATTACCCCATCAAAGGAGCAGCTGGTATTTCCACTGTTAAAGCGTATGCCCGATATGAAGGTTTGGAGAACGACAGACGTTGGATGCTGGTAGATTCCAATGGCAGGTTTATATCTCAAAGAGAATGCCCCCAATTGGCGAGAGTAAAACAGACTTTAGAAAATGGATCCCTGACCGTATCTTATAGGGAAGAAAGTATTTCATTTCCTTACGCATCACATATCGATGAGGCAATTCATGTAACCATTTGGGATGATTCAGTAAAAGCTTTGTCTGCCGAAAAAAAGTTACATGATTTCTTTAGCCAAATTCTTAAAAGAAATGTCCGATTGGTGTATATGCAGGAATCTGGTGACCGGTTTAAAAAGGTGAAAAACACTCTTACATTTGTTCCTGTCACATTTGCAGATGGATATCCCTACCTTTTTTTAGGTACTGCCAGTCTTGACCTATTAAATCAAAAGCTTGAAATGCCTGTTCCATTCAATAGATTCAGAGCTAATATTATAGTAGAGACATACGAGCCTCATGAAGAAGACCGTTGGGATACAATCAGAATTGGTGCAGTCGTATTTAAATTGGTCAAAACTTGTCCCCGCTGTGTGGTTACAACAATAAATCAAAATACTGCTATGCGGTCAGCAGAGCCATTAAAAACACTGGCAAAGTACAGAAAATTTGGTAATGAGATTCATTTCGCGATGAATGCCATTGCTCTTAATGAAGGAAGCATTCATATGGATGATGAAGTGGAAGTGCTGTCATGGAAGAATTAACCGGACGTAATCTTGCCATTCGAAGGCTCACGGCTATTTGGGCATTGAATGAGTGTGCTTTGGGTGGCATTTTACACGCTACACAAATTCCGTTTAAAGGTTTAATAATAGGTGGTTTTGCAGTCATCATCATTTCCTTAATCTGTGTACTTAGTCCAAACATTAAGAAATCCATCTTCATGTCTTTGCTTATTGTGCTCAGCATAAAATTTTTACTCAGCCCTCATACCAGTCCTACTGCCTATTTTGCTGTAGCTTTTCAGGGTTTTGCCGGTATAGCCATTTTTTCCATCATATCCAACAAATACATCGCTGCAATGCTGTTGGCAGTTTTGGCTATGCTTCAGTCAGCTTTACAGAAAATCATCGTATTAACTTTGATTTTTGGCACTTCTATATGGGAGGCAGTTGATACCTGGGGAAAATGGATTGGTGATCAGACAGGTATATTTTTTGAAACTTCCTCTTCTGTTATACTCATTTCGTTTTACCTGGGAGTTTACTTCATGGGTGGATTGGTCATAGGTCATGTGGCAGGGAGATTAACACGCAACATGTTTCACTATTGGGAGGATTCCAGATATAAACTCATCCTGAATTCTTCTCATCAAATGAGTCTTAGTGGAGCAAAATCGAAAAGGAAAAATGTTATGTACTTCGTATTCGCTGTTCTGATATTACTCATATTTTTATCTTTTCTTATAACAGATGATGGGAATGTCAAATGGTGGAGAGCCATTGTGATTTTGGCCAGGGTTATTGGGATATTGTTTATATGGTATGCCATTATCGCTCCCTGGATTGTAAAAAAGATAAATCATTATTTTTCTTCCCGTCACGGGATGATTGCTGAGGAGATTAAAGAGACACTAAGTTTATTGCCTTATATTGCCTGGATAGTGCGACAATCCTGGAGAGAAGCCAGGTCTGAAACACCCCTTAAAAGGTTGTCTACCTTTTTCACTTTGTCTATAATGTATGTATTATTTTTTACTCTTGATAAGTCATGATTGATATATTAACAGGACCGATACGTTCAGGAAAAACCTCTTCAATCCTCAGTTTTAGAGACTTGAATAAGAATATCGGAGGGTTTGTAACCCCGGATACCAATGGCAAAAGAGTCATTGTAAATATGTTTTCAGATGAAATGGCGCCATTTGAAAAAAATGAAAATGAAAAAGAAGAGAATGATGTAATAGTCGGGAAGTTTAGGTTTTCAAGGCATGCATTTGATCTTGGATATGAATGGATGATGTCTCATTTGGAAAACCCAACGCTTACGCACTTGGTTTTTGATGAAGTGGGAAAACTGGAGTTGGAAAATCGTGGATTTTACTCATTGTTTCTGAAATGGACTGCTTTTCAAACAGACAAAAAAAGACTGGTTGTTATAAGGGACTACCTGGTACAGGATGTTATCCACCATTTTAATATTCGGGATTTTCGGATATGGGTGAAAGAAGACATAAAAATTTGGGGATATGAATAGAGGAGCTATTGTAATACTGAGTGCCGGCTCTTCATCCAGGTTGGGATTTCCGAAGGCTTTGGTGATATTGGATAATTTTACTCTCATCGAAACGACAGTAAAAAATTGTTTACAGGTGCCTGATGTGGATGTATATATTGTAACTGGTTGTCACCATAAAGAAATTATTCCCTTTTTAAATGATGAATTGCAAGTGATCTATAATCCAGACTGGGCATCTGGAATGGGAAAATCAATTTCTGTTGCAGTGGAAAAAATAAAAGATTCAGGCTATGAATATGTTATCATAACAGTAGTAGACCAACCAAAAATATCTGCTCTCCACCTCAATGACTTGGTGAAAACCTTCTACCAAGGCGAAAAAGGTATTATTACTTCTTGTTACAAGGGCGTAACAGGACCTCCAGTACTTTTTGACAAAAGATATTATCCTGATTTAATAGAACTCGATGGTGATCAAGGGGCCAAACCGATTGTCAGGAAATACAATACAGACGTTGAAAGGTTAGAATTTGACGGTGGTCATATAGACATCGATACACTTGACGATTTGAAATCAATATCATAATTTTCTTACTTAGGATGTATTTTAAATAGATGAACCAACGGGCTAACAGCTCCAAAGGAGTTGAATAAACCATCCTTTGTAACATTTATGTGAAAGCATAAAAATTTCAAAAGTGATGCAAACCAACTCATTAACCCACATTGCTAGCTAACCAGAGGGAAAAGCCCTAATTTCGGGACTTCCGAGATTTTTGATTTTCACTTTGTGTACTACAGATTTTATTTTGGTAAATGGTCTATAGCCAATTTTTAAAGCTTTCTGCAATTTTTGTAGT
>JBGTBR010000014.1:0-40804 GCA_041749255.1 Saprospiraceae bacterium
AAAATTATTCCTGTTCTTTTTTTAACTTTGCTCATGCTTTTTTTTTGAGCAAATATATAAATTATCTGTAAAGTATTTCTTATCAGTGGTTTATAATTTGCTCTTTTTTAATATATTATGTTTTTACGCTGAATTGCTGATTAAAATGATGGTTTACCGAACAGTATACAATATTATTTCCTGGACTTTGTTGTTCTGATGTTATCTGCTTTACGATTGCCTTTTGTGCACCTGCTCCAATTTTTTTGGTATTGCCATCAAACGATTGTTTAATGCCCAGGTGCAATTTATCAAACCCCAAGTTTATCTTAAACCATCCCGCAGCATATGAGTGAGATATAGCGTCGTGTTGGTGGCGAATGGCACCTTCAGCTTTAGCTATATGTTTTCCTCCTATAAGTGGGATGAATTTAGGTACCATTACACTTACTGAACCCAAACCATCCATGTCTCCCTTGTTGTTCACATTAAGATCAAACTTAGCCGTCAAATATTGAGATTTGGGAACCCCATAAATGTCCATATCAATGTCCAATTTAGTTTTGCCTCCCCAATCCAACTCTGCCATGATTTTTCCGTCGCCGAGGATAGGGTTCCACTTCGCTTCTGAAAAATAGCTCCCAAGTTGACCGTTAGCACTCAGACTCAGGCCGTGGGAGTTTAAGGCTACCTCAGTATTCACATAAGCAAGTGCAATGGTTTTTTTTCCTGTTATTCCAAACAAGCTTAGATCAATGGTTATTGGGTCACCGTAGATCAATCCCATATCACCAAAAAAAGTCATGTCCTTTGGCTTATTTAGATTGGTAATACCACCACCCATAGAGGCCAGAAGAAAACCTGTGGAACCAATGGGGGGACATAAATTTATATCTTTGAAAGCGAATTGTGCTTCTATGGAAGTAATTACAAATGGATAATGTGGGTCTTCAGGCGTCAGTTCCCATGCCAGGGAGGCATCGACGCCAAACCCGGGTGGGAGGGTCACAATTGCATTTATACTGTCAGGGATATTATTCTCTACTTTTAATGCCAGGTTGTTCAGTTCAAACCCACCTAATTCTACTTTTGAGCTGCCATTTACATTTTTCAATTGGAATACGGCATCATTGACGGTAAATTTATGGGTCGATGTATTGTACAGAAATCCTGCTGTAGATTTTGAGCCTGCATCGATTATCACGGAGGGTGCATATTTAGCGCCAAGAGCTTTGACAACCCCGCCCATCGGGACGCCTAATATTACTTTTCCATTTATGGCCCACTGATTATGATGGTGATTAAACTCCATCTCAAAATAATTAAGGATGGGCAACAATCCGAATAACAGGCCGCCACCTGCCAGAGTCAAGGAAGCAGAATCCACCTTACTGTCGGTGAGTATTAAGCCGGGTTTTTTATTACTTCCTAAAGAGGCAGCCAAAATATCGTCATACATGTTTACAACCATTTCTCCCCGGCCATAATAGGTATTAGTAGGATCGCCAGGGGTGTGTTTAATAACGATGTTGGGTCTTCCTGCTGGTACCAATCCCTTTATCTCCAATTTATCTTTCATATGTACCCATACATCGGCGCCTGAATCATTGTAAACAAATCCAGGATGTCCCATATCTCCCATGTCCGCTCTGTACGGTGTATTGTCCACAATAATTTGGACATTACCGTATACTTCTATATTATGGTTGAAAAAGTTTATGTTATAGTGTGTACTGTCATAGGCACCGATAAATTTCTGGCCTTGAATTGTAAAATTATCCACTACAAAAGGACTAAAGAGTGTAAATACCCCATTGGAGCCGATTTGCACTCTAGAATCTGACTCAGTGCCAAAATGAATGCTAAAAGTCTGACCGTCGATCGTTGTATTCGCTAGCCCATATAGGTGGAAAATTAATAAACTATGAACCCATTTTAGGGTCACCGTGCCTTGTGGAACAAAGTTTTCACCCCCAATATGAAAACTGGTTGTCAAAAGTATAGTAGTGTCTCCACTTTGTGGAACGGTCAATGGAAGGTCCGTTTCATAGACCATCTGAGCCTGAGCAGAAAGGGATAAAGTAAATAATATGGTATATAATATATTCTTCATGGTTAATTGGCTTTTATGAATTTAGCAGTACCGCTCGTCTCCTTGTTTCTGATAAAGACAAAGTAAATGCCGGGTGATATGGTAGAAATGTCCAATTCATTAGAAAATGCCGCTCTTTGTATTATTATTATTTTCCCTTGAATATCGTAGACAGCTAAATCTATGGGATAATTGATCTCCTTTTCCAGCTGTACAGTAATCTGATCAAAAGCAGGATTAGGCACAATTTTAATTTCTTCATATTTTTTTACTGGTATATCTCTTGTATTTACCAAATGAGAAGTAGACTGATGGTAAGTATTCCCGCTATTGACATGCGCATTGTTCATCAGATGGGCACTGATGAGTACATGCCCTTCGTGAAGGTGGAGTTTGTTACCTAAATGCATATGAGACTGCACATCACTCTGTGGAGCAGTATAGCTTTCTTTGTGAAGCCAATGTCCGTTCTGAAGGGTAAATGCATATACCTTACCCGCATTGATTGCTCCTGAATGATTATGCCTGGGTGCTCCGACCAATGCCAGGTTATCCTCAATTTGTACAGCCTGACCGAACATGTCATTTCTACCCCCGTCCGGGGCTTCCAGCATACCGGTTCTGATCCATGTATTTCCTGATTTTTGAAATATGTGGGCAGCTCCCTTTGGCCCTTCATCCAATTTAGCGGTATACATGCCGGTTCCTATGATCACATTATCACCGTGTATATCAGCGGAAGTTCCAAAATATTCAAAACTCCGGCTGAAAGGATCCTGGAAGATAAAGTTTAACTGCCACCCGTTATCTACATACACATATAGATATACCACTCCACTTTTGTCAGTACCGCCACCCCCTTCGGGAGCAGTGATTAAAAGCTTTGGAATTTCACTTTCTGTTTCATCCAGAATCACATTTTCTCCAAAATGGGAAAATCCAGTTTCCGGGGAGGACAAAAATTGAAAAAAATTAAAAATACTTCCGTTAATTGTATAAATAAATACTCCTCCTACTGGTTCGGACGTGTTAGTGATATCTCTGAAGCCCGGGGCACTGATTACCAAAAAAGAATCTGAAATGCTTATGGAGTGCCCGAATTGTGAGAGCGGGGAATCAGGAATGTAACCTTCAGGTAGTATAATTTTTTGTACTTCCTGCCAGTTGCCAGGTTCTTCTTTGCTGAAAATGTAAACAGCCCCATTACCCTTATGAGGCGCAGAAACCGCTGCAAAGTTTAGGCTTTGTTCTACATCATACCCAAATTCATCATACTCATTTCCATCTGAAGCGACAATCTTTTGGTTATGTTCCCATCCAAAATCATCAAGGGTATGCACATAGACAGCACCTGTAAAGGTCATACCATTGATTTCCTCCCTCGGAGCAGAAATGATGGCATCATTGTAATGGATAGATTGACTATGTCCATACAAAATTCCAGGGTCAAGGCTTGTAGGAGTTACAGGCACCAGTTGGCCGTAGATATTGACCATGCAAAATGTAAAAAAAACCAATGCGGATATACATTTCATCTGCTAAGAGTTTGGATTAATAAATGTAGTGAAAAAAGAATAAATATTATTACAGTTTTGAAAAAAAAGTGGCACTACCTTAAATTTAACGTTATGATAATCAGGGTTTTTGTATGATACATTCACCCAAATGATCCAGAATCCTTTAAGTTGATGAATTCAAATTTTTATCGGTTGGAATGTGACAAAGACCTTCAAGGTTCCAGGTGGGCATAAAAGTTGAGAATTGTGTCCAAAATTTAAGCTTTATAGGGAAAAGGATAAAACCTCGAAGGTCTTTACTATTTTGTTAGGGATGGTTTATTCAACCTTGTTGTTGTTGGAATAGAGCTGGTTACCCCTTACCATCGGTTTTTGTTAAAACTGCAATATGATATATTCTTTCTTTAAACTCATTGGTAGTGGTGTTTATAAGTTCTTTACGAGTCAAAAAATCTGTCCATTGAAACGGTGTTTGTGCCACCAATTGCTCTAAATCATCCTGGGTGTATTTTGTAAATCCATATTGAGTAAAGGGTAATTTATCCATAAAATCCTTATTGGAAAAAGTGATAAAACATTGTCCCCCTTCTTTTAATATTTCGCATATTTGATAGAGTAATTCCTTTGGATTTTTCCAAAAATACAAGGTGTTTACGGTAAATATGGTATTAAACAGAGGTTCTGAATATGGTATATTTTCACCATTGTAGATTTGAATGTCTGCCCATTGTTTTTGGAGATATTGCCCATTATTTCCTCTAAATTTTTGTACCATCAATTCAGAAATTTCCAATGCGGTATATTTGGTATCGGGGTAATTTTTAAAAAAGTAAGAAAGGTGTTTGCCTTCTCCAGGTCCTAGTTCCAATACCTTATCTCCATAAGTTATTTTCAATACATCAATGGTGTCATGTATCATCGACATATTGGTTTCAGTCATAATTTCAGCTACTTTTTCACCCCATTCTCCTTGAGGATGTGATAGTTGAGAAGCCAGTTCTTTTAATTCTTCTTCTGTAAATTGATCCAATTCTTTATCGGCACCCATATTTTATAATTCTATATTTTGAAATTTTTTTCTATCCCTTCAATTCAAACTCATTTTTAATAAAAATACAGCCATTTATTTGTAATTCTATTTGGTGTTTACCCGCATAGAGTGTTCTGGTGGTCATAAATTGTTTAAAAAAATGCTTTTTACTTAAAGTTTTGGTTTCACCTTTAACCATATCCAGTTTTTTCATTTTATAGACCTTTTTATTATTCATCTTCCCCAATTTGTTTTGAAAGTGAATGATATAATCAACAATGAGGGTAGTGTTCTCTTTCGCTAAAATATCAAATGAAAATTTCAGATCCTCATTCATGAATACTAGCTTTGGCATGGTGAAGTTGGTTAGCTGTATATTTGGTTTTGAGCTGATCCCTAAAAGTCGAAGTGCTTCCGGGTCTCCCTGTTTTACAAGTGTTCGCAAAGAATGGCGTATGATGTAGTCCATCTCATTGGACCTTTGTTTACCCGATTCTTTCCATTTTTCCAATAGGCTTACAACCAATGCAGGGCTTACCTTTGAAATGTCGTTCACGTGATTGGCCACCGAACGAGTGACAAATCGGGTAGAATCATAAAACAGGTTGTTTAATATAGGGATGGCATCGGTGATTGGAATATTGATTTTTTGTGACCAGGGTAATGTGGGGCGAGTGCCTTCACTGGCTAATCGTCTCACATGATAATGAGGGTCTTTGGTCCATTCTTTCAATACTGCAATCGTTTCTTTTGGAAAAGCATTGATAAAATATCGAATAGCATCCTCAGCAGAGAAACGTGTGGTCATTTCTTTCAGGGCACCAAAAGAGAAGTGTAAGTATACTTCTGAACAACCGTATTTAGCTACAAAATCAGTATAGGGAGCATAAATAAAATCTCCAAAATCATTGTCGGAAAGCATCGGACTACACGGTTCTGGTAAAGATTTAATCAAAATGGAAACCGATTCCCTATAATCCTGAGGAAGATGTTTTTTGAGGCACTCTCTTATCCATGCGATCCTTTCTTTAAGCTCACGTTCAGGGAAGCCGTCCAAAACTTGTTTTTCAAATTTTTTTGAGTCAAAATCCCCAAAGACATTTTTGATTTCTTTTGATATTTTTTCAACTTTTAGTTTGTTAAAGAGGTGGTCTTTGAGGAGGAACTTCTTTTGTTTGATATCATTTGCCATATTATTAAATTTTTTGTTACTACTCAGCCTCTGGTATAAATGAGCTGTTTTGTCATGATTTTTGAGATATTTAAGACAGCAGGACAATGATCTTCATCTCCATAAAAATCCCGCCAAAACAATTGCTATTCATCACAACACACCGGGATGAAACCCGGTGCTATACATATTTAACCCCTAAAGGTTTGGGGGAGTTGTAGCTGAGTAGTGAGCTCATACAAAGGATTAATGTGTCGTCATATTCCCAATGTGATCAGGTGTTTTACCTTGTGGTAAGTCAATGTTGCTGCTATACATTTTTTCAATTCCGGGACAGGGATATCTTGGTTTAGCTGAAATACAATGGCACGATTTCCCTCATATTGAAATGTTTGACCAAACACCATCCTGAACGTCTTAACCAGGCGACTTGTACACTGAAAAAACATGGCATATTGATTGGGTGATTTTTCTTTCCAATCCATTCGCAAAGTGCTTCCATTTTTTGTTAAAAAGCTTGGTTCGCCCCATTTCAAAGTCTCTTCCAATTCGTCAATGCCTTCTGTTTCTTCTGCCGTTTTGATCACCAGTGCCCTTAAAAAAAGCATTTTATCACGAACCTTATCAGGATAATTGGCAAATATCTCATTGACTTTAGGTTTTGTTTTCAGGATTATTTTTCCCATTCTTTTAATCATTTATGGCTACATAAAAATCCACTTTAGCATCCAAAGGATTTTGAGCTTTTACTCCATAGATTTCAAAATCTGCCGTATAAGCTCTGTTCAGATCCATTTCCCAAATTTTTGCCCAATGGTTTACAACCAATCCTTTCATCAAATCTCCTTTGGCAGAAGTTTTTATGTAGGTGCCACCAGCAAATGATTTTCCCGTCATTCCTTCGGGTGTTTTATGCAAATACTTTACCTTGCATCCTAGCATGGCCGTGTAAGGATTCAAATGATCACTCTCGTATTCAGTATATAAAGAGTAGATTTTTTCATCTATTTTGTCAGGGATTTTTTTTAATAAGTTTTCTGCCATAAATCGTTGCCACAATTCAGCAATATCTTTATTAGCCTGATTATTTTCATTGGTAGTTCGAATGTCTATGCCGATGAATTTAAATGGTAAAATTCTTACTCTTTGCATATTTCAAATGTTTTTATTATTTGAGGCAAAAGTAGTTTGACCATATGACAAGGGTATGTCAGGGGTGTCTGACCATTTTTTTCGACATTCGTCAAAGTATTGTTCTAAAGTGATTTTATGGGGCTCAAAGTGATCTTGTGTTTTCGTTAGTCGTTGAATACAATCCAACCGAAAAGCTCTGAAGTCATTCCGCTTTCTGCAAAAAGCGATCAATATCCAATTATCGTTGGTGGTGTATAAGGCAAAAGGTTCTATTATTCGTTCGGTTCGTTGACTGTCTAATGAAAGATAGTCGATCGTAACAACTTGAAAATGGGCGATGTTTGACTGCAATTGAATTAAATAATTGCTCGTCTTGTCGTTGTTCTTGTTGTTCCTGATATGTATGCGTTGAGCTAGAAATTCTGTTTTACCTTTTTGGTCGAATCGCAGAACAGACTTGATTTTGGTAATGGCATTCTGGTATTGGTCTGCTAATGATTTGTCTTTATTTTTCAAAATCAAATGCTCTGCTGTTATGAGAGCATTGGCCTCTTCCTCGGTAAACATTACAGGGGGAAGTTTATAGCCCTCTATCAGGGTGTAACCTTTTCCCTCCACAGTGATGATGGGAATTCCCGAGTGTTCCAACGTTCTGATATCCCGATAAACCGTTCGGATACTTATGTTGTGTTTTTCAGCAATATCTCTTGCCGTTACAACTCGCTTTGATTGCAATTGGGTTAAAATGGCTGTCAATCTTACAAGTCTTGGTTTATCTTCTGCCATATCGGTTTTCTTTGCTTCTGTCCATCACATTGTGTTTCCTGATAAGTCGCGGACAAGTTATCTAAAAACCTCCCATTTTCCATTTTATAACGTAGAAACTTATAGCAAAAAACAAGTTTTAAGAAAGTGTTTCAATTAACATTTGTCCAGGAAAAATCAATGTGTTTATGCAAATTTCACAGTTCCGAATTCATAATTTCGCAACAAAATTTCACTTTTTGGATTGTCATACTGTTTCAAATTCTTTTGGATAAATTACGGTGCCCGAAATATTTTTAAGCCCGTCTTTTACCAACTCAATTGCCATAAATACATTTGGAGGCACTTCAAACGGTGGTTTAATATCCCACTTTTCGGCTGATTCAAATCCAAATTTTGGGTAATAGTGTTCGTGTCCCAATACGATGACAGACTTAAATCCCAAATTCTTTGCCACTTCAAATCCTTTTCTGATGAGTTGTCCGCCAATACCACTTTTTTGATGTTCTGGTATGACAGCCATTGGTGCAAGTCCCAAACTTTCATGCATTTTTCCCTCCTTGTCTTTTATTTTGATTCTGGTTATTAAAATGTGTCCAACGATTTTATTGTCTTTTGTTGCTACAATTGAAAGTTCCGGTATAAATGCTGTCGGGTTATTTCTTAAAGCGTCCACCAACTTTGCTTCGTTTTCCTGAACAAAAGCAATAACATTTACGTCAAAAACTTTTGGATAGTCGGCTTGTTGCTCTTGCCTGATTATGACGTGTTCTTTCATCTGTTTAAAATTAGGTACGATTGGTTTTGTTTTGTCATAATTTTTGCACCTTTCAGGCAAAAATCCCGCCAAAACAATGTCTGTTTCATATCATAACCCTGGACTGAAGCCCAGGGCTATTGATATTAAGCTCTTTCAGAGCTTTTTTTTTTAATCATACTTCTTTGTGTCTCCAAGCCCGTCATGGGCGTTTCATCTGTTTAAAATTGACCTGCTATAGGTTTTGTCATGATTTTTGCGTCCCCAAAGCCCCCAAAGCATTGGGGTGGACAAAAATCTCGCCAAAACAAAGTCTGTTTCATATCACAACCCAGGGCTGAAGCCCAGGGCTATTTATTTCGCTCCTCCAGAGCTTTTTTTTAATCATTCTCCTTTGTGTCTCCGAGCCCGTCATGGACGTTTCATTTAGAATTGTTTGTGAAGTGGCTTTAGGGTGAAACATAATGTTTGTGTTCGTTGTGGTTTTAAGCAAATGGCTGTATTTCCTCATCATCCATCATCAACTATACTTATCGTGTAGCCCTACACCATCAAAAATTTGTTTTTTGTATTTTTCAATTCTGCCCACTCTTGTCTGTGACTGTTTGGGTTGGGAAAAATTTATGACGTAACCCCTTTGTCGTCCCGGAGTCAAGGCATAAAATGCTGTTCTGAATGCGGGGTCTTCTTCAAAAGCCTGCAATAATTCGTCAGGGATCGGCTCTGGGTTCTTCTTAAATACCACTTTTTTCCCACTTTCTTCTATGGAAACAGCTTCAATGATGTACGACTTCAAAACTTCTTCTAACTTTTTGATTTCATTCACATCGGTAAATCTGATGATTCTGTCAGACTGTAAGTTGCCTTGTTGTTGAAGGATTTTATGCTTATCAGCCAATAGAACACCTTTAAAAAAACCAATGTTGGCAGATTCCTTTAATGCTCCAACGGATACTATATTTTTGCCCTGGTGAGTATACACGGGTGCGCCCCATTTGATTTCTTCTTTCAAACCGGTTTCTAATACGATTTGCCTGAGTGTTTCCAACTCTTCTCTCCAGTTATTGACTTTGCATTGTGGAGTTCCGCCATATTTACAGCGCATACAACCATCAACCAGATATGTATCTACCTGCGGATTTAATTCCAGTTTCATTGTTAGTGGTTTGAAATTTTTCGATCTGAAGGTCTGAAATACCAGGACAAGATTGTCAACACAAGTAACAGGGTAGGACCGAAATATTCACTTACACCATCGCCTACTGCAAAGTGTGTGACAATGGCACCCGTCAACAAAAAGAAAAATCCTGCATAAGCCCATTCTTTAATCAAAGGAAATTTAGGAACCAGGATCGCCACCACACCCAATAATTTCCATATGCCAATAATGGTCTGAAAATAGTTGGGATAACCTAACGCACTCATCCTTTCAACTTCTTCTTGCATTGGAATTAATTGAACTATAGCACTGGTCAACAATCCTAAACTTAGCCAAATGGTCGCCACCCAATAAATGATTTTGTCTCTCTTTTTCATCATAACTACTTTAATTTGCTTAGCACTTTTTGAAGTTGATTGTGTGCCATATTGATGCCCTCTGCAAAAGGTAATTTGAGCATCTGATCTCTGTCAGCCACTGATTTGAAAACGATTTTCATTGTCAGTAAACTCATTTCTTCATCAATTGGCTCAAAATCCAAAAATTCAAGTTGTACAGGAAAATTTGTGTTTTCCATTTCAAAAGTCCGTGTGATGTTTTGGTTTTCGATTACTTTATGAATTGATCCATTGGCGCGAAATAAAACATTTCCCTGCCCGTCGGTTGTTTCAAATTGATAACCGCCGTGAGTTTTATTGTCTAATTTTAGCACCTTGTTGCCCATCCATTGCTCCACAAGTCCAGGCTCTGTGTAAGCCTGGAAAAGTAGGTGCACGGGTAAATCAAAAGTCCTTGTAATCAAGATTTCCTGCTTGCCGTCTTCAGCATTTACATTTGTTTTCTGTTTCAAGCTTTTACTTTTAAGATTTATATGATTTCATCACCTGCTCCAGCTTGTTAAATCTGTCATCCCAATATTTTCTGAACGGTTCGATGAATTCGGCAATTTCTTTCATTTTGTCAGCATTGAGATGGTAGTAGATTTCACGACCCTGCTGTTCTTGTTTTAGCAATTCACATTCCGTAAGAATTTGAAGATGTCTTGAAACTGTTGGTCTTGCCGTGTCAAAGTTGGAAGCAATTACTCCTGCTGTCATTGATTGCGATGCCAGCAATAAAAGTATAGTCCTTCTGGTCGGGTCGGCAATGGCTTGAAAAACGTCTCGTCTTAAATTCATTGTGAAGCTATTTGACTACAAATCTAAGTGAAGTCATTTAGCTACGCAAATTTTTCTATAACTTTTTTTATTCGTAATAAGAAGACAAAAAATGTCTTTAAAAACCACACGCTTTCATTTTATCAAATGACTCAGAATCTCCCTATTCAATGTCTTCGTTAATAGGATGAGACTACATTATCAATTTGACGTAAGTTGAAGTTCTGAAAGGTAGTGTTTTCATTTATATTCTTCTATCTGCTCCAACAATTCCATTGACTTCATCAATGGTGTCCATTCTTTTCCATTAAAGATAAGTTTGAACCATTTTTTATTTCGGTTCTCATATTTAATATTGAAGAAAAGCCAAATTGCAAGAATAGTAAATGAAATTGTAAAAAACATTGTAATAGCCCATTGCAGGATACTCCAATCTGTCACCATGGTTTCGTTCCACCAAAATGTAGTCCAAACCGGGAGCTGTAAAATCAAAATCCTGGAAACCCAAAGAGTAGAATATTTAAGTTTTGCCAATTTCTTTTGTGTTTGGAGGATTGGGTCGTAAATTTCTACCTGGTATATTTTGATCAGTTGATAGATATAAAAGATCAATGCAATTGCGGTGAGTAAGACTTGCACTGTTGCCGAAAAGAGAAAAAACTTGTTGGCTTCTGAAAATGCGGTTACATATATTGAACTTAAGGCAATTACACCAATTCCGACCCACAAAATCCCTATAAGCAACGTGAAAATCTTTATGGGTCTCATTGTTCCTATAATATTATGAACCTTTACCCTTGTTATATCATCTGTGAGTTTTTTGTTTATGACAAATTGCTCTTCTAATTTATCATTGGTTGTTTGCCAAAGTTTTTTTAATTCCAACTCGTTCATTTCTTTAAAATTTTAATGGTGAAAATCGTGTTTTTAACTTATCTTTAATACGTCCTATTTTAGTACCTACATTACTTACTGACATTCCTAAAATCTCTGCCATTTCAATATGGCTTTTGTCTTCCAGATACAGTATCATCAGCGCTTTGTCCAGCTCTTTTAGTTCGCTGATGAATTGTTTCAATAAATTCAATTGCCGTTCATTTTCCGATTTATCTTCTGTTTCTATTACTATCGGATGATCATTTAACACGGTATATTTGCTTTTTCTGGTTGTATTTTTTCGATAAAATGAGATAGCCACATTCAGAGAAATACGATACAGCCACGTTGACATTTTATACTGGTCATTGTATTTGTGAATTGCCTGCCATATTTGTATCATCATTTCCTGAATAAGGTCTTGCCTGTCTACTTCGTTTGGGCAGTACGCACGGGCAACCTTGAACATGATACCTTTATGTTGTTCAATTGTTTTCTCAAAAAATTGATGTTGTTCTTGTTTGTCCATTATAATTTTGAAAACCATTCTTTGATAAAAGTAAAAGATTGTTCATTATGTCTGATACCATTGTGTCTGGCTTTATCAATGATATGAACCTCTCCGGTACTGTTTTCTATAACGGCTTTTTTCAGGGGCGCTGCTGAAAAGGCTTCATCGTCACTACCCAGTAACACTAGCATGGGTTTGTTTACCGCATTCAAACCCGTCACATAATCTTCTGGTGCCATACTTGTATTTGCACGATAAGTATATTTTCTAAGTGCTACCGTTTCCGGCATATTGAAAAACAACACAGGCAAACTATCATATTTATGGATATTGATTTCATTGAGCATTTTAGTACCCCCTAAAAAAAGGAAAGTTAGAATAGAATAAATCTTTAAAGCCTTCATTTTGCGATTTTAGTTAAAAGTGTTTGCCTGATTATTCGCATGCCCTTTTAAAAAATCACAGTTGTCAGAAAGTTTAATTTATTTTTTCAGATAAAGTATTTTGAAATTTTACCATCAGTTGTTTTTTATTACGGCCGTTTTGTCTTTAAATCTTGCTTCTGATAATACTTTATTGTTCGGTTGGTTTCATCTGTTTAAAATTAATTCGGTGGGTAGTTTTGTCATGATTTTTGCACCACCCAAAGCTTTGGGTGGTGCAAAAATCCCGCCAAAACAATGACCGATTCTTCATTAAACCCCCGGGTTCCACCCGGGGCTATTTATATTAAGCTCTTTCAGAGCTTTTTTAATCATTCTCCTTTGTGTCTCCAAGCCCGTCATGGGCGTTCCATCTGTCTAAAATTGACCTGCTATAGGTTTTGTCATGATTTTTGCGCCTTTCGGGCAAAAATCATGACAAAACGATGACCGATTCATATCCTAACCCTGAAGCCCAGGGTTATTGATATTTCGCTCCTTCAGAGCTTTTTTTAATCATACTTCTTTGTGTCTCCAAACCGGACATGGGCGTTTCATCTATCTTCTAAGCAGGCATTTTACAAGGTGACTTATTGGGACTATTGCTTAGAACTTTCCTCTTTACCATCTTCAATTTTTTCTTCCACTTCCGCATTTTCCTCAGCACTTGTCTTTTCCATACCTTCTGTATTATCTTCATCGGGTTCGTAATTCAAACCAATCAGAAGTGGAAAATGGTCAGATCCTATATCTTCAAGTTTCTTAAGGGTTACCAGTCCGAATTCCCTGGAGTAGAAAATGTGATCTAGCGGATACCGAAACAAAGGCACAAAAACGCTATAGGTATTGTATAATCCCCTTCCTTCTCGTGGGTCGACAAGCTCACTATACTTTCTAAAAAGCTTAGAAGTAACCGACCAGCCCACATCATTCAGGTCGCCAGCTACTATAGTTGGATTTCCGGATTCTTTTATTTTTTTTCCAATAATAAGCAATTCTGTATCTCTTTCATAGGTATCAGTACCCGGCTTTGGAGGCTCAGGGTGAACTCCATAAATATCAATTATGCTTCCTGATGGCAAGGAAAACCTGGTAAAAATAGACGGAACATCATCCTTTACCAAAAAATGTACTTTGCTTTCAGTCAGTGGAAGTTTTGAAAGCAACATCATTCCGTAGGCATTTTCCAGTGGATAAATGACTGCAAAGGGAAAATCTTCGTCAAGTTTGTTAATAGAGGCAGCCCAACCATGATCGGGTTCGGTTATCAGCAGAATATCAGGATTATACTTTTTTACAATCGCATGTAGCCTCTCTTTATCGTCGTTCTCCATACGCACATTTGAAACGAGAATGGTAAAGCTGTTGTCTCCGATAGGCTTATTGCTATCCTTAGCCTGGGTTTTGCTAAGTGGCGTATATACCACAACAAACTGTGCCTGATATACCAGTGAAATGGCCAGAATTAACAACAAAGGTAGCTTATACTTCCATTTAAAATCTACATAAACATAAGCCAGAATTATCGCCATTAAAGTTAAAGCACCAATCTGAATTCTTGGAAAATCAAATATTCTAATCCACCATTCTGCCGAGTTGATCAAAGGCAATCCTGTGGCGATATGAACAATTGTACATAAGACCAGGGTAAATATCCGCATATATCTTAAATTAAAAATGGCAACAGTTCGTCTTCTACATCTTAAGTGGAAAAAAAGTATTTTTAGTGTAGCACCAATCTATTCATTCAATTGTTGCGATCTGAAGTTATTAATCCGATTTTTTTATATATAGTTCATGCACACAGATAATGTAATACTTCAAAACCATCCTCATGTCAATGTTACATTGGAAATGGGGGCAAGCTATTGTCATAAACTTTATTTTTCACCTGTTAATCTATTTTCCTGGTTGTATCTACTCAGCATCCAGTGTAATGAGTTGTTTTGTCATAATTTTTGCGATAGTTCAGACAATTTTGACCCTAATTCCGGGACAATGACTTTGATCTTCGCAAAAATTCCCCCCAAAGTTTTGGGGGGTGCTATTCATATTTAACCCCCAAAAGTCCCCAAAGCTTTGGGGAGGGGTTATAGTTGAATAGTTACTCTTGGTGAAATTTGTGAGAATTTTTTCCACTAGAGAGTCAACAAGATTGTCTGGTATGTCGTGCCCCATATTGCCTATCCACAAACTGTCAGCATTTGGAATGATCGAAGCGTATTTTTTACTGTGTTCAATGGGTATTAACGGGTCAGATTTTCCGTGGACTACAAGAGTAGGGATGGACATTAACTTTAGCCTGTCGTAGCGGGAACCTGAAATGGCAACAGCACTCTGGTGTTGTCTTGAAGCATTTGGATTGTATCCATTTCGTTTTCTTATATTGTGCAAGACTTGTTCAGCAATTTCTTTAATGTTCAGGTCGTATGTTGCATTTCCCATCAAAATTATCCTGCTTGCAATATGTAGCTTAATCATATTTTTTTCTCCTCTGATGATGCCATATTTTAAAGATGTCCTGATTAATTGCCATGCAATACCAGATGATATTTGTGGTAGCTCGGGGTCTTCAATATAACCTGATGACATAATAGATGTCAGAGAAGCAACTCTTTCAGGATGATTTATTGCTAATTCCTGAGCTATCATTCCACCCATTGAAATGCCAATTATATTTGCTTTTTGAATGTCAAGAGTTTGTAAAACCGCATAGGCATCGTCCGACATTTCAGCAAGGGAATACGGATTTTCACTATCCCAATGTTTAACCCAGTCCGACATTCCGGTGCCTCTGTGGTCGTAGCGTATGACCTGATAACCCGAATCTACAAATGATTGAATAAATTTTTGCGGCCAACCCAGGGCATCATTTGAAATACCCATAATGAGAAGGACTGCACCTTTTGATGAATCCTTTGGTGAAATACTTTCAAACCAGATGTTCAGGCCCTGTGATTTTGCAAGACCGGTTTTGCCTTTAACTATCTCAGGAATAGGATTTTCCAAAACACTCGTTATTGTTTCGTCCGTTCCCTTCGGCAAGTGTGGTCCCGATGTGTAAATGTAAATGGAACCACTTATAATGAGCAACAGTACTGCAATGCCTGCAATTTTAAATATGATTTTGATTGATTTCATTTTTAATATTTAGAGTTATTATTGTTTAATTTGGAATAAAATGAACTTTGTTTTTTCTTCATGGGATTCAACCAATTCCACGTTTATTTCTATCATGTCCTCTTTTTTGGTTGATGTCGGAATCGGTACAACTCCTGCAAGGCCAATTCCAACGGAAGCTAAAACTATCAGAAGGACAAGTCCTGACAGTCTCAATATTTTTTTGAAACTTTTCATATTCTTTTAATAAATTAATGTGTCGCTGATAAGGCTATAAAATGATTTGTGAAATAATGGGAGGCCAGGTGATTTGGTAGGCAGGATAAGAACTATCCTGTAAAAGATACAAGGATATCCTCGTCGGAGGATTGTGGGATGGTCTTTACCTGAAGAAAACGGTGGAAAGACTTAGTGGAATAAGATTGTCTTGTGACACTGGTCAGCTTTACGTGCGTGAGTTTGTTGTAAGCATATAAAGTATCTGCCCGGTATATGAAAGGATTTATTAAAAAATGATTACTACTGTTGGGTTCAATAGCTTTTTTATATGAAATGGTTCGCTTACACGTTTTAACATTTGAGATGACAAGTTCTGTCTGTGTTGCTTGTTGCCTTGATTGATAATGGCCGGGATAACCTGAAAAAGTAAAGAAACTGAAAAGAAATGTTACTGTCAGTAACCATTTCATCTGTTTAACTTTATGATATGTAAATGGGGCATTTATCATTTCGTTTTCAAAGATACTGTTTTTTTCTGAGGTTTTAATAGGGCCAACTGTGCACATCGCTATAACCAGACGACCGACATTTAATCAAATTTGATAGTCTTAGATTTTCATAAAAATTTCAGTGTTTGTCAACTCACATCTCCGAATACAGCACCCTGAACCTCTGCCGGAATCATCAACTTGGTAGTTAAAGTCTGCAAAACCAAATTCATCATCTCATTTAATACATCTTCAATTTTAACTAATCAGCCTATTGATATAATTAATTTTAAGATACTCCTCGGTTTCAAGGTGTGTTATCGAGCCATTATCCACTGGTAACCTAACTGTAAAATTTGTTCCAATAAAGATATTTAAGATTTCCCTGATAAAATGTCCATGTGTTATAATACAAAGATTTTCTTTTTTAAAATTTTGAATATCAGAGTATATTTGGTTTACTCGTCCAATAAATTGCTCTACAGTTTCGTCAGCTACAGGCATTGCAGGGGTATCAGATTCTCTGTGTATAAATTCTAAAATATTGTGTTGCAAAGATATAGGTATCCATTTTGATGAAATACCATTTAGGTTTCTGGTTATATTAAATTGTCCTTCGTTCAGGCAATTCTTGACTGTCAGTTTTGTTTTTCTTTTTCGTAAAAATGGATAAACTGAATCTAAGCATCGCTTAGCAGGGGACGACCAAATCTCTAAATCATTAAATTCTTCAAACCAACGAGATAGTTTTTCAGCCTGTAATAACCCTTTAGCGGTTAATTTATCGTTTATATCTAAAGATAATTTGCCATTTTGATTTCCTTCACTTTCACAATGTCTGAATATAAATACATTCATCTTTGAGCATTATCTCCATTAACATGTATAATCCACGAAGTACAAATCTTTCGTCCAAACACTCTTCGTTTTCTTAGGTGTCATAGAGCGTTTCTTCTATCCATACCGTTTTTTCATATAGGCAACAGATTTCTCTACTAGTGTTTTTAGTTTTTCGATATCTATGTCCGATAGTTTTTTTACATATAGACAAGAAGAACCTGTAGAATACTTTCCAAGATTTTTCATTATTTCATCATACTCCTGGAATCCTGCTGTTATATAAATAGTGAGATTTTGCTTCCTTGGAGAAAAACCAGTTAAAAACCAATCTCCTTCACGGCCACTATCGTATTTATAATGATAACTACCAAAGCCGATAATGCTGGCTCCCCACATTTTGGGCATCTCATTAGTCCATTTTTCAAATAGTTCAAGGAGAATGAAACAATCTTTTCTTCTTTCTTCATTGTCAACTCCATTTAGAAATGCGACTATGTCGCTCTCGTTCATTTTTGTTTTCAATTCCGACATAAATTAAGCTTTTCTGTAAAGGTATTAAAATCAAATAGCTATTTAATAGCTTACTATGATAGTGGACTTTTGGAACCTAGACATGGGGCTGTTTTTTGACTTGTCATTCAATAAATAAAATTACGCTATAAGAAATCAAATTTGCTGTTCCGTGAGCGATCCAGCCTGGAATAATGCTGCCATTTGCCAGTTTTTCGTTAATGTATGTTTTTAGGTAGGCTCCTATCGTTGGAAATACAAAAATCACGACAAGGAAAAGTACATTATCTGTTATTGTCATGAAGAGTAAAGTGTGGATAATACCAAAAATTACGGCCTGAATTATATTTCCAACTTGAAAGTTTTTAATTGAAATTAACCGCTTTGCCAAAAAACCCCTAAAAAATATCTCTTCTGAAAGTGCTGTCTTAAATACGGCAGCAATGATTATAGTGAATATGGCTTCAACCCCTATCCCCATCTGCTTGATTTTACCGGTGACACTTTCAGGATTAGTCATAATTTCTTTAAATTCTTCATTAATAAAAAATAACAATAAGAGCGGCGCCACGAGCAATACCATCACCAAAAGAGCTAGTAAATTGGCTTTACTTGTAGACCTTTTCAATCCAACGTAGTTCAAGAAGCCAGTGGATTTCTTATTCCTAATCACATAAACCAAAAAAGGTATTGACGTAAATACCAATATCTGGAGGATTGTTGATATCAATTGGTTAACCATAATTCATTTGTTATTTGCTGAAATTACCGTTTGGTTTATTTTCAATTAAATGCCTATAATCTTAATCTATTTACAGTGGCTGTTGTTTGCTAGCGAAAGTCCCCCTGTAGGGGAAGTTATCCATCACTTAAATCTACCACTTGAATATCGAATATATGAATAATTATATTGAATACCGAAAAAGTATTGCAAGCCGGCAATCGACAAACATTCTACTTCAATTGAACTGTAATCACCTTTGGAGTATAAATATTCGGATTTGCAATTATTTCGGAAAAATTTGGATTATTAATATCATATGTAATGAGCATAACGCGTCTTAATGAGTCGTAATTTTGGATACATTCTCTTGGCAGGTAACAAAAATTTGATTCAGAATAAGAAGAAGTGCCTGGTGTAACTTCAGGGATTTCATAGATATCAATTTCATCCGACCATGGGCCGGTCAGTTCTGGTGAAGTGCGCATTTTTATTTTATTATCCCTAAATTTTATATCACAAATCATTACCCATTGCTTCATTTCTGAATGATAGTTTACCGTAGTGCTTCTAAATCCATTTACTATCGTATCCATATCAGTTGTATCCAAACCTTGTTTCCATGTTTTATTTAAAGCATAATACTCATAAGGTTTATCTGTATTATCAATAAAATCTATTTGTTTCCTTACCAGAACCTGTGCTTTATCATAGCGGTTAATAAAAAAATAGATATAATTGTCCAGCTTTACATGAGGACCTATTGACATCATTGGATTTTTAAATTCAGGTAAAGGAATGTATTCAATATTCCATTTATCTGGTACATCAGTAGGGTTATTGATTTTGGCCAGCGTATATCCTAAAAGTGAAAAATTAAAAATATCATTTGGAGACGCACCGAACTTTGGTCCAACCTTTTCCAGCAACACATATAAATTGTCATTGATCATAAATGCATTGGGTACCCAAAATATATAACGTTTGGTATAGGTTCTAAATATAGGTTCCGGATTATCAGAAAATTTATTGTTCCAGAAATATTTTACATCAGTCTCCCCATTCGGCAAACAAGTTTGAACAGCCACCGAGTTCGAGACCATTCTCATGCCCGGTTCCATTCTGCTTTGTTGATTTTTATTTCCAACCCATGAATCACTAAAAATAAACAAAGTTGATGTTGAATTTATTGGAACAGAAACATCACCGTCTCCACCAAACCAGCCTCCTGTTAAAGGAAATTCAGGAAAACATGATTGCGACAAAATGGTTGTGGATTTTGCATCAGAATCATGAATATCAGAATTTTCTTTTACCTTAACATCAGCATGATCGCTTATCAATAAAATAGGATTATTAAAGATCTCTGGCTCATTACTATTTTCTGCAATAAATGCTTTTAATTCATCTGTGTCGTAAGTTAACAACATGGCATTATTCACCCATTCGTTTTTGAGCTGTAAATTTTTATTCTTTGGATAATTGAAAAACCATGAATAATTGGCTTCAGAAAGTTCCATTGTATCTTTGCCCACCCGGATTTTGTATAATGCATGCACAGTAACAAATGAATTTCTGAAGTCTTCATCACCTAATGTATCAGACAATACACCGTTAAGATCCAGATATAGTTCATCTTTGATCTTAACGAAAACGGCTTCAAAGGTAGATGGGTTTGTTTCACTTCCATATTTCAATATATAGAAATTATCTCCTGCTTTTTGGATTGAAACCGTCATGTCAAAAAAAGGAACACTCCATAACCCTTCGATCTCAGGAATCAACACAGCATCCTGTTCAGTAAAAAGTGGATGAAGTGATAATACTTTTTGTGAGTATGCCGAAGAAAGAATACAAAATGAACAAATGAAAAGTAAGAATTTTATTTTCATGTTTTAGGTTCAGAACTCCTGATCCCATCATTGGGGATCAGTAAGTTACCTTTTATTTATCGCAGACAATAAATGTCGTAAATTAGACCGGAAAAAACAGATATGCAGCGGATACTTCCTATTTTTCCTGTAGACATAAAGATGGTTAATTATCAGGTAGGATTCAAACAGATGGATGACTTTGTGCATTATTTTGTAAATGGGATGCCAGTTTATTGCCATCAGTTAGATGATAAGAACGGTTATCGTTATGTATTAGCGACCCTTGTCAATAATAATTTCTGTAGTATCAAAGAGTTGAGCGAGACATTAGGGGTAAACAAGAAAAATGTAGAGCGCTATGCGAAGGATTTGCGGGAAAAGGGCATGTCTCACTTTTTTAACCGAAAGGAGACACGGGGTCAATGCTACAAGTTTACTCCGGAAAAGATGAAAAAGGCACAGGAGCTATTAGACCAGGGATATTCCCAATACCGTACGGCAAAAATGATAGGGGTAAGTGAGAGTGCTATCCGGTATCATATTAAGGCAGGAAGTTTAAAAAAAAACAAGTAACTGAAAACAGTCCTGTTGCGGCCACCACACCCAGGGAACGAGACATTGCTGATTTTCTGGCCTCGGATATGATCGGTGTAGCAGCTACGCGGATTGAGGATCGGGTATATGCTGCCTTGGGCATGCAAAAAGCAGAGATCTGTTTTGAACCCTGTGAAAGCGTTGAATATGGAGGGGTATTATTATTGCTTCCTTTTCTGATGGCCAACGGGTTGTTGAGCTACAAGAATTATTATTCAGAGAGGCATTCGGGGTACTATGATTTTGATAGTGTGGTGCTAACCCTGGCTATGATGTACCTGTGCCGTATTAAGAGCATTGAACAACTCAAGCATGTCAGTCCTGGCGAGCTGGGAAAGCTGCTCGGTCTGGACAGGATCCCTGAGGCGCGTTGTCTGAGAGGGATCATCAAAGAATTGACCGTACAGCAAAGAGCCTCCGAGTGGAATGCTTACCTTTCACAGGAATGGATAAACCAGGAAGATACGAGCATATATTATATCGACGGCCATGTTCAGGTATATCATGGTCATCTTGCCAATCTGGGCAAGAAACACGTTAGTCGCCAGAAGCTTTGTCTGCCGGGAATGGTTGAGTTCTGGGTGAATAATGCCGATGGGCTGCCCTATTTTTATGTGACTGGTCAGGTGAATGAAAAGCTTCAGGAAATGATCAGCGTCGAATTGGTTCCCCGGCTGCTTGAGCTGACTGATGAGAGGATCACTCAGGAAGATCTTGATGCAGACCCGACGCTTCCCAGGTTCACCCTGGTATTTGACAGGGAAGCATATAGCCCGGCATTTTTCCAACACTTGTGGGAAAGCTTCCGCATCGCAGTGATCACATACAGAAAGAATGTAAAAGATCAATGGGACGAAGAAGATTTTACGGTACATGATATTCATACCGATATAGGTACCACCATGGAATTATGTGAAAAACAGGTAGAGCTCAATGACATTGCAGTACGGGAAGTACGCAGGCTTACTGATACCGGTCACCAGACCAGTGTGATCACAACCAATTGTAAGATGTCAACAGCTCTGATCGCCTTATACATGTTTTCACGTTGGGCACAGGAAAATTTTTTTAGATATATGAGGCAAGAATACGATATAGACAGAATAATACAATACGGTGTTGATGAGTTAGATAATACCACTATGGTTGTTAATCGGGAATATAGTAATCTTACATACAGACTTAAAAAGTTGAGAGAGAGAATAGCTCGGCGTCATGCAAAACTTTATGTCTTATTGGAAGAAAACATTGCAGATGAAATGGAACAAACCGCAAAGAATATTCACAAACAATTACTCCTGAACAAAGAAATTGAATTACTTGAAGCAGAAGAAAAGGAAACCCTGGCTCAAAGGACACAACATCCTTACAAAATCAGCATAGGGGAAATGCCCGAACATACCAGATATAATAAGCTAAAAACAGAAAGCAAGCATTTGCAAAACATCATCAAGATCATCTGTTACAGAGCAGAAACTGCTTTAGCCAACCTACTTGCTTCCTATTATCGAAAAAGTTCTAATGAAATTAGAGCATTGGTAAAGAGTATTATCTTTGCAAAGGCTGACTTATATCCAGATGATCAGACAAATACTCTTACCGTTAGATTAAATAGTCTGGCAACCCCAAGAGATAATTTAGCTGTAAGAGAAATTTGTCAAACCATAAACGATTATGAAGCAGTTTTTCCAGGAACAAAACTCAAGCTGGTCTACAAAACTGCGACATTAACTCCTACGAAGGATCAGGAGTTCTGAGGTTAGGGTCATTACTTCTATGGTGTTCCATTTTAGTTGCCAATATCGGTTCCGGCTTTACCATTTTTAGGCTGGGGTTTTCTAAACCACTTCCTTGTCAAACTGGAACAATTTTGTCTAAATATATAATCTTTACGCGAATCACTTCCCCTAATCCTACTTGGTTTATATTGGCTATCAGGCAACTATTTCTATCTTTTATTCCACAATTCACTTCCTAAATAGAGTCGCTTTGTTAGTAGTTCTTCATAAATATTGTTTACATTATCGCCATTCAGAAAAATTAAAAATCCATTTTTTGATTTGGGAAACCATATAGCCAATGTGCTTACGCCAGGGTCTTTACCAGTATGTAATAAAGCATATTCATTGTCGCTGAAATCAGTTAAAATTTCCCAACCCAATCCGAAGTAATCATTTTCTTTAAGTTTCACCTGGTGTTGTATCATTTCTTGATATAGATTTTCAGAAAGTTCAGCCCCATTGATTACGTAGACTAAAAATTTACCATAATCTTCCACTGTTGTTAATAGATTTGCCGCAGCATTTGCTTCATAATATTTTACGGTCTTTATCTTTTCTCCTTTTTCGTTGAAGTTTTGGGCATATCTAGTTTCTTCCATTTCCGAATCCCACCAAAAGTGAGTATCCGACATTTCAAGAGGGTCAAATAAAAGTTCTTTCGCAAGTTCTTCTATGCTTTTGCCCATTTTGTTTTCTATGGCTTTTCTCAAGTATTCAAATCCTTCTCCTGAATATTGATATTTTGTTCCTGGATCAAATTGAAAAGCTAGTTTATTTGAATCTGTCATATAACGCCAATTTGGAAAACCACTTTGGTGAGTTAAAATGAGTCTGGGTGTCAATTTCTCATACCTTTTATCACTTTTAATATCAGGGTCAATCCAATATGTAAATAAAGGTTCATCCAAATCCAGCAAGCCTTTGTCAATGAGTTTCAATGTAGTCAAGGCAAAAATAGGTTTCGTCAAAGACGCTACTTTAAAGATGGTGTTATAAGGTGCGGTATTATGATGGTCTAAAGTCCCATAAACTTCAACTTTCGTCAATTTTCCATTTTCAATTATTCCAATGCCTAATGCAGGAACATGGTTGTCTTTTAATAACTTGTAAATAGCATTTTTTGGATTGTCATCAACGGGTGCCTGGTGGTCATAGCTCAATACTTCGGTCAACTTCCATTGTTCATTTTTTAAAACCCAAACATGGGTGAATTTTGCGGTGCTTGTCCAAAGATCGTCTTTAGCATTTTCTCTTAAATAGAAATGATGATTTCCTTTCTGAATGGCACCATAAAGTTTTCCATTGTTGTAGAGGGGGAATACTTCTAAACTATTCACGTCTACTTTGCGTATTGGTTTTTTTTCTGAATTGGAACAAATGTATTTTTTAGTATTTTCAAAGAAGGCATTCCTATCCTGGAAACCACTTTGGTCGTGGTAGAATCTTAAATCATCTGCAATATGATTTTTCAAATAATCCATATCGCATTGATTAAAACCGAGTTCAAAGAAAGAACTATCTTGCTTTTTCAATTCCTTAAATAATTCAGAGTCTTTATCCACCTGGGCTGTAGAAGAAAGAGTGATAAATACTAAAATGAATATGCTTATTTGTTTCATTGATTTTTCGCTGGTTTTACATGTTCATTCTTTACCTGTTTTGGGTAAATCAAAGTATTCATTTATAGTTTGGTCAAGTCGGGCACTTATTAAATTGAAGTTGTCCTGCCTGGGTTTTAAATTGATAAACTTATCAACTACTCTGCTACGTTTGTAAATGATAAATGAGTTTTCTGCTTCCGGATTGATTTTGTTTAAATCAATGTCTGATTCACTGTCTGAAAAGGAAGATACAAAAGTCAATGCCACTTTTTCCAGGTTTAATTCCTTTCCAAGTTTAGCTAATTCCTTTTCTCTGTCACCTTTTGTATATGCGTATTCATTGCCATAAACAAAATACGCTTTTAAATATTTTTCCCTTTTAATGCTTTCATTTTCTAAGTAAATCAACCATAATTTAATCTCATCCCAATTCGGGTTGTTTCCAACAAAATAAAGTATTCCGTGATACCAACCATATTTGCAAATAGGGCAAGTCCTAGTCCCTTTGTCTGGACCCCAGGCGTGATAAGGGATAAAAGAAATAATATCTTCTCCGATATTTCTTCCTGAGTTTACGTTGTTGGTTGGTTTATGTGGGTAATCAGGAATATTTAATCCAAGAATGATATTTCTTTCGCCAATCTGCAACCCATCTTGTTGAACCATCCTTAAAACGCCACTTCCACAACGGTTTTCCATTTTTTTTCTTTTTGCAGAAGTTAAAAGTTTATCATCATCAAATACAAAATCATCTATGTAATATTCATTTATGTCATTGGGTTCTTTCACGGTTACATGAACATGGGCAACTTCATCATTGGTTGGATATGTTCCGGGTCTTACTGTATAAATGTAGTATTTTCCTTCCACATCAGTTTTTACCCATCCACGAATGTATCCGTGTGTCTGCCCTAGTTCGTTAGGAGGCATACTTCTACTTTCTTCTGCCTTGTGTAAATATTTGCCTTCTGTATTGGTTTGGTAATAATACAAAAGAACGTCAGGAGCGGGAGTTTTCCCATCAATCTGGTATACGATTCCTGTCAATAGTATTTTTTGTCCGTTTAGATTCCAGCCAGAACTTGTGTCAATGGCACTGATTGTTTTAGGAATGCCATAGTAGGTAAATTCACTGTTCTCAAACGAACCACCAATGGATGGTTGATTGTTTGTAGTTCCTGTGCTTTGATTAGTTTGCCCATTACAACTTGTCATAAAAAGGCAAAGAGTAATAAATTGTCCGATTTGATAAAGTTGTTTCATTACCTGTATTATATTTTAAATTTCAAATCTGATATTCCACTCTATTCACATGACTTGTCCTCCAGGCTATTTAACGTCATAATTTAGCCAATATTTATAGTTTAAACGTGCTTTTGTTTGGTCTTAGTCAAATGGTACTAAATCTGGTTCTAAAAATACTTTCTTTGCACTGTCCAGGTTAAAAATGTCAACCTTGTAATGGGTGTTCATCAAGTCTTTAAAGTTGTATTTCAGTCTTGGAAATTCCAGGATAAAATCTTGAAATGTGTCTGATTTGGACCTATTGACAAAATGATAAACAGCTTTTATTGCTGCAATTGTCAAGGTATGATTGTATTTGTCCTTTGCGCCAACAAATGCTACAAATGTTTTAAGCTGTGAAGTAATGTTTTGAATGGCAGCTTCTTGTCCATACTTTGTTATGTGTAACCATGCTAACCTTACATGTGCTTCGTGGCTAAAAATCTCAGGATTAAGGCTGCAATTTTTAAACTTTTCTTCAAACTCCAAGTCGCTCAAGTCAAAATGTTTTTCCATGTCATTTTCTATTTTGATGTTATGTATATGTTGGCAGTTGGAAGCACTTTCATGTGCTTCAGAGTTGTAACTAACTTTGGTACGATACTTTGTCGAAACTCTTTTGTTCTGAATTTTTTTGTCTACCTTCTTTATGTTTCAGTTTGATTGAATACAATAAGAAGTAATTTTTTGAATTTTATTTTGATCGTTAAACTCGTAAATATCACACGCGGATACAAACGAAACACGCTCGTTGTTTCTCAAAAACTCTGCTGTTCCGTTAATGACTACTTTATTTCCATCAGAGATAATGTTTAGAGTTTTGAAATCAGTCGTTACGGATTTAAAATAACTACTGACTTGCTCACAATGGTCAATAATTGCTTGCTTACTGGTAAACATATTTTCTTCAATAACCGTCCATACTGCGTTGTCTGAGATGTACTTGTACGCTTTTTCAAATTCTCCATTCGAAAATGCCTTTGCTATTTCTATCTTAGTCATTTTGTAAAAGTTATTTCCTTTGCATCGTTGTTTTTTACTATGCCCGCAACATTTTTTATCTTGAGTATTTTAAAACAGTTCCTCCTGTCAACAGTTGTTTTGCCGAAGTGAGAGTTAATTTTTTGGAAGAAATAACATTTCTGAAAAGTGGTCTACCGCTACCTAAAATAACAGGTGAAATGCCAATTCGGTATTCGTCAAACAAATCTTCATTAACAAATGTCTCAGAAAGGTTTGCACTGCCAAAAACATATATATCTCTATCACCTTTTTCTTTGAGTTTCCTGATTTCAGCAGAGGCATTCTCTTTTATTAAAGTCGTGTTCTTCCAATCAGCATTTTCTAAAGTTTTAGAAAATACAAGTTTGGGAATATGATTCATTAAGTCTGCAATTATGCCTTCTTCTTTAGTCCAATACGCTGCCATACCTTCGTAAGTTACGCGTCCAAAAACAAGAAAGTCTGCAGATTGTAATTGCTCTATACTCAGCAGTTCAAGTTCCTTTCCCCAAATAATATTATGAAAAGACAAATCCCATTGGCTATTTCCTTCAAAGTAACCATCAAGGGTTATTATGTTCCACATGATCAGTTTTCTCATTGTCTAACTTTATGTCATTATAAGTTGATGAAAATACATAAATGAATAAAATTCACCTTTTCCAAAAGGGTAGAACAACATTACAAATTGAACGAAGACTGTATATCAGATGTAAAGTTACCAACCTCATTAATTGTTAACTCTTTTCAAATCCAAATCTTGAAAGTCAAAATCAGCATTAGGTAAAATGCTCATCATTTGAATAGATTGGGCTATACCTTCATTGTCGAACAAAAACGTAGCAAAGGCATCACAATTCATAGCCCGGTACTTCCATTTTATGGCAAAGGTATTATCGCTATAAAAAAACATTTGTCCGATTAATTGAGGTGAACGATAGGATTTGATCCACAACTCGTTGTTTTTTTCAAAAACTTCAACTTTCCCAAACCAATTATCCTCAAATACGCCCACGAAGTTTTTATTATTGATTTTGATGTCCTTAACTGATTCAACTTTTAACCATACATTTTGGGTGGTTTCATTAAACATGGCACTTCCTTGACTCAATATACCAGCCAGAATATTTACCCAACCGATATCCCCTAATCCCAGGTAGCTGTCAGCGATTGAGTTGGTTACAGCCGTAACAAGACCAATGCCACCATTATGGGTATTGGTTAAAACAACGATGCCCAGATTAATATCCGGATACATAGTTATGCTCGACATCATTCCCGGAACACCCCCATTATGCATAACTTTCAGATGTCCCATTTCGTCAGATAGCACCCAGCCTAATCCGTAACCACTGAAGTGTGTATTATATCTGGGGCTAGGATTGTTTTCAAAAACGGTGTGCAAACGCCACATTTCGTTATAATTATTGTTGGAAAACAGCTGGCTTTCCATATCATTTCCATATTTCCCTTTATTCAGCCACAATAACATCCATTTCGACATATCCACTACATTCGAATATATCCCACCAGCCGGACTCCCTATACTTATTTTGAAAGGTGTCAAAGTTTCTAAGGCTCCAGAGTCTGATGAATGTGGTTTTGCCATATTGCTTTCATCTTTATGTAAACTTCCAACAGATGTTCTTTTCATTTGCAATGGATCAATGATGCGATTTTGCACAAATGCATCATAGCTCATTCCACTCGTTCTTGCGATGATTTCGCCTGCAACAACGTAGAGTATATCATCATAACCAAATTTAGTACGAAACGCTGATACAGGTTTGAAATACTGAAAGCATGTTACAACATCATCAATGGTAAAATCAGAACCATCGGGAAAAAACATTAAATTTCCGACACCAGCATCTAATCCACTACGGTGTGTAATCAAGTCATGGATGTTGAAGTTTTCTGTCACATAATCATCATACATTTTGAATTCTGATATGTGGTCTTTTACTTTATCCGTCCATTTAAGTTTGCCTTCATCCACCAAAATGGAAAGTGCTGTTGTAGTAAATGCTTTGGTATTTGAGGCTATCTGAAAGTTGGTATATTCGTTGACCGGCTCGCTGGTTTCTATGGAAGTTATTCCATATCCTTTTTGATGAATAATTTCACCGTCTTTAACAATGGCTATCGAAGCCCCTGCAACCATAAACTTTTCTAAAGCCACTTCCATCAATGAGTCTATATTTTTAGGAGATAATTGAGCTATATTGGGAATAGGGTTAAAAATGATCAGGCATAGATACATCAAAAGAAATGTTACTTTTTTCATGTTTGGAATGTAAATTGCTTTACTTTAATTGTGTATTTTGGGATAATACTAACGTCAGTTTCCCTTTAGGCAAGTTAAGTCAAAACTATAATTTGCCTTTTGAGGATCGAATATATGGAAATTCTATTTACTCCTACAAAAAATTATTTCTAGCCAATTTGTTTTTAGATAAGTTGCACCAATTGTATGATGAGACTGACTTTTGGGGTGGATTAGTGGTGAATAAATTACGGCAATTAGTACTTATAAACGGATTTGATAAACTTTTTTACACCACGGGAGATTCGTTCGCCTGGCATTAAATCAGCACGAAATAGATGAGAATGCCACTTACAAAAGTTGCAATTTTTACCATCACATAAACCCCAGCCAATCAAAATCACAATTATTACACGCAAGTCAATTATGTAGCAAATAGAGGGTCTTTTTCTAATCCTTCCATTCGATTAAAAAAGGAGGTAACAGATTCTTTATAACCATCTAAAGCCAACTGGATCGCATCGGTGAACCTCATTTTTCGTCCTTCATTCATTTTCACCTCCAGTTGATCAATTTGTAAGCCCTGCAAATGCTCATGGATTGAAGAGTAAATTAGTTTAACAATGGGAACAAGCGATGTGCCTGGTTTATTTAAAAAAGTATCTATGACTCCTAATAATTGACACGCCGTCTGCACTTGCTGTGTAGCCAGGGCAACCTGGCTCAAACCCAGTAAAGCGTAAATGGGCAGTAACTGTTCGCTCAAATTTTCTGTGCAAATTAACGCTTTAGAAAAATTTTCTTTTGCCCGATCAAATAAGCCTAAATTAATATTTCCAAATCCTAAAAAAATATAGGCAATGGCCTCCCATCGTTTTGCCATACACTCCTGTGCTAATAGTAAACTCTCTTGAGCAAGTACTATTCCTTCATCTGCAGCGCCATTAAAAACTTTATCAGCTGCCTTAAATTGGATGCAGTCCAGCAAAGCCATTTTATAGTTGATGGAGCGTGCGTAGGAGATGGCCTGCTCTAAAATTTCATCTTTATTTTCATTGCGATATGCATATACATTTATTAATGATTTAATGACCAGAGAGTCCGTCATGAAATATACATTATCCCTTTTTCTAGCCTCTTTTAAACAAAGGTCTGCCAAATTCCAGGCCTTATCAAATGCTGACTGTCTAAACAATGCTCTTGCTAATTCCAGCCTAGCAACACAAAATATTTCATAGTATTCATTCTCGGCTTTTGAATTTAACTGCAGCAGCTTTTCAAGCCATCCACATGCTTCTAAAGATCTACCTCTGGTATCCCAATATTCAGACATGGCGACAGCCAAACGCAATCCAAGCAATGGCTCATTGTCAACACTCCATTGTAATGCAGATTCAATATTATAAATATCATTGTCGAGAATTACATACGAGGCTTCTGAATCTTCACTCCTAAGCTTACTCCAAATATGTTCAGCGAGATACAGATAATAAAGAAAGTGTTTTTTAAGTGCAATCTGCTTTAAGCCAAATTCCCTCAACTTTTCAAGGCAATAATGTCTTATGGTTTGATAGAAATTTATCCTCAACAATCCATACTGATTTACGGAAGTATATATGAGGCTTTTGGATAAAAGAGACTCCGCTGTTTCTAGATAAATTATTTCTGAATTATCATGCATTAAGAAATGATCGATGGATTCAGAGACGTAAAATCCTTTACGCGGAAAGTCCCAGATATCCGCAACCATTTGGTTAGGAGATCCGATAAAAGAAGCAGCTTCCAGGGTACCTCCAATCGATAAGACAGATAACATACACAGAGAATGTTGTTCTTGAGGTGTTAACAAGGCAAAACTCCATTCAACAGTAGCCTTAATGGTTTGATGACGATCGGGCATATCATGATTATCGGCTTTGAGTACATCCAAACTCTTCTTTAGTAAATTGAAAATTTGCATAGGTGAAAGGAGTCGCATTCTGGCAGCCGCCAGTTCTATGGCCAATGGTATCCCATCCAGCAAAAGGCAAATTTCACTGATCGCATCATAGTTATCACTATTTAGTTTAAAATCCGGGTGGATGTTTCTGGCATGCTGGAGGAATAATGCGATAGAAGATGGAATGCTCTCCAATTCCAGAAAATTTTTATCAACCGGAGAAAGTTCCAAAGGCTGTAAGGCATATTCAAACTCCCCTGAAATGTGAAGTAACTCACGGCTTGTAACCAAAATATGAAGGTCGGGGCAATGTTGCAACAATTGCGAAACGGTCAGACGAGCTTCAATAAGATGTTCGAAATTATCAAGGACGAGTAATACTCTTTTGTGTTTGAATAATTCAATCAATAACTGTACATCTGGGGTCCCCCCTTTTGCAGCCGGAAATACCTTTCTAAGGATCGTTACTGGAACATTTTGAGCTTTATCAACAGAGGCAAGCTGCACGAAACACACCTGACACAACCCTATATTTTTAACCCTTCGAATCACTTCCAGTGCAACACGCGTTTTACCCATACCTCCAGCTCCAGAGAGGGTTAAAAGTCTTACTTTCTGTTTTTGGAATAAATCGAGTATTGATTCGACCACTTTTTCTCTTCCTAACATGGGTAATGGTGGAATAGGAAACTCTTCATTAATCACATCAGACTCGAGGGCAGGCTTATTATCAATGAATGAAGACTCAAACCTTTCTGTGAATAGAATGGCTAAATCATTTACGACAAGGGACTTTAATTCGGTTAGAGTATTAAACGACTTGTACGAAACCCCGGATGCCCCAATCAAACCTATCAACCTCTTTAGTTCAGGTGCTCTGTCAGGAGCCGGATTCTTAATATACATAAGTCGTGGCATATTCACAGAAAGCTCAAACTCATCTTCCAAGCCTGATATCTCCATATTCGGAGATACCCAGCCATATTGCTGCCAATAAATCCCGATAAAAATATGACTCTGCTGTAAGTATGCTGTGTATAGGTCACGAGGAGGATAAGGTCGTGCGCCCCATTCAAACATAACTGGAATGAGGTTGAGGTTCATAATGGCTTCTTTCACGGCCACTCGCTCCTCAGCCAATTCCTGAAGGGTAGAACTCACAAAGACCCGAAGTCGTTGATCGGGAGTTTTTATGATGGTATTCATATGTGTTGTTTGTCGTAAAGTTCAAACTGTTAACATTTATTAATTGCTTATACATACGAAAAATCTAAAGGCCTAAAATATGCTTCGATTCCAATACAATGACTGACAAAACCAAATGCTTTAATTGTGCATAACCGCATACGCCGCAGAAATTATTGATTACAGTGGCGACTTCACAAAAGTAGACCAGGGCTCAGGAGACAAAATTATATAAAATTTTGAATGCCAGCTACTTTTTTCGTTGCAGATGCTATTTGAATGTTTTACTTGTGATACCCTCGTCATTTACCGGTAATCTCGCTGGAAAATGAAACAGTAAAACCGTTAATGTCTTTGAATGAAATTACTTTTCTTCCGTAGAATGTTTCGTCTTCTGTTTCAAATGAAATACCCTGTTGTGTTAAATATGTAGTCATTTCGTCAACAGATTGAACATTAAACCAAAGTCCGGAATCTTTAAATCTGGGCGTAACTTTTCTTATATCAGGGCCAATCATAAAAGCTGCCCCATACCACTCTATCCATGCCCAGTTAAGTTCACCATCAGGCTCCCAGATATGGTTGGTCGCGGTACATTTGAAACCGATTTTTTCGTACCATACAATGGTCTTTTTAATATTCTTGACCGATAAAAATGGTACACAAACAGCAAGATTCGGTTGGGTTTCCATAAGCAAAATAAATGGTCGTTAATTCTTCTTTGATATTGTTAATCCTTTGTTGGAGTCCTTGTTATTAAAAACTCCCTGGTAAATCATTCTGTACATATTTCTGATGACTGACGTGAGGCTAACTGCCATCCATTTTTACCCTTTACCCATACGTTGGTAAATCTCCTGGGTATCCATTTTTCTTGATTGGTGGTCATATTAACTGGCTGCTGAAGCTCTTTACCCATTACTATAGCTATATTCTGATTGAAAGTAATTTTTTCTATGATTCTTTCAACTGCAGGAAATTTATGGCCACTTTTCATAAGTGCAACAATTTCTTTAGAAGTCACAATTTTTCCATTTGGATTATTTACCACGTATTCCTTAGTCCAAATCTTTAATAAGGATGTAGTGTCCCCTTTATCCAGCAATTCTGTCCAATGAGTTTCTAATTGTCTGATTTCTATTTCATCAGTTGATTGCCCAAATGTAGTAGCAGTAATAAAAGTGAAACTGAAGATTATAAATCCAAATGTTTTCATAAGGCAACTTTTATTGAGTTAAAGGTGTGTAAATACTTTTTATATTGAACCCTCCGGAGTTATAGCTGAGCAGTTACAAGTTTTGTATAAAAAATCTTATCATCTATCGATTTTTACGAATCTCTCAAAATTTTCTCCATCTTCCTGCCTTTTGCCAATTCATCTACCAATTTGTCTAAATACCTTACTTGTTTAGTTATCGGATTTTCTATTTCTTCAATTCGGTAACCACAAATGACTCCTTTTATCAATTCTGCATTTGGGTTCAAGTCTGCTTTCTTGAAGAATGTCTCAAAATTTACATTCTCAGCTATCAGATTTTCCATCTTTTTGTCATCAAAACCGGTAAGCCATTCTATGACTTGATGTAATTCTTCTTTTGTCCTGCCTTTGCTCTCCACTTTTTTGATATAGTGAGGGTATACAGAAGCAAAAGTCATTTTCGCCATGCGCTCGTTATGTTCAGCTGTTGGTTTCATACTATTTCAACTTTTCCAATTTGCCCTTTCTTTTAATAATGTTTTTATAGTCCCATTGTATGGCTTTTGACTTATTAATCCACCTTTTTAAGTCGGTCAAATTCACCTGGTCTGTTGATGTAAAACGAATTGATGCATCCTTAAATTTACCTGTTCCCATTTTAAGTTCTTCTTCTCCAAAGTCTGCTCCGCTCCAAAACATAAGTCGGATACAGTCTTTTAGTTTGCTGTAACCAACGGTTGGATTTCCTTCCAAAAACCATACTGGATGAGCGTGCCAGATTTTGCTTTCTCCCTCAGCCAGTTCGTTTTCAATAATATTGGCTAATAAGTCACAAATTTTCTTGAATTCAGTTGATTGTTTATCATTGTATGCCTGAATTTCTTCTTTCATATTATTCCTTTTTTTAAAAGTCTAAATTGCTACGTCAAGAGTAAGATAGTAGGGGTGGGAGCGATTTCAAAGTTCTCCCATATGAAAGCTTAAGAGCAACAAAAGTACTCAAATTTAGGCGTTCAGACCCACATTTTGTCTAAGCAATTTAAAATTTATCATTTTCCAGTTCATCATACTTAGACGTCATTGAATGATCCGTTTTGAAAATCCTGGTCAGGAAAATATCGAGGTTACATTAATCCGCTACTGATTTTCATTTTCTGCTTTTATTTCTACAGCTTTTATTTCCGGATCTGTATTTTTTTCTGCTGCTTTCTTCTCTTTTTCTTCTTCTTTGGCCTTTTTCTTAAAGAATCCTCTCAAAAGAAAACTATTTTGGACAGCTTCAATGGTTTCTTCCATTCCTTTACTACTTCTTTCAAGATTGACCAATGTCTGGTTAATGTTAACTGCCATTGTCGTATCCTGAATCAACCTGCCGAGTGTACCTTTCCCACTGTTTATATGTGCCATAATATCTGTAAGTCCTTTGCTACTTCTTTTAAGATTGTCCGACGACTGGCTGATATTGTCAGCAATGGATGAATCGTGTATCAGTTTACCGAGGGTTCCCTTACCGCTGTTTACCTGAAACATAATCTCTGAAAGCTCCTTTGAAATAATTTCGGCATGTCCTGCTGTGACATTCAAGCTCGCAATGATTGCATCAATTTCAATGGGCTCAACGGATCCAATATGTTGTCCTTCCTCAACTATAGGGGCGTCTTTACTGCCTTGTGAAATCAATAGCAGCTTGTCTCCAATCATTCCATCTGAACCTAAAGATACAATAGCATCAGACTTGATAAACTGATTTACATTTTTTCTGATCAGCATTTGAACATTCACAGTTGAATCGTTGATGATGTTGATTTTGTCAACAACCCCTACATTGATTCCGCTAAAACGTACATTATTCCCAACCTGCAATCCGCTGACATTGTAAAAGTTTGAAGATAATTTAAAAACCGGATCAAACATGTTTTGCTGTTTACCGATAAAGAATATGGCGATAATAAACAGCACTATCCCTCCTGCAGTAAACAGGCCTAAGCGCACTTTATATTTTTTTGTGTGTGTTTCCATTTTTTCAGGTGTTAGATTTTATATTTTAGATGTTAGGTTAAACATCAGATTTTTGTAAAAAATGATTTAATCAATGGGTCGGTAGAGTTTTCAAAGTCTTCCAATTTTCCTTCTTTGTACACATTTCCATCATCCAACATGACAATCCTGTTGGCGGTATATCGAGCACACTCTATATCGTGTGTGATGATGATAGATGATGTTTTATATTTTTTCTGCACATCCATAATGAGGGAACTGATCTCACTGGAAGTAACTGGATCCAGTCCAGTCGTGGGTTCGTCATACAGCATGATCTGGGGGTCAACCACAATGGTTCGGGCAAGGCTTATCCGTTTTCTCATACCGCCAGAAAGTTCTGACGGCATTTTATCCAAAGTGTCAGTCAGTCCAACATTTTCCAATACTTCATTTATCTTTTCTTTAATTTCTTTTTCATTAAGAGAATTTTTCATTCTTCTCAATGGAAACTCCAGATTTTGCCTCACTGTCATAGAATCATACAATGCACCGCTTTGAAAAAGAAAACCGATTTTCTGCCTCAGTTCTCCCAACTCTTTCCTGTTTAATTCTGCCACATTTTTATCAAACACCTTGATGGTTCCGCTATCAGCGTTTAATAACCTTACAATGAGCTTTATCAATACTGATTTACCTGTGCCGGACTTACCGAGCACTACTAAGTTTTCGCCTTCAAATAGTTTTAAAGTAACATCCTTTAAGATGACATCTTGATCAAAAGATTTCTTCAGGTTAATAATATCTATGATCGGCTCACCAGTTCTTATTTTAGATGAAACTTTCTTAACTGTTACTGTCTGTTCTGTGTTCATGATATCATATCGGTTATTTGAGCGGCAATTACATCTATAATTATCACTAAAAGTGAAGCAAGTACTACTGCTGAGGTTGCAGCCACTCCCACGCTTTCGGTGCCACGACCGGCATTGTATCCTTTGTAACACCCTACCAATCCGATCGCTGCTCCAAAGAAAAAAGTTTTGATGACAGCAGGTAGTAGATCTATAAAACCAACAGCTTTGAACGCCTGTGAGAAGAACAGAATAAAGGGCACATCGTCTTTAATATTTACGCCTGCCCAGCCTCCCAATAAGCCCATTGCGTCAGCATAAAGTGTGAGCAGTGGAATCATCAGTGTGGCCGCCAGCACTCTCGGAGCAACTAAAAACCTGATAGGATTAGTAGAAGACACTTCCATGGCATCAATCTGCTCTGAAACTTTCATGGATCCTAATTCCGCTCCCATACCTGAACCGATTTTACCTGCGCACATAAGCGCTGTTATCACCGGGCCCATTTCTCTGATGAGGGAGATTGCCACCATGCCAGGAAGCATTGTCAATGCCCCAAATTCAACCAGTACAGGGCGTGATTGAATAGTCATCACCAACCCCATAATACCTCCGGTGAGAGAAATAAGCAGTAATGTTTTATTTCCTATTTGAAAACTTTGGTGCAAAAATTCTTTAAATTCAAACTTACGTGTAAATGTTTCTTTAATGACACTAACAGTAAATAGAATAAAGTCAGCAAACTCTGCCATATAATTGCCAGCCACATGGGTTATAGCAATCGTTCTATCATGGAGTTTTATAGACTGTTCACTTGCAAAATCTTTTACTTTTATAATAGGATGATATTTTTTCATTTTTCACTTACTGCAATAGCCAAACTATTTATGAGTGGTTCCTGGAGAAAAGCCAAAGGCCAATATATATGAGGCTTGAATATCTTTTTACCGGAGAAATTGCCCACGCTTAATTCAGGATAAAAAATCAGGCAAGTACCTTATGAATAATTCGGTTTAGCACATTTATTTAAGTTGTGCATTAAATACTGCTAAAATACGCTTATTTAGAGCAGAATATGTTATACAATTCCGGAAAGTAGTTGCATTGTTTACGACCAGTTATAGAGGTAAGATGGAGCAGAAGAGTAAAGGATGGAAGATTTTTTTACTATATTTTTTAATTCCACTTAAATCTTTTTTGCTAATTCTCTGAACTTCTGACTCTTAATTTGCTTAAACTTTCCCCTTTAGTAGTTTTTGCGAAGTCACAGCTTTTTGATTATGAAAAGCACAAGTATATATTTGCGCCATCAAGGGTCACTGCTTTTTTTGTCGGAAACATTACTTTTCGCTTTTAGGTTAAGAAAATATTATTCGTGTTTTATTTATAAATCATATCTACCCATAATTTGAATTCAAATGTTTTCTAAAAAATTATTGGCATCAGCATTCTTTTTTATTATGAGTTTTATTATTGGTGCCCAGGAGGTTAGTCGGTTACAGACCGATTTACGTACCATGAGTAAAGAATCAGATCCGCTCAAATCTATAGAGATGAAAGATCAGATCATGAAAGAGCATCAATTGGACAAAACAAAAGATGCTGAAACAATAGATATGCTCAATGGCAATATTGCTTTGGCCTTTGGCATGAAAAAGAATTATCAGGAATTTGAGAAATACATAAATCTCATTAAAAATAAGTTCAATCAAACTTCCATTCTGAGCATGATGGCCAATCAACTTATAGAAAAAGAGATTGATCTAAATTACGCTTGCCAAATAGCAGAAGAAACCTTGGTGAGATACAATGCCTTTAAAGATGATCCTTCCGCAAGACAGGATGGGTATACAAAGGAAAACTGGGAGCGGTTTATGAATTTAGCAAAGTATCCTTATTACGATACTTATGCCAAATCTTTATTTGCAGTGAAGAGGTATGAAGAAGCACTACGTTATCAGCGCATGGCATTTGATGACTCACCGGAAAATGGGATACCATCGGCTGTTTCGCGATATGCGAAGCTACTTGAATTAAACGGTGACATCGAAGGTGCAAAACACTTGATATTAAAAGTAGCCGGCATGGGGAAACTAAATAAGGAGATGATTGACCAGCTGGAATCGATGTATATCCGTGAGGGGGGAAGTAATAAAAACTTTGATGTGTACCTGGATAGTCTGCAGGGAGGAATCCAGGCATCATTGATCAGCGAACTCAGTAAGAATATACTTGATGAAAACGCACCTCCATTCACACTGAAAGATTTAAGTGGCAAAAAAGTTAGTTTAACAGACTACAATGGTCAAATTGTTATACTCGATTTATGGGCTACCTGGTGTGCGCCATGTATAGCTGCTTTTCCGGCTATGCAGCAACTGGTAAACAAGCATCAGGATGTGGTTTTTTTATTTATAGTGGTAGATGAAAAGGGAAAAAATGTATTGGATAGAGTAAAAAGGTTTATTGAAAAATATAATTACACTTTTCAAGTGCTATTGGATGAGCCTGTAAGTCAGGGATCTGACAAACACATCATTACTTCATCTTACCAGCCAAATGGTATACCGGCAAAATATTATATTGATAGGTCAGGTAAACTCCGATTTAAATCCAAAGGTTTTAGCACTGATACTGAATTGACCAATGAAGTAGAAGCAAAGATCAGTATCATGAATAAATTGTAACCTATGACATTGCTTCCACAAAGTCTTTCATTAGGGGATATATAATTATGAACAATACCTAAGTTGTTTTTTACATTAACTATAGTTTATTCTTTGTTACTGGTCACTTCCGGCGGCATCCGGACTGTCGCTTATATATCAATGTATGATGGTCTTGCTCTAAACACTAAACTTACATTTCCGTCAGGATCCAAATATCTTAATTTATTGAATGGTGAGTTCTACATTTTGCAAAGCCTTGGTGATGGAATTGACATTAAACTCAAAGCTTTGATTGGTAGAAGGTATCACACCTCTGCTTTCAATAACAAGCAGGTGATTTTCGGCGGTTCTGGGTTTGTTGTACTCAATGTACCGTGATGCCACTCCTTTTTTAGGATTTAGCGTTTCAAGCTCACTGAGCGTCAGAATACCGTCTGCCATTGCTGCCAATAAGGGGGTTCTGTCCACAAACCAGATGGGCATATTGTTGCTTTCTAAATAGGCCATCACAGGAAAGACGTCAGGAGTGGATCCTGGCTCAATTAGTCCTTTGCCGTGAAGGGTCAAATCACAGCCAAACGCGCCGGGTACGTCAAACATGTTTAATAGGTTGAATGCCGGATTGATGCAATCCACATTTCGCATCATAGGAATGATAACAGTATTTCCTGATTCCATAAAAAGGCGGTCGGGACCCAATTCGGCGATTCTCGCATAAAAAGGAGGGCCGGGGTTGTCGTGTGGCACAGAGAATTCGATAAAAGTTGGGTCTGCTTTTAATTCCTCATATTCCTCAATGGCGAGCTCCAGATGGGTAGTTTCAACGGAATCATCTGAAGAACAGGAAAAAAACCCGAAGATGACTACTAATATTAGGTTAATTAAAAGTTTGGGTAGCATGATTGTTTTCATAATAATTCAATTTTTTAATTTACAATGAAGCAAAATTGTATAATTATGAAAAGCTACAATAGTATAAAATCGACATTTTTACTAAGACTACCGATCCAGGGGAGAGTGTTTTTTATCCTGTTGATTTCTTTACTAATTATCGATGGAATGTTTTTGGAAAAAACTTTATAGTCCGGTAACTCCTTCACTATCTGTTCAATAAATAGTTTGCCAGTTTGACAGCATTCTCCTGATAGTTGTTGTCAAATGGCACCGGTAAATTATTCTTTTTATAATAAGCAGTAAGAGTCCTCGGAGAAACAAATTCAACATCTAACTTGTCATAGCATTGAATCAATCCTTCAAGTTTAAACGAATAAGTAGAAGAGGAGAATCTTCCCTTTGTTTGTCTTGAGATAATAGCAATGGTATCCGGATTTATACTGTTGAAAAAAGAGTGTATTTCTGATTGAAAATTTTTGATTTCTCCACTGTCCTGGTCTTCACGGATTTCAAGATATCTGAACTTTCCCGTTAAATCTTTATAATTCCCCTCGTTGTCTTTTTCTAAAGCAATACAGATGGCTCTTTTTTTGTCAATTTCAATTCCTATTACTTTCATATAGTTTCGTTTTCATATTGTGACCAACGAAAAAACTTGATATCTAAAAATAGCGAGTTGCAAAATCAAAGTCATCAGTGATTTGAAAAGTAGCAATATGTTTTTTCATTCTTTTTGCCTATCCCGGCATTCTCATTAAAATAGTCAAAACAGATTTACCAGGAAAGTAGTTTTATCCATTCCAATTCTGCGTTTATTTGCGAGATCTGCGGGAAAAACTAAAGTCAACACAAGCCTTAAGAAATCATCGATATTTTCATAATTTCCATGGTATTTTCTAATAAGAACCAACGGAAGGAAGAAGGGAGAATTTCACGCTAAGCCCGCAAAGGAGGTCGATAAACATTCCATCTTTGCGTTTCCCTTTGCGGTTTTTCTTCGCGGTCTCTGGTACGCCATGAGGCGTGTGTCATAATATTAATTAACCATTAAAACCCAGTATCATGAAAGGGATATACAGGCCAATTTGCCGTTCAGCCTGAAGCAACCGGAAGGCATGGGGAGGAAACGAACCATGTTAAGTTTCTGGTAAAGCGATTATGCGAGCCGTAATACAAGTGAACCCGGTAAGGCTTCGTTACGCAACACTGCAGTGGTCA
>JBGTBR010000015.1:0-19451 GCA_041749255.1 Saprospiraceae bacterium
CCAGAAACTTAACATGGTTCGTTTCCTCCCCATGCCTTCCGGTTGCTTCAGGCTGAACGGCAAATTGGCCTATGTATCCCTTTCATGATACTGGGTTTTAATGGTTAATTAATATTATGACACACGCCTCATGGCGTACCAGAGTCGCAGAGACGCAAAGAAGCTTTTTTCTCGCAGAGTCGCAGAGACGCAAAGAAGCTTTTCTCGCAGAGACGCAGAGTCGCGAAGATTTTTTTTTCGCAGAGGGGCAGAGACGCGAAGAAGTATTTCTCGCAGAGGGGCAGAGTCGCGAAGTAGATTTTCTCGCAGGGGCACAAGCAAAGAGGATTTTCACGCAAAGGTGCTAAGTGATCATTCTTTTTTTATTCAAAAAAATTTTCTATTTGGTTTTTCGATCAGAGGATAATGGTTACTTTAGAATTAATTTATGAAATACCCCCAATGCTTAATCGTGTACTAAAAGTTTTTGTATTATTATTTTTTACTGCTCAGGTCATGGGAATCATTTATGCAAGATTTAGTGATGTGAAGTTTTTTTGTTGGACGCCTTATGACCAAATCTCCTTTTACCATATAGAAGTTTACTTGAAAGATCACCAGCTCACGGATGAGGAAATCATGTCCAGGTACGGAATTGCATCAAAAGGAAGAGAAAACAGATCGATACACAATGTTTTCAGGTTGGTAAATACAGTGGAAAAGAAAAGAAAGCAGCAAAATGAGTGGCAGCCTTCCATTAAAATTTATTATTCGGTCAACGGGAAAGCTTTAAATACATGGGTTTATGATGCTGAATAGAGGTCATCAATTCAACTTGCCCATGTATGAAAGCCATATTGCACTTTTGTTGCTGATTTTCTCCATCTTTTTTAAAACTAAATTCTTTTACGGAACATATCCATTTGCACCATTCATCGATTTTTTCTGGATTTTTGAACCGGGAGTCGGATATAGAATCCTTCTTGGTGGTATAACTTTTTTGTGTTGTCTGGGAATTGTATTTAGAAAGATGAATAGAATAGCTTGCTTTATTCTAGGCTTGATCATTTTGTGGATCATATTAAGCAACCAGCTTTTCTATTCTACCAATAATTTATTGTTAGCCTGTTTATTTATACTATTGGGAGTATACAGAGGTAATGATTTAATTTTCAGGATACAGTTATCAATACTTTACTTTGGCTCATCTATTAGTAAAATATTAGAAACAGACTGGAGAAACGGTACTTATTTTAACAATTTTATTACACAAGTTTATGATCTTTCCCTCATAAATATACTGCTTGATTTTATTTCAGTTTTTTGGGTGGCTTTATTCTTTTCCTGGTTTGTTATCGGTATTGAAATTAGTTTATGCGTATTGGTTCTTTTTAGAAGATTCACCTTTGCATCGAGATTAATAGCCTTGGTTTTTCATGGAGGTATGCTGATTATTTCAGGTGGAGAACTGTCTGTGCCCTATTTTTATATCCTCATGTGTGCATTTTTATTATTACAATCAAAAATAGAAGGCAAAGTCAATGAGGATGCCCAAAGCTGGTTTGATTTTTTTATTGACTATTTTAAAACATTACGCATCCATTTTTTAAAATTGTGGAAAGGAACCTATTTCCAGAATAACACTTCATACATTTACATTTATTATTTCTTTGCTCTCATTTATATTATATACTTTCGGTTTATAAATTGACATGGAATGAAGCAAATTGAAAAACTAAACATATCACCATCTTATACATCTTCATTGATCGATGGGAAAGTTATAGATCAAAGTCGATTAGTAAAATTAAACGAACACAAAGATCCCAGGGGAAGCTTCACAGAAATATTTCAAAAAAATTGGGGAACCGTTATTGACCCTGTTCAATGGAGTTTTGTGAAATCGGAACCTCATGTATTTCGGGGCATGCATTACCACAATAGGCACGACGAGTATTTTTGTCTGATTCAGGGGAGTTGTTATTTGGGTCTGAAAGATATGAGAAAAGATTCTCCGACTTATATGCAACATGCACTCTATTATTTGACAGAAAATGATTTGGCAGCCTTGACTTTTCCAAGTGGAGTGATGCATGGGTGGTATTTCCCTGAAAAGTCATTGCATATCCAATCCGTATCTGAAGCCTATGTCGACTATGGCAAAGACGACAATTTTGGGTGTAAGTGGGACGATCCCGACCTGGGGATTCCATGGCCATTTGAAAAAGTTGTACTTAGTGAAAGAGCCAGAAATTTTGGATTGCTGAAAGATTTACCACCTTTTCTTAATCAGTTTTGATAATTCATGCATGATTTTATCGGGTAAATGAGAAATGCCTTTTCCCCTGATGAGTAAATTGGAACTGAGTAATTTTTCATTTTCATTAACCAGGTTTTCCAACACTTCATTTTTTATTTTGGTCATAAAGTTGGAATCTTGTATGATGGGGTAATATTTTTTTAATTCTTTAGCTCGTTTTTCTGCCAACCATCCGGGATGGTCTCCCCTCTTAAAATACAAAATAGTCATGTCTAAAGTAGATTTTATTTTAATTTCAGGATGTGCCATGAATTGTTGCCACATATAATGGGTAGTAAATAAATGGCCGGGAGTTGTACGCCAACCATAGGGAAGTTTTTTATAGATCTCTAAGGTATGCCCTACAGGTGAAAAATAGAGTGAACCACCATGGAAAAATTTGTTTTTCTCATTTTCCAAATTTTCACCCACAAGATACTTTCTCAATAAAAAATGTGAATGATCTTCCTTAACTGAAATACTGGCATGAACGCAAAAGTTGTGATTCTCAAGATTGTGGATCATTTTCTCCACATGATCCGGTAGCATAAGGTCTCTATCAAGGAGATAGCAAATAATTTTTCCATTGGCGTTTTGAGTTAAAACTTCATGACGATACACTTCTCCTCTTCTGATGCCTTTTGGAAAATCAAAAAAACGAATCCTATCATCCATTTTTTGTAACTCATGGATCACTTCTCTTGTTGCACTGTCTGCTCCGTCCCCGATGATTAATACTTCGATGTCTTTGACGGTCTGCTGAAGTATGCTGCCCACAGAATAGGGAAGTAATGGGCCTCTCTCTTTCGTAATAGGTAGTAGTACGGATGCTTTTACATAAGTCATGGTTTGATCAAATTTTGTATAACATCAAGAGCTTTTATTAACCGGATGGCTTCTTCCAGATCGGAAATAGGAGGCGGACCACCTTTTAAATAGTTGATATACTGAATTAATTCAATTTTTAAAGGTGGAGTGCGATCAAAATAGATCCGGCTTACGGAATCCTTTGTTAATTGGCTTTGGTCGTTACCTTCATATACTTCAATGTAATCGACAATTTCATCCCATAATATGGCCACTCCAAATTCACAAAATAAGCGTACTTCACGTCTTTTATCTGGAAACCGGTTGGATGCTTCAAAGCAATAATAGGGCTCATTTCCCATATGAACATATAGACCTCTTATAATACCTGCGTGTTTCTCAGCAATGACTGATTTGATGGCGGGCATCTCTCCCAACAAACATTCACTAATAGACAGATCATGAATGGCCAGATTCCATAAACTGTCTGTGTCTTTCCTCGGACTTGTCCAGTTGGCCCGGATCGACTTACCACCCTTGACGTTTCCTAAAGTTTTGTTTGAAGCAATTTCGGCCAGCATTTTGATTCCGGGATGACACTTCCATATGTGCATTACATAAATATCCTTGTGACACGTGTCCCTGATCTGAATGGCATCCTTGAGTGAGGTCACCATCGGTTTCTCGACAAAAATGGGTACATGTGTATGCTGCACTTTTTGGATTAATTCAAAATGAGTGACGGATGGTGTAGCAATAATCCACGCAGTCATATTTAATTCGAGGAGCTTGTCAACATGAAGATGAGCAGAACGGGCTCCTTTTTTTAAGGCTAGATTCAGTGCAGGCGGATGCGGGTCTGCTACACGAATTTCAATGTGAAGGGACAGGAGATCATCGAGAATTTTCTGCCCCCATATTCCACAACCGATGAGTCCTATTCTGATATTATCCATTTTGTATATTTCTTACATCAATGAAAAGAAAGGTAGGCAATAATAATTGAAATAAGGAAGAATGTAAAGTTAAAAACACTGCATATTTAAAGACTGATTGCAAAATTGACTTTGAAGCGAATTTGAATTATGTTAGACATAGATCTTTCTCTCTCAGAGGCGCAAAGACGGGTTCAAAGATATTTTTTCTCGCAGAGACTCAAAGAGGGGCGCAAAGAAGTTTTTCTCGCAGAGACGCAGGGACGCAAAGATATTTTTTCTCGAAAAGATGTTATGATAGGATAAATCAACCTATATTTTTTTTATTCCAATAACGCATCAACCCTGACACACTCATCCAGGAAGGGTTGGCCGCCTCGTATTGCTGAATTCCTTTTTCTGTCAATCCTCCATGTCTCAATTGCTCAGCGACATATTTCTGAAACTTTGGAGTGATCTGATCTATTTCTGTGTTGGATTCGGCAAAAGGTCTTATCCATTCTGCCCAATCTAAAAGCGATTTTTCAAGCGCATCGAGATGACGTGAAATATTGTCGATTTTACCAAAATGAGTGAGATACAAGTGCTGCACCGGCAATGACCTGATCAGTATAATGGAGTCTTGCCAGGCTTCCAGGTCTATATCCGGTGGGGGGCATGGTGGGTGAATTATGCCATTTTCGATTTTTATCCCCGCTACATCACCCGTGAACAAATGATGATCCAATTGCCAGGCTATATGATGGGAAGCGTGTCCGGGCGTATGCCAGGAGATAAACTTTTTATCTCCGATCTGAACCGTTATTCCATGATCGCAGGGAATAAGACAGGATGGATCAATGGGTTTTAATTGTCCCCATAATACATCCATTTGATCGCCATAGATCCTGGTAGCAGACCGAACGAGTTTTTCAGGACTGGCCAAATGGGGTTTTCCTACCGGATGAACATATATATTTGCTCCATTCTCTGCCAGTGCCCATGAAGCACCTGCGTGATCAAAATGGATATGACTTAAAAATACATGTCTGATCTGATCGAGGGAATAACCTGTATTTTTTACGCCTTCCCTGAGATGTTCAAAGGTAGAATACGGTCCTGTCTCTACCAATACAGGACCTTCGCTGGTCTCTATCAGAAATGCTGCTATGACGTGGTCGAGACCCTGAAATTTTAAATCAATGGTATGGATCATGTGTATTAATTTGAGTGTGGGAGGTAAAATACAGCAATGATTGAAATTATTGAAATGATAGGATGCAGAGTTTTAACTGACTTTAAAAGTAAAGATGAGGATAATTGATAAATTAGCTGCTTTTATAAGTACATCTGACAAATTATGGAAAAAATAGAACACATAGGTATAGCTGTAAAGGATATTGATGAAGGAGATATACTATACAGCAAATTGCTGGGAGTAGAACCCTATAAGAGGGAGTGGGTTGAGGATCAGGGTGTCATCACTTCTTTTTTCAAATGCGGTTCCAACAAGATTGAATTATTGCAATCCATTGATGAGTCGGGAATCATCGCCAAATTCATCAAAAGAAAAGGTGAGGGGATACATCATATCGCATTTTCCGTCAAGGATATCAGAGAAGAAATGCAGCGGCTGGCAAATGAGGGATTTACTTTACTGCAGGACGAACCGGTAAAAGGTGCCGATAATATGTGGGTATGTTTTCTGCACCCAAAGTCAACGGGAGGAGTACTTATAGAACTGTGTCAGGAAAGGGAGGATTGACATGGAAGAATTGGAGATATTTCACTATATAATATTGATCATTGGAGGAGTATTTGCCGGTTGTATCAATACGTTGGCAGGTTACGGATCTGTCATTACTTTGACCCTGTTAATGGATGTCATCGGCCTCCCGGCCAATCTGGCCAATGGATCGAACCGCATCAACGTGATGGCTACATCCATTGTCAGCACATCGGTATTTTATCGTCATGGGAAACTCAACTTTTCGAAAAGCAGCAGATACATCATTTCATCTTTTGCCGGCGCCATGGCAGGAGTGTATATAGCTACCATTGTTTCCAATGATGCTTTTAAGGAAGTTTTTAAGTATTTACTGATCGTCCTGTTTGCCCTTTTGTTGGTCAAACCCCATCGTTGGCTCAGAACGGAATCAGTGGATTTCAGACCTTCTTCATGGATTGTTATACCTTCTTTTCTTATAATAGGATTTTATGGGGGATTCATTCAAATGGGTGTAGGGATACCTGTTTTGGCTGTACTTGTATTGGTTGCAGGTTATAACCTGATAGAGGCCAATGCCATAAAAGTCATGGTTATAGGAATTTATACCTTTGTCGTTATACTGATTTTCTGGTTCAAAGGCTTGATTCACTGGGAAGCAGGATTGTTGCTGGCTGTAGGTTCGTATACAGGTAGTTGGATCACATCGACCTTTGCCTCCAAATACAAACGCGCCAATGTGTATGCCTATCGGTTGTTGGTAGGTGTGATCGTTTTTATTATTTTGTATCAATTTAATATTTTAACATGGATATCAGAATATTTTTAAGCCTTCTTTTAATGTCGGTTATGGGTTGTACTTCACCCGGAGGAGAAGAAAATCCACTTAATACTATAATGCAATCGGATGAAGCTTTCATTAAAACGGTAAATGACAGTTTGGAGCAATACGAACTTCAGATCGTATTTACGCCTGTCGAAAAAAAGGATGGAAAACTCGTACCTGGAAATCGTTATACTTTTGGTTTGGATACCGCCAGGTATTTTTATCCGGCCAGTACCGTAAAAATGCCGGTAGCTTTTCTGGCATTACAGCGATTAAAGGAATTAAGAGATATGGGATATGCTGTTACCCGCGATATGCCTGTTTATTTTGGTGCAGGAAGAGAGCCCATGACAGAAATGATACATGACACTTGTTCGTCTACAGGCCTTCCTTCTATCGCTTCATTTATTGAACAGATATTCACGGTAAGTGACAATAATTCCTATGTAAGACTGTATGAGTTTCTGGGGCAGGAATACATTAATCGCGAACTTAGGGATAAAGACATTTTTACCAATTCCAGAATCATTACCCGGGTAGGGGTGTCCGGATTTTCTACAGAAGAAAACCGCTATGTAAATCCATATTATTTTGGTGATCCCAAAGACCCTGTTTATAAGGAAGATCTTCGTTATTCGGTTTTTGAATTACCCATATCGGATTCTCTTACACACACGCACAAGGGGTTGGGATATATAGATCAAAAAGGGGAAGAGGTACGACAGCCGTTTGATATGAGTGAAAAAAATTTTATCAATCTTCAGGATCTGGAACGATCATTTATGGTAGCTCTTTTTCCGGAATGGTTTCCTGAAAGGACGAGATATAATATCGATGACGATGATTATGCCTTTCTCATGACAACCTTGGACAAGTTGCCAAAGGATTTTGCATGCTATACCGACACTTCAAAATATTATGACGGCTATGTTAAATTCTTTATGTTTGGCGATAGTAAAGAACCAATCCCTGATCATATTACCATTAAAAATAAAGTGGGTTTTGCTTATGGCACCCTTACCGACTGCTCATATGTTGAAGATGCAGAAAACGATGTGAGATTTTTCCTCACTGCGACCATGCTCGTCAATCAAAATGGCATTTTTAATGATGGAGTTTACGAGTACAAAACCATTGGGCAACCTTTTATGGCTGAACTGGGAAGGAAGGTTTATCAATACTTGTTATCAAAGAATGAAGATAATGGACTGGAGTAAAGTCAGAATGCAGTATAAAGTGTAAAGAGACTTATATTTATCGGGCTATCAACTTCTTTCCGGTGGATAGATTTCGTAAGAGCTGGCTATAGTACACATCATCTCTTTTACAGTGTCAACATACCCTGCAATTCCTGGGTTTTCACCCAAATTGTTTTCAATGATGTTCATTTCTTCTTCAGATGCTAGTCCGAGAGCAAACATGATGAGCAACTTTTTAGAAACAGGATTTTTATTTTTTGGCATCTGCAGAAATGAGCTTGTTGTTTTTTGAAAAGCAGGTATATAGATGGTTGAATATATAAAAGTAACAGGAAATGATGCATTTAGTTTTAATAAGCCGGAACCAGGGATGATTCTTTATCTGTGAATGGCATTTTTTTCTTACCCCGATATTTTTTTGATCAAATCACCAAATGGGTGAACCTCCCCGAAATTTTGATCCTGATAGACATTGGCAAGCAGCCTAATCATATAGGGACGTTCATCTCTTTTTATATACTCTATGGAGACATTACCATATAGTTGCTCAGATGGTATTCGGCTTCTCATTTCTGAGGATGGTTTTAAATAATATTTGAACACTTTTTCAATCCAGGATGACTTTTTTTGAGAACGCACATCGGCGAGGTTAATTACATAGTTTTCCTCTTGCAATACATCTGCAATATAATGTTGAAAAAATCTAAAATCCCAATCGCTGAGAGTGTCATTTTGTTGTTGAAAAATAACAAAACCATTGCTTTGCGGGGTGTCAAAAAACTCAAATCCAGCGTCTAAAGGATCTGCTCCGCTTATAAAACTAAAATAAGCTTGTTGCAAACGCCTCTTCAATAGATCATGGATGTTGCCTTTTAACCACTCATTATATTCTGATTGAGGAAAAGAATCAAGATCAATACTTTCATGCAAAAAAGGGAGCTCTGCTTTTACCTTTTCCTGATTCCTGAACAACTCCTGAATATAAGACCACATATCACGTACCATATTATTTTAACAACAGGCAGAGACGATTGGTTGTGACAGTGTAAAAGTAACACACTGAGCGATCACATACTATACCATAAAAAACTCACTTTCCTTTCTCATCTTCTTTAACCTTAACGCTGTCCATAGCATCCATGGTTTTATCCCAAAGATCGCTGAAGGCGGGTTGTAATTTATGAAATACTCTGTAAGCATGATCGGGCAGAGGCCTTAAAACGGCATAGGAAATAGAACCCTTTTTTGTAGATTCCTTTAGAAAATCGATGCGCTCGGCGAATAAAAGTATAAAACTAAGTATAAGTGCAAAAAATAAACCTTGTAATGCCGCACCTGCCATTTTATTCACGAAGTTGACATGAATGGCTTTTAAAAGTCCTTCCAATCGTTGGCCAATGAAGCGTACAAGAGCCATGACACCTATAAAAGTTAATACTACACCGGTTATAAAACTGATGGCGGGAGGAAAATGTGTGATTTTATAAACCAGATCTATGGCAATGGGAGCAAATTTCATAGTGACCAATATGGCTACCAGTATGGATACGGTGTCGAAAATCGTCCTGATTATTCCTCTGGAGTACCCTACGTATGCTCCATAGGCGATAACCAAAGCCGCTATGATATCTAATGTCATATAACTTAAAATTACAGAATTTTAACATAACAAAGGCAAATATCCGTTAAAGATTACAATCCTCCTATCAAATTAGACCAATGACTATATACTTACTATCAACCTGAAAAAATGATAAGTATTCCCGACCTATTCTGATTCACACTATGGGTTTAGCAAATAAATATCCAAACCTTTACCAAGGATGATATTAAACGAATTATAAAAGTGTACTTTTGGGAACAATGCTGCTAAGGATATACTATATCGCCCTATTTTTATCCTTTGCCCATATAAATGCACTATGGGGGCAAGAGTTTAGGTTGCCCCAGGTATTTCTAATCGGAGAATACGAAAAGGGATATGAGCAAATGATCACAAATCACCCTTTACCACTTTTGGCAGTCTGTGACCAATCAATGGAAAAGGCCTTTAAGGTTTGGTATGGTCTCATCATCGATATTGAAAATTATTCTCACGAAACCCATTTTGAACTAAATGGAATTAAGATATGGATAAATGTATTTTGGGATAAAAATGGCACCATACGGCATATTGCGTTCTATCCTAAACCGGTCTCAAGAAAATTTGACTATGAGGAATTGGAAAATTTTCTCAATGAATTTATACTCATCTATAAAATGGACGTTAAAGCCCATACCCATTTTGCGCATTATGGAAGTATGACATTTCCGGTGTACAGGGGAAAAAGTAACAAACCTGAGAGAGATTAAACGTTCCCATAGGTATTAATACATTTTATTTTGTGCTGGAATATTAAATACCAAGTGATGAACCAAGTCTTTAGAGCACAGCTATGTGTAGGTGCCGTATGAGTAGTAAAGTAAACTGTCAATGCGATTCTCTGTATCAAAATCAGAATGACTTCACTTCACCAAATAAATTTCTTCCTGTCTGCCGTCGGGATAATAAAAGCCTTCTTTTGTAAACACCCCATCTTCTTCCAGCATAATGCGAATGATCTTATCCCATTCTGGTATATAGACAGATACATTGAGTTCAACGGAATATGCCGTGTTGTAAAACATTTCATAGTCACCTTGACCTGGCACTCCTTCCTGACTGTCCCATAACCCGATGGTCGGTCCGGCTGCATGTCCGTGAAAACCAATAGGATGGGTATATATACTGGCATTTATTCCCTCACTTTCAGCCTGGATCAGGGATTTATTTAAAATTTCGTTGCCGGAAATTCCAGTATCAAAATGGGAAACCAAAATATCCTGCAACCGGTTGCCTTGTTTAAAGGCTGCTTGCAAATATTCAGGTACAGAATTTTCGCCTTCTCTGGGAACATAAAAATGTTGTTGTTGATCCGTATTTAACCTTAGGTATGTAACGCCAAAATCAACATGTAGAAGATCGCCAGGTTGTATGATTTGCATTCCAGGTCTTGTGGAAAAACTTCTCAGATGGTCAAACTTTTCACTATCAGCGCGTTGTATAGATACTGTAGGGTGAAACCAGGTTTGTAATCCAAGATCCACAACTCTCTGACGGAGCCACCATACCACATCATCAGTACTCGATTCACCAGGAATAATCACTTTGGAAGAAAATGCTTCTTTAAGTATATCGTGTCCGAGTTTGCATAGGACAGGATATACATCTAATTCCATTTGAGATCTCGTTTCTAACCATGCAATGGCCAGTCTTTCAGCAGAAATAACTCTTTCACGATATCGAATAGGTATGTTTTTCATCAAAGTAGTATAATCAGTGTGAGCTATTCCGTCTGCCAAACCAAAATGATCAGAAGTGTTGATTCCAATATTCGATGGATCTTTTTCCTCTATATAATTGACCAATGCTTCCCATTGATCCGGATATACATCTATATTCCACTCTCCTTGCAAAAGTCTCCCTACGCTGTATCTGGCAATAGCTACTTTTTCAATAGCCTCCTCTCCACCTCCATCGTAAAATACCATAATGGTTCTTCTTCTGGCCGACAACCATGAGGAGGGAAGCATGGTTTTCATGACAGGATCCTCATTGTATTCCCTGGATATCAATATCCACATTTGAATGCCCTCCCTTCTCATCAATTCGGGAAGTAATGAGTCTATCCTGTATTCAAGCATGTTGTCAATCCATTCAGCCCTTTCGCGTACGGGAAGTATTACAGATGGGTCTACCTGTGCCCTTACACCAGAAATGAAAAATAAACCAATTAATAGGCATATCATGTATCTAAGTGTATATTTCCAGATTAAATCAGAAAAATGTGTTGATGTCATCTTTTATGAATTATTAAGTAATGTAAGCGTTGTGTATATTAAATGCAATTCTTTTTGAAGAAAGGCAGTTCTGAATGATGTTTCGATGGATAAAAGTATAAAATACTCCATATTTGCAATATAATTACCATATAAACCTGAAGATGACACGAAGTAATTAAATGTATCTGTCTTATCTCTACTTAAAAGGGAGTAAAACTAAAAGGATTTCATGGCAGCAGAGAGTAAAAATTCATTTTGATTTCTGCACTTCATTCATTTGATACAGGAATAGAAAAAGGATGATAAAAATAATAAACATTCATATTTAATAATTATATAATATGTTTGTATATTGGCTGGACATTTAACAAAAGAAACATGAGTTTGCACGAATATACTGAAGACAACATACAATCACTTGACTGGCGACAACACATACGTTTACGTCCGGGCATGTACATTGGAAAACTGGGAGATGGAACTTCCGCCGACGATGGCATTTATATCCTTTTAAAGGAGATCATGGATAATTGCATCGACGAATATGTCATGGGATATGGTAGAGAAATTGAAGTGCGAATTGAGAATGGCATCGTCGAAGTGAGGGATTACGGGCGAGGTATTCCATTGGGTAAAGTGGTGGAATGTGTATCAAAAATAAATACTGGTGGAAAATACGATTCCAAAGCATTTAAAAAATCTGTTGGATTAAATGGGGTAGGAACCAAAGCGGTGAATGCGTTAAGCAGCCAATTTAAGGTGGTATCATTTCGAGATGGAAAGAAAAAGGAAGCGGAATTTCAAAAGGGTGAGATCAAATCCGAATCAAAAATTGAAAAAGCGGGTGACGACAACGGTACAGTGATTTTCTTTGCTCCGGATGAAACCATTTTTAAGCATTATAAATACCGAAGCGAATTTGTAGAAAACATGCTTTGGAATTACGCCTATCTTAATTCGGGTCTTAAAATCCATTTTAACGGAAAAATACTGTACTCTAAAAATGGTCTGAAAGATCTGATGGAGAGAAAAAATGATCCTGAGACTCTCCGTTACCCCATTATCCATTTAAAGGATGAGGACATAGAGATAGCACTTTCTCATGGAGATCAATACGGAGAAGAATACTATTCATTTGTGAATGGCCAGAATACAACGATGGGAGGGACTCATCTTCAGGGTTTCAGAGAAGCATTGATCAAAACCATACGGGAATTTTATAACAAAAGCTTTGATGCTAAAGACATACAGTCATCGATAATTGGCGCCATAAGTCTTAGGGTAGAGGATCCCATTTTTGAATCACAAACCAAAACCAAGCTGGGCTCCACCCATATGGCTCCCGATGGAGTCACCATAAGAACTTTTATTGTCGATTACGTTAAAGATAAACTTGACAACTACCTCCATCGAAATAAAGAGACGACTGATGCCCTTTTAAAACGGATTTTGCAATCAGAGAGAGAAAGAAAAGAGATTGCAGGTATTAAAAAACTGGCCAATCAACGGGCAAAAAAGGCCAACATTCACAACAAAAAACTGAGAGATTGCAGAGTGCACCTCACCGACGGTAAAAAGGTGGCTGACGAAGACAAACTCATGACCACTATATTTATTACAGAGGGCGATTCTGCGAGTGGATCTATTACAAAAGCCAGAAATGTTCAGACACAGGCTGTGTTTTCATTGAGAGGAAAGCCACTCAACTGTTATGGCCTTACCAAAAAAATTGTCTATCAAAATGAAGAGCTCAATCTTCTTCAACATGCGCTGGACATAGAAGACGGCATAGAAACCCTCCGCTTTAACCGGGTCGTGATTGCCACTGATGCGGACGTAGATGGTATGCATATCAGATTGCTTTTGTTAACTTTTTTCCTTCAGTTTTTTCCGGATCTTGTCAAAAACGGGCATCTCTATATACTGGACACACCCCTATTCAGAGTGAGGGATAAAAAACAGACATTTTATTGTTATTCAGAATCTGAAAAGCAGGAAGCCATAGTAAAGTTAAGGGGTAAAGCCGAAATAACCCGGTTTAAAGGACTTGGTGAAATATCTCCTGGTGAATTTGAAGATTTCATTTCAGATAATATAAAACTGGAACCTGTCATTGTACAGGAGAAGACCAATATTGAGGACATCCTATCTTATTATATGGGTAAGAATACACCTGAAAGACAGGTTTTTATCATAGAGAACCTAAAATTTGAAGTGGATTCTGTTCAGGAAAAGGCGATCATTGATCTTGATGAGGAAGGTGAAGAACTGGAATTTCCTATAGAAGAGGAAGTCTTACAATAACATAAAACACTGACTTTTTGTCTTATTTTGTCTGATGATCTATGAATAATCAGTCATTAATTCCATTTTATTTCCATGGTATAGTAATTGTCATACAACACTTCTGAATCTATTTGAAGTAATCATTGCCATTGTGGCATCAATAATATAAATACATGTTTAATAATAGAGCCTTTACTTCTCCGATGGATGATGTGGATTCAGTTCCCATGTTTTCCATCAGTGATGATGAAAACCCTGCGAAGGATGACGTGTACAGCGATCAGTTACCTATAATTGCTTTAAGGAATACGGTGCTTTTTCCAGGAGTGGTTATACCCATAAACATAGGGAGGCAGAAATCGACACAAGCCCTTAGGGTTGCACAAAAGAAAGACAAATTTGTAGGTGTACTGGCACAGACTGACGGAGAGATTGAAGAACCGGGGTCTGAAGATTTATATAAAACCGGAACCGTTGCAAGGATCATAAAAGTATTGACCATGCCGGATGGCAGTACTACTGCTATTTTGCAAGGACGAAAGAAGTTTGTGGTGGATCATTTTTTGTTGGAAGATCCATACATAGAAGCCAAAATACAGGTTATTGAGGAGGAGTATCCACTTGAAGACCTGGAGCTTGACGCAACGATTTCTTCCATTAAAGATATAGCTAAACGGATTATTGAATTGTCCCCCAATATACCACTGGAGGCCAATATGATGATTCAAAACATTAAAAGCAATATTTTTCTTCTCTATTTCATCATATCCAACTTAGCTGCTGAAACCAGGAAAAAACAAACCATACTCGAGCAGAACGATATAAAGGAAAAATCTAAGCAAATTCTTGCCATGATGGACAATGAATTGCAGATGCTTGAATTAAAAAACCAGATACAGAGCAAAGTCAGAGGGGATATTGAAAAGCAACAGAAAGAGTATTTCCTTAATCAACAGCTTAAAACCATCCAGGAAGAATTGGGGCAAAACCCGCAGGAGGAACAACTCAATGAATTGGCCAAAAAGGCAAAGGAAAAAAAGTGGCCTGAAAATGTAGCCAAAACCTTCGATAAAGAATTAAATAAAGCCAGGCGCACCAATCCTCAAATCGCTGAGTACTCTGTCATTCTCAATTATTTAGAGACACTTCTTGATCTACCGTGGCAGGAGTACACAGAAGACCAGTTTGACTTAAAGAAAGTGAATGAAGTTTTGGATCAGGATCATTATGGATTGGAAGATGTAAAAGACAGGATCATGGAACATCTCGCTGTCCTCAAACTAAAGGGCGATATGAAAGCTCCTATTTTGTGCCTGGTGGGTCCTCCCGGAGTAGGGAAAACCAGCTTAGGAAAGTCCATTGCACGTGCGCTGAATAGAAATTTTGCCCGGATGTCACTTGGAGGACTTCATGATGAGTCAGAGATCAGAGGGCATAGAAAGACCTATATAGGAGCTATGCCGGGTCGGATAGTCCAATCCCTGAAAAAATGCGGTTCATCCAATCCGGTATTTATACTCGATGAAATCGATAAATTGGGAACCGACTTTCGTGGCGATCCTTCATCGGCTTTACTTGAGGTGTTGGATCCTGAACAAAACAATGCTTTCTACGATAATTATCTGGAGTTAGAATACGATCTGTCTAAAGTATTGTTTATAGCTACGGCTAACTCGTTGAGCAGTGTTCAACCTGCCTTGCTTGACAGGATGGAAGTTATAGAGGTCAGCGGATATTCCCTGGAGGAAAAGGTTGAAATTGCCAAAAATCACCTCATCCCTAAACAGTTGGTAGAACATGGACTAGAGGGTGCCCATATACAGATACCCGTTGAAACGATAGGGTTTGTCATCAAACATTATACACGGGAATCTGGTGTCAGATCGCTGGACAGAAGAATTGCGGGTTTGATGCGACATGTCGCCAAAAAAGTAGCTATGGAAGAAGGTTATGAAATCACCATAGAACCAAATCATTTAGAAGATATCCTGGGGCCCAGGAAAGTCAATCCAGAGACCTATACCAAAATTGAAATGCCTGGTGTTGCTGTCGGACTGGCGTGGACCAGAGTTGGAGGGGATATATTATTTATAGAAGTAAGTACCAGCAAAGGAAAGGGAAAACTCACTTTGACAGGAAACCTGGGTGATGTAATGAAAGAATCGGCCACCACCGCTTTGAGCTACATCAAATCTAATAGTGAAGTGTTGGGCATAGATCCGGAGATATTTGAGAATATTGACATACATATACATGTTCCTGAGGGAGCTATCCCTAAAGACGGACCCAGTGCTGGCATTACGATGCTGGCTGCTTTGGTATCGGCATTTAAGAAAAAACCTGTGAAACCCTATGTGGCTATGACGGGAGAAATTACACTTCGCGGCAAGGTATTACCTGTTGGGGGCATTAAGGAGAAAGTTTTGGCTGCCAAACGATCGGGAATCAAAGAAATCATATTGTGTAAAGAAAATGAGAAAAATGTCAAGCAGGTAAAGAAAGAATATCTGGAAGGTTTGACATTTCATTATGTCGAAACTATGGAGGAGGTCATCCACCACGTATTGGGATTTATGAAATTTTAAGGAATGACATTTCTTTTGCTATGTCCACTTTTCTATAGAAGATATTAGTGAAAAGTTAAAAGTAGAAAGTACGATTAAACTCTTTCCACCAGACAATTCAACTTCTAAACCTCCTAAAGCTTCTAAACCTTCTGCTTTCGACAAACGTCTAAGTGTAACATGTGAATATCGGTAGAAGAATGATGGTTAATAAAGTGTTATTCTTTGCTTTACTATTAAGATATTTCACTTATTTTACGTTTTTTTAGAATGGACAATACACGCCTATAATTTAGTGAAAGGACAATTTCGTACCATATTAACACTTTGGGCAATTTGCTTGCCCTTACTCGTTTTGTGTCAAACCGAGGATCAAGGCCGTTATGTTCAGTTTTCGGGTAAGGTAGTCACTGATGGTCCGGGTGATAAAATATATCCATTGCCATTTACCAATGTTTATATCAAGGGTACTTCAAGAGGTACGGTTTCTGAATCAGATGGATTTTTCTCTTTGGTCGCTGCCAAAGGTGATGTTGTCGTTTTTTCACAAATCGGATTTAAGACTGTCGAGTATACCATTTCCGATACACTTGACAGGTCATTATATTACTGGATTCAGATTATGAGTCAGGATAGCGTATTATTGCCGGAGGCGGTCATTCGTCCATTTCCCAGCAGAGAGCATTTCCGAATTGAGTTTCTGGCATTGGATATTTCAGATGAACTACAAAAAAATTACAGCGATTATCTCGCTGAAGAACTGCTGAGAGAGATACGGTATAATTTACCGGCGGATGGTACAGAAGCCATCAACCTATACATGCGACAATCGGCAGAAAGTTTTCGCTACGAAGGTCAATTCAGACCACAGCAGATTTTTAATCCTCTGGCGTGGAAGCAGTTCATAGATGCCTGGAAAAGGGGCGATTTCAAAAAAAAGAAATAGAGGGTGATTTACCCAAAGCAGTGATATCGATTTCAGATATCTTAATCAAGTCACGGATATACGATGTTGATTTTTGTGATTTATCATAAAACGGTTTTGGTGAAATCCAAAGTAAATGATAATCGTATTATATAAATGGTTTCATTATCTTCGCCCCTCAATTTAACATTAAACATACTCTAAGCTGATCATTCCAAAATGAGAGTAACAGAATATCTGGAGAAATCAAAAGGTTCTACACAAATTTCCTTTGAAGTACTTCCTCCATTAAAAGGAGGTACGATGCAGGATATTTTTAATATTCTCGACCCCCTCATGGAATTCAAGCCGCCATTTGTCGATGTCACTTATCACCGGGAAGAATTTATATACAATAAGATGACCAGCGGTTATTATGAAAAGACTGCTATCAGAAAAAGACCCGGTACGGTAGGTATATGTGCATCCATTATGCACCGTTATGGTGTGGATGCGATACCCCATCTCATTTGCGGGGGCTTTACAAGAGAAGAAACAGAAAACGCGCTTATTGATTTGCATTTTCTGGGCATCAATAATGTACTGGCATTAAGAGGTGATGCCAGAAAATTTGAAGACCGGTTTGTACCCGAAGCCGGTGGGCATATGTTTGCGGTTGATTTGGTACGCCAAATTGATGGTATGAATAAAGGAATCTATTTAGATGCGAATATAGCCAATGGTGCAAAGACTCAATTTTGTATAGGCGTTGCCGGATATCCTGAAAAGCATTTTGAAGCCCCAAATATGTCCAGGGATCTCGAATATCTTAAAAACAAAATAGAAGCTGGAGCCGAGTACATCGTTACTCAAATGTTTTTTGATAATGCTAAATTTTTTGAGTTTGTAGCGGCGTGCCGTAAACATGATATACATGTTCCCATCATTCCCGGACTAAAACCCCTTACGAATTCCAGGCAAATCCACACTTTGCCCAGGAAGTTTTTTGTCAATATGCCTGACGAACTTATCAAAGAAGTCATGAAATCCGGCAGGGACGATAAAGCAAAAGAAATAGGTATAGAATGGTGCCATCATCAGTCCAGAGAATTAAAAGCGTCAGGCGTACCATGTATTCATTACTATACCATGGGGGATACTGAAACGATTATCAAAGTAGTAAAGGATTTATAAAAAAAAATCCCCTTTTCCTTAATTGAGAAAAGGGGATGGTATATCATTTTGGCAATACCGTTATTTAGGTTTTGCTTTAGCTTCAGCGGCGGTGGCACTCTTAAGCGCTCTGGGTATTTCAATGGTAGCAATAGGAATTGCCGGATTATTCATAACTTCAATCTTATCATTTGCAATCAGCTCTTTGACTCTGATGGCCTGGCCGAGACCCAGATGAGAAATATCTGCATATAGAGTATCTACCATGTGTTCCGGAGTAGTTTTTATTTTAACCTTTCTCAATTGCTGTATCAACTTTCCTCCCAGTTTTACACCGGCAGAAGATCCTTTGAAACGAATAGGTACTTCAAGTTTTACAGGCACACCATCGTAAAGCTTCAAAAAATCAAGGTGTAAGATTTCTTCAGAAACCGGATGAAATTGGATGTCTTTTAATATGCATTTATGCACTTCTCCATTCAATTTGATCTCAGCTAATTTAAAGTCAGGGGTATATATTAAATCCTTTACATCTTTCGCTGTTGTGGAAAACATAATATTGTCATTTTGACCATATATTACAGCCGGAAGTTTCCCTTCTCTTCGTAAGGTATTGTTAGCTGTTTTGCCACTTGAGGTCTTTATTTCACCGGTAATATGAACTTTATCCATGATAAAAATTTCTGCTTGTTTTAAAAGGACTGCAAAGATAAGTAGTTTAAGTGAAAGTTGTATTTATTACGAATGAAAAAAGCGAAAAGAATTATTTTTCACAGCAATTCAGCGTAAAAACATAATATATTAAAAAAGAGCAAATTATAAACCACTGATAAGAAATACTTTACAGATAATTTATATATTTGCTCAAAAAAAAAGCATGAGCAAAGTTAAAAAAAGAACAGGAATAATTTTC
>JBGTBR010000016.1:0-4608 GCA_041749255.1 Saprospiraceae bacterium
TTTTAATACAAATTCTAACTTATTGTATTTACTTCATTTCTTATCTATTGGAACTTAGCTCCCCTCTTGAGAAGGGTTGGGGGTGTGTTCTTCGAAATTCAAAATATACCATTCTATAGCTCTTATCACGTTGACTGTATCCTTTAAAACTTGCTAATCTGAGAAATTGTAACCGGAAAATAACAATGTCGTATAATTGGCAAATAAGAATGTAGTGTTTTCGGAAAATAGTCATGTACTACTTTCGGAAAATAAGGATGTATGATCCAAGGCTTACTCTTTTGCCCCCGGGGGCAAAAGAGTAAGCCTTGAAGTCAAATTTTACTGTTTCTTGGACTGGAATAAAAACACCAATCCTAGATGACAACAAGAGACTTAAACAATTGGATCATGTACCACGAAATTCACAAACTTAACAGGCTTGGATTTAGCAATCCAAGAATTGCCGATTATCTGGTTTTAGACACCAGAACCGTAAAGAAATATCTATCTATGTCCGAGCAAGATTATGAAAATCATCTTCTCAAAGGGCAGTATAGAAGCAAAGTATTATCTCCCTATGAAACCTTTGTCAGGGATAAACTGGGCCAGTTTCCAGAGACTTCAGCCGCACAGATACATGACTGGTTAAAGGAACACCATCCGGAGTTCCCTACTACTAATCCCCGTACGGTATATAACTTCGTGATGTTTGTCCGCCAGAAACATAACATTCCCGTGGTCAAAGTATTACGAGAATACTTCCCCATCCAGGAGCTCCCTTACGGGGAACAGGCACAGATTGATTTTGGACATTACAACATGCGTCTGGTTAATGGTAAAAGAAAGAAGATTAGCTTCTTTGCCATTGTTCTCTCCAGAAGCCGGATGAAATACATTTGGTTTTGGGATAAGCCTTATACCGCCATGGATGTGTGCCAGGCTCATGAAAAGGCCTTTGCTTTCTTTGGAGGTATCCCAGAAACTATAGTATATGATCAGGACAGGGTCATGGTGGTAGACGAGAATATTGGCGATGTTATTCTTACAGCTACTTTTAAACAGTATACCAGATCTAGGAGCTTTAAATTACATTTCTGCCGGAAAGCAGATCCAGAATCCAAGGGAAAGGTAGAAAATGTCGTACAATATGTAAAAAAGAACTTCCTCTATAACAGATCCTATTGGGATATCGATACCCTTAACACTGAGGCTTCCTCGTGGTTGGCAAGAACGGCTAATGCGCTTGCCCATAACTTCACGAAAAAGGTACCACAACAGGAATATCATATTGAAAAAGAATACCTTAGGCCCTATACTCCCTTAGTTATTGAGAATAAACAAACCAAGGTCTATCATGTGAGAAAGACCAATGCCATTGCCTATAAAAGTAACTTCTACAGTGTTCCTATGGGGACATATAAGGGCACCGGAACTCAGGTGATTATAAAAGAAGTTGCTGATATCTTGGAGATCTACAGTGTCGATCAGGAATTAATCTGCAGCCATAAGATCTCTTCCAAAAAAGGACAGTTCATCGCCAATACCAACCATAAAAGGGATACTTCCAAAAGCTTGGATCAAATGGTTCTATTGGCAACCGCTTATTTCACTGATAAGGACAAGGCAGCCCAATACCTGCAAATGATCAACCGGAAGCTTCCTAGGTACCTCAGAGATCACCTGCAGGTAATTTTAAAGGCACTGGAAGGCAGTGAAAAACAAGACGCTGATAAGGCTCTGGATTTTTGTTTAGAAAATGAAATTCTAAATGGCTATGATTTTGAACAGGTCCTCTTTGTTGGGACTCCCCAGACTCCCTTGTTACAAAAGGGAATCCGGCTCCTGGATAAGAACAATTCAGAAAAAGCCAATCAGATTCCGGAGAAAAGTGATCTGCGGGACTACGAAAATATCATTAACCAATAATAATGCAATTATGAACAAAACGGAACAGATTAAGCAGCACTGCAGACAATTAAAATTGACCGCCATGGCATCCCAGCTGGAGACGACCATAGCAGAGGCCGAAAAGGAAAGTACCAGCTATCTGGAACTCATAGGCAGGCTTATGGAAAAGGAAGTGGCACATCGAAGGAAAAAGGATCTGGACAGACGTATCGTACAGGCACGCCTGCCCTCGAGCTTCGACCTGAACCTGTATGACTTCAGCCTTTCCAATGGCCTAGAGAAGCAACAGCTCAACCAGCTAAGGGAACTTCAATGGCTAGAGCAAAATTTCAATATCATACTACTGGGACCATCCGGGGTTGGAAAAACATATCTCGCGGCAGGAATGTGCTTTGATGCGGTGGATAAAGGCTACAGAGCCTATTTTAAAAGCATGGAGGAGCTCACCAAAATATTGAAGCTCAAGGACGTTACAAGAACTGCTGGAGCTCAATACAAACGTATTCTCAGGGCACACCTGCTGGTCATTGATGATATTATGATGTTTCCAGTGACACAGCAGGATGGAATAGCATTTTTTAATCTGATCAATGAACTCCATGATAGAACATCACTGATTATTACCAGTAATAAATCCCCACAACAATGGGCCGATGTGCTTAAAGATGATGTGCTGACAACAGCATTGTTGGATCGTATATTACATCGCTGTGAGATCATAAAATTAAGTGGTAAAAGCTATCGTATGGAACACCGAAAAACAATATTTGATACTAAAGAAAATTAACCTAAATTGAACTCAAAATCATACATCCTTATTTTCCATTTTTACTACATCCTTAATTGCCGAAAACCGTACATATTTGTTTTCCGGTAACAGGGCAAGATGTCTGGGCATATTTTCATCAAAATAAATAATCATGCCGCCTTGCAATATTCTAATGCATGATGAACTTCTGACTCCGAAATCTGATAGACATGTGCTATATAAGAAATGGGATCCCCAGCTTGATGGTGATTATATATTATTTCAGGGAAAATATTCTTACCATCAATCACTGGATGGCCAAATCGTCGGTTAGGGTCTACAAGAATGGATTTTTCCTTTCCTATTGGCCAAAATCTTGATGCAAGATTATTTTTATCAAATTCAAGATTAATAAAGAACATTTCAATTAAGTCTAGATTAAATTGTTTGGTGCCATTAAGCTCGATTGTACCTTCAATTGTTTTTAAAAAGATATGCTTCCCATCAGACCTTATGCCTTTAAGTATTTCCTTTCTCGCAAATGGAAAAGCAGTGGAATACATCTTACTTAATTCAGTATGTGCTTCTAAAACCTGTTTTGGTTTCACTCCCGATTCGGAGAAACGCATCATTACGTAAAATTCAATAAAAGTATGGAAGCTAACTGCTCGTTTTCCATTAATATCCCAAGAATATTTTGAACCGAATTCCTTACCGATTTTTCCGTCCCAATATTTGTTCATCCAAGTATAAACCGTTCGATATGGAACACGTAAAATACTCGCTATCTCACTAGCGGTGTAAATGCCTGACCCTATTTTCGGTTTATTCTCGAAATTCATTATTTCTATTATAACTCAAAATTACAAATTAAATGAACTCTAATAACTCATTACTTCAAGGTAGTGAATATCATTCAATTAAACTTTAATTACTCATTTTTTCTATTCTCCATCAACTCTTTATCATAACCAATTTGCCAGAAATACATATCCAGTATTTTCATAATCGGATAGTGGTTTTGTGTTTTTATTTTTATTAGACCTTGTGCGACCAAAAATTCAGCTTTATTATCTTCAACAAACTTGAAAAGCTCTTTTAAAGACAGTTCGGTAAAACTTTTATGTTTTAATTTCTCTAACCTTAGCCCTTCAATAAAATACCTGTCGTAAGCAGGGACACATCCTAGTGTTCCAAGAATAATTTTACTTAAAAGTGTATCGGTGGTTGAAATAGGTTTAGGTTTATCCGTTCCTTTGATAAAATAAATATTCCCATAATGATCAGCAAGTTCATCCTTCAAGGCAAATATGGAATTGATATCTTCTCGTTTTACTTCAGTCGTTTGACTACATTTTAGTTTATGATTTTTTTTCAAAAAAACTATGTCCACAGCTCCTGAGTGGATCATGTGATTCTTTTGTAACAATCCACCAGAACCTCTGTACATTCCCCAACTTGCCAAATAAAAGCCCAACTCTAGGGTTTGGGAATCATTTTTTGAGGATGTGCTAAAAGCATTATAACATCTATCCCAAGATCTGTATCGATGAAATTCATCCATCAAGATTTCTGACAAATATTTCTCTACAACTTCAATTATATTTCCTTTCACCGTGGTTAAATAAGGCGTAAAATCGTTTACTTCTTTTTCAGATTGTGAGGTAATAAAAACATTCTAGGTTTCTTATATTAGAGGTAGTCCCAACTCTTTCAAAAATTCGTTATGCTCTTTAGTCTTCTTTTCAATACGCTCATTGATTGAAGTCAAACTCTTATTAACTACCTTTAAATCAATTTGAATTTCGTCAACTGATGTACTCACATACCTTGAAATATTCAGATTGTAACCATTCTTCTCAATTTCTTTCATGGACACCTTTCTTGAATACCGTTCAGCCTCTTGCCGGTACTTGTAAGTGTCCACAATGTTTTTGATATGTTTTTTACCTAGTGAATTTTGTCGCTTA
>JBGTBR010000017.1:0-1923 GCA_041749255.1 Saprospiraceae bacterium
TTTAACCATCGGTTGATAGCCTTCGGGTTCGCTTTGGCTTCTCTCATGTACAGCCTGAAACGCATTGTTGATGAGATTCAAAAGTACTCTGCCGATGTCTTGAGGGATCACTTTGAGCTTAGGTAGAGTAGTATCAAAGTCCGTTGAATAATCTGCATTAAAATCTTTATTCTTTGCTTTCAGTCCATGATATGAGAGCCTTAGGTATTCATCTGCTAATGCATTGATGTCGGTCAATTCTTTTTTACCTGTGCTTGTTCTGCTGTGCTCCAACATTCCTTTTACGATGCTACTGGCTCGGTGGCCGTGGTGATTTATTTTTTGGAGGTTTAGTTTTAAATCTGCTGAAATTGCTTTGACTTCTTTTATATCTCCTTTGTCCAACTCTTCATCCATTTCGTCTAACATTTCTGAGCTTACTTCAGAGAAGTTATTCACAAAGTTTAAGGGGTTTTGAATCTCATGGGCAATGCCGGCGGTGAGTTCTCCCAGACTTGCCATTTTCTCCGATTGGATGAGCTGGGCTTGGGTGGTCTTTAGGTTGTTTAAAGCCGTTTCTGCTTTGTACCTTTGCAGGTCAATTTCCTCTTTTTGAAGTTGTAGTAGTTTATTGGCTTTTTGTTTTCGGAGGTTATTTCTATAAAGTAAAATTGCGAGTAAGAGTAAAAAGGCAAGTCCCAAAAACAAAAGATATAGTTTTAGCTTATTTTGATAAGATTCTTGGGCTCGTTTCAAATTCTCAGCTCTTTTTTCTTCCTGGCTTATCATATCTTTCATCAACTGAATGTTGTCTGATCCATAGAGCAGGTCCTTCTTCTGATTTACTTGTTTTTGATAGAATAAAGCTTCTTTGTCATTTACCGATTCAAACTGTTCTGCCAGAATTTGACTAGCAGCTAAAATTCCTCCTACATAAGAAATTTGATTGGCCTCTTGAAATCCCTTTTTAGCGTAATAAATAGCGGAATCTCTTACATTTAGATCAGCATAAATGTTTGCGATGTCATTGTATGAATTTGCCGTATGACCTGATTGCCCAGTTTTCAAGGTCATTTGTAGCGTAGTTTTAAGGTCATCTAAAGCTAAATTCGGCTCCCCTTGCTTAATATAAACTCTTGCTCGAAGGTTATACCAATCAGGAGTGAGAGGCAAAACATTAGGAAATTGTACTTCGAAATTATTTCCACCTGACTTGCTGAAATTTATTTTTGACTGTTCCAGTTCATACAATGCAGAGTCTAACTTATTCATTTTTTCATAAACCCTTGCCCTACCGAAATGCCCATAAGCATTGCCAAGGAAAATGTCGGGCGTTAAGTCAGTTCCAAAGAGCATATTATACATCGATAATGCTTGCCTATAGTTTCCTATATCAGTGTAAATATCACCCATCGTTGAATAGGCTGTACCCGCATCAAACTGGTTTGAATTTTTAAGTTTATTATTTATGGCAATTCCTTCTAAGCAAACCTCAAGGCCTTTGGGTAAATTGCCCTTGCTGTGATATGCATCTCCTATATACCCCAAGACAAAAACTTCAGTTAATTTATCGTCAATACGCTTGGAAATAGCTATAGCTCTGTTTCCATAAAAAATTGTCGAGTCTGGATTTATCCTTCCGTATGTAGAGGTTATTCTGGCCAATAATTTTGCTTTAATGGTATCATTCTTTGCCAGTAATAAATCGGATTTGAGACCATTCAATTCTGTTTCAAAACTTGAGGTATGGCTTTGACCTAAAACGGTAGCCACCGTAAAAAATAACATGAAAAATATTTTATACTTGAGTCCACTCTGAAAAGCCCATTTTTTATTAAGCCCATTTAAATTGATTTCGGGTGGATTTTTGAAAAATATTTGAGTCCCAGGTTATAAAAGTGAATATTGTTGTTATCAACCGTTGTATCTGTAGTCTATTGACAA
>JBGTBR010000018.1:0-68627 GCA_041749255.1 Saprospiraceae bacterium
GTGAAGTAAAGATATCTAACTGTGCTGTTTCTGATGACTTTTTTAACATACCTTATGCTTTTTGAATCTTCCCCAAGATACTCATTATATATCAAAATTTTATCATATTTGTTCTTTTAACTTTTCGGAGTGGACTCAAATTTAGTTAATCAACAGCAAGTGACCCCCCTTCAAAAATGGCTTCACTTTCTTCTTCTCTATTGGTATTGTAAAATAAATACGTGGTAGCTGCTACTGAACATATAAGCGGTGCTATAAATGCACCTGCCAGGGGTATCAGGAACAGACCAAAACCAAATGCTCCTATGACTATAGCCGCAGCTGCATGATGCCTTATATATTTACTGGTTTCCCTTACTCGCAATCCACCTTGATAAAAATAAATATCCATATAAGTGTAGCCTATAAAATAAAACTGGAGAAAAAGTAAGGCGGTAGATTTGAATAGGGATAGAGCCAGGATTCCCAGAATAATGCTTATCACAGTACCTGTTACGATTTCCATGAAAAAATTTCTGATAGCGAGTTTAAATCCCCTTACCATTACTTTATAAAAATCTTTCCATGAAGTGGGTTTGGATACACCAGTTAAAACTTCCAAAGTACGGTGGGACATATGGAATATAAACATTTGCAACAGAATAAAAATCAGATATTTTATACCACCATCATAATAGATGTTTTCCGCTATAAGAGCCAGTCCTGAAGCGGCACTATTGATATCATTGATTGAAAGAGACTCTACCGAACGAAGGATGTTCATTATAAATAAGATACCTACCAACATAGCAAGTAAAATAGTAACTGAATACCTCCACCCCTGATTAAAATACCCTTTCCATAATGTATTTGTTTTAATGAAAGGATGTGCCTCTCTGATGTGTTTAAGTGCTTCGATTACCTGAACATGTATTTCCATATTGATGTCTATAGCCTGTAGAGTACGCCTCTATTGATATATGATCAAAGTTAGTAAATATTTATGTCATCCCCATTCAAATATTTGACGTGTCTTCTTATCTACAGTTACTAAGTAATCATTTATAGCAGAAAAGGTAATAAATCAAACTTTCCACTTCTGTATTTATAACATGCTCGGCTAGATTACGATTTCGGCAATTATGAATTATGAATTATGAATTTTTATGAATTAATTACGTTTCATGTCAATTCCTATATGTAATACCATTTTTTTTAAGGCATTATTCAAGCTAAAAGTCCAGTGATTCAGTCCTCTCGTCCGGCCTTTTCGAAGTGTATACCGACAAGAAACGAATACAGTTTAGTGCCGTGTCAAGCATATTCTTTCCGATCCAAGTCTTGGTCTTTTCCAGCCTGTTTTCGGAAAAAAATCCTTACATCCGCCTTTGGAGGATGCGCGGATTTTTTTTACTCAACAGCCAGAAAAATACATGCGACTTAATCGGCAGAATACACTTGTCACGCCACTATATTTTTTTTGTTACTTTTTTGTATCAAGACAAAAAAGTAAAGGAAGAGTAGGTAAGATAAAACCTTACATAAAATCTATATAAGCTACTTGACATAACACATGCATAATCCAGGTCAAAAATTTATCAGGCATTTTATTTAACTAAAATCTTCGCTTTGTGTTAGTTTTCATTGTAGAGATGTATTATTGCCAATAATTAAAATAGGATAGAATTGGAGATATCAAAAGCGATCAGGCAAGGGAAGTTTAACTCCAGTCAGGAGAAAGCGCTTATTAATTTATTGTACACTCATAATTGGTTAAGAGATGCACAGAATAAAATATTAAAAAAATATAATATTCTACCTCAACATTATAACGTGCTCAGGATTGTCAATGGCCAACATCCAAATCCGGTATCCACGGGATATATTTTAGATGTGATGCTTGATAAAGGAAGAGACCTTACCAGACTTGTAGATAAGCTGGTGACATTAAAGATGTTAAACAAGGAGTTTTGTAAACATAACCGGAGAAAAACCGACATAAGCATCACCCAAAAAGGTATTGATATAAGTAATGAAATCCGAAGTAAACTTTATGAGTGGATGGATGAAGAAAATCATCTGACAGAAGAAGAATCTGAACAACTCAGTTACTTATTGGATAAAATGAGAGGATAATCTTTATAGTTAGAGGAATTAGTCTGATTTTTGAGCTTCTTTCCAATCAGTATAATTTCCGTTGAGCAAGTAGAGATTTTTGAAATTTTCCTTTTCCATAATTGTATACGCTTTCGAACTCCGTCTATTCGTTCTGCAATATAATAAGTAGGTTTTTTCAGTATCCAATTCCTGGATTCTCTTCTTAAAATCATTTTTCTTAAAATCAATATTTATAGCATTGTTTATAATACCTTCCGATACTTCCTTATCGGTTCTGACATCTATAATGATGAGATCGGGATGAGTGGTAATAAAGGTATCCAAATCATCTATTTCTACAAAATTATAAACTTTATCTGCGTCACTGGCGGGTTCCTGGCAAGCCAATAAGGTAAATAAAAATGATCCTACCATGCAAAATCTTATCAAGTGAAACATATTCTTTTGTATTTTAAGTAAGTCAAATGTAATAATAAAACTCAATTGAATTGTATAGAGTTTACTTTTATATCTTATGCTAATGAACACCATAGTACATCCGATCATTCGGGGAATGGTGCATTATTTTGCATATACACATTGTGAGCACTCATACGTTTTAAGAAAAAAGAAATCGTGAAAGTTATACAATTCATTACAGTCATTTTGTTGAGCTCTCAAATAGTTTTTGCCCAAAAGACATTTCTGGAGATACCGGTAGATGATATGTTGGAAGAAATGAATGTAACCATGTTGGCTCCACTTGAAAGTTCCTTTCAAATCGTTGCTCCGGAGAAAAATGAAACTCAATGGAGTAAGAGCAAATTCAAGATCCAACATAACCAGGTAGATGTCCTGGTGCAATTAATTCCTTCAACCGATATGAGAGAAATGTTTCCACATATAGAGTTTACGCGCATGCTCAACCATATTACTGTCAATGATGAAGAAGAGCACACCTTTGTTTATTCTATTATTTGCGACGACACCGTAGATTGGCAAGCGGAAGCGAGATTTGTACCGAAAGTGCAACTATCCACAAAATCACATGGTCTGTTGAGAGCATTATTCCGAGAGAATTCCGGCATGGTCATACTTATATATCTAAGTGATCATATTTTATTGGATCCCGAGCCATTGCTTGCATTTAATAACAGAAACTGATCCTCAAAATCGAATCAATCACCCTTACAGGTTTGGCGGCCTTATAATTTTACATTATTTTTGCACCCATCATTTTGAGGATTTTATGCTTTCCGGCATGTATGTAATAATGGCCCTGTAGTTCAAGGGATAGAATGGGAGTTTCCTAAACTCTAGATTCAGGTTCGAATCCTGGCGGGGCTACATTATTATTTAATGTAAAAACTCATCTTAGATTATACTAAACTTAGCATTTCGGAATGAAATCTTTAGTATGGTAAATTTTCAAAAAAGTTAATCCATTAGATTAGCAGGAAAGTAAACTAATGGAAAAATCCATATATGGAATATTCAATTCTCAACTGCAACCGTTGGGTCAGTACTAATTTGAGCTATGAACGGACATATCGGCATGTTAAATGATACCCGTTCGGGATTAAGAACAACTTATTTATAATATTTATACCCGTTCGGGAATATATTTAGGGTAACTTTTAAAAAAAAAGGTGCATTATTATAGTGAACATACAAATTACAATTTTTATAATGAGACGACTTGGTATTTTATTCTTGATAATTGGAAATCAACTTTTTGGGCAACCGACAACTGGTACAGTCGTTAATCAATCCCTATTCGGGCAAGTAATAATCTTAGATAGTATATTCTTTCAGGCATTGAACAACTGCGACTTAGAAACATATGAGTCATTTCTGACGGACGATTTTGAATTTTACCATGATCGTGGCGGACTGACGAAATCCAGAGAAGCTGAGATGAAATCCATGACTTTGTTTTGCGGAGAACAGAGACAACGACAAAAATTGAGAAGGGATCTGATACTGGAAAGTGTTGAGGTAAGCCCAATTAAAGACTTCGGAGCTGTTCAGACAGGGCGACATCGTTTTTTCCTGGTAATTGATGACAAAACGGAAAAGGTAATAGAAGAAGCAAAGTTTATAAACGTCTGGCATAGACAATTGACCGGCTGGAAACTAAGTCGGGTAATTAGTTATGATCATAAACCTATAAGTAATGTTCTTTTATCTGATGGTATTTTAGATCAGTACACTGGAGAATATCTAATGGCTCCTGATAGAGTAGTTGTTATAACCAGGAACCACAAACTATTGACCGCCAATGACGGAGACTGGAGTTCCGACCTTTATTCAGAGTCCAATTCAAAGTTTTACCTCAACCACGGCAATATTCAATTTGAATTTATTCAAGGGCACAATGGGCAAGTGGAGAAATTGGTAATCTATGAGAACGGGACTCAAATAGAGCAAGGGAAAAGAAAGAACTAACAATGTAGGGTAGACCTTGTGCCTGGCTGCCTTTAAAATGTTTCTGCGATGCTGGGGTGGCTAGAGAGGTTTACGTTTTATCTTCGTTCTATGATTTCCCCACGGAGACCCACGTAATTTCAAAAATCTGCAGCCATCATAAGCACGAAATGTCAAAATCCCAACTTGTTAGAGAGACTGCCTTTGGCAGCATCTTGGCAAAAACGTACCTGATATGAAGAAAATATCTCTGTTATTGACACTTTTTAACAACAATGGACAATTGTGGGAGGTAGGGATTAATATTCTACTTCGTTCTATTTTTAACCCCTCCTATTGCCCGACATTTAAACCCTATCGTGGGAAGATATTGTAAACAACGACAACATAAAAGAAAAATGAAGCATAAAAACGATCATACTGATACCATAATATTGAAGGAAGGGGAAGGGCGACTTTATAATTGTGGAACTATGACCGCTATATTTAAGGTAGACGAAAACGAAACCAACGAAAAATACAGCATTTCTGAATGGTGGCTAGAGCCTGGCTCTGACGGACCGGGAGCACACTTACACGAAGAAAATGACGAGGTATTTTAGGTCTTGGAAGGAACAATCTCATTTCTGGTAGGCGACAAATGGATTGAAGCCGGGAAAGGAACATTCCTAAGAATTCCAGCCAGGACAATTCACGACTTTAAAAACCAAACTGACAAGAAAACCGGAGTTTTGAATTTCTTTATCCCCGGTGGATTTGAAAGAAATATGCCTTCCATTGTCAAGTGGTTTGAAGACTTGGTAATCAATAGATAAAGTTTTTCATAGATAATAGTATTGGGACCCTAAACTCCGTTAGCCTGGAAGATTTTTTAAAAATCATAAACATCCTAATGCACCATTAATTCATTTTTGCTTTTAAGCCCCAACCTCCTAAGTTTTCGCTAACCAAAAATATAACTTCGTTTTTACCTTTAACCAGTGGCGTATATACAGAGTCGAAATAGCCTATGGTACCGAGATAGCGATAATCCCGGGATTGAAAACGGTTATTTCCGGAATACATAATCCGGTTGTTGACATATACTGCGACTTCATCACTGTAACCAAAATCTATCCTCTTTATCTGTTCCACATCGGAGTCTACAAACATCCGTACCAACACCGCATTGCTTTTATCTGTCGCAGACGACAGACGTCCGAGATTGATCAACCCTGAATATTCAGCTGTGATTTCCGTCCATTCTAAGTCTTCTTGATTGAGGTCATTGAGGTTGATAACATCTTGCAAAAGATGAGATGGAAGTGGGTTGGAAACTTCCCATTGAAATAGGGTGCCCTCTGCGGCAGGAGGAGCATCTATAGCTTCGCTGAACAAAGGGGGATCGTCTTTCTCAACTATACGCAAATTGGTATAATAGGCTCCACCCCGAAAATTCCAAAATCCGATTTCACCTTCATGCCAACCTCCCTTCAAATCATAGACTTCCATCACAGGTTGATTCATATCATTGATGTAAACATCCATTCTGTTATCCTTTATGATCAGTTTAAAGTGATTCCAACCATTAAAAATGAAAGAATAGGGAGCAGAATATCCTTTTCCGTGATACAACTGCCATCCCGGGTTATTGTGAAATACAGGAGTATACTGCATAGCATCAGGGTTGCCTGATTGATGGGGGCGAACGTAAAATTCTTCATAATTGCTCATGTCCTGGCATCTGAATTGTAGGCCGGCAAAGTTTCTATGCTCCCCGAAAGCGAGATCAAATTCAATGACCCCATTATGGAACTGAGAGCCCATTAAGCGGGCCGTTCCGCTTTTCAGGTATAGGGCAGGTATTTCATTGAACTCGGTAATTTCATATTGGTCGGCTTCGATACGCCACTTTTGATCGTTAAACTCGACAGTGGTCAATTCTTGTCCTGTCATAAAGCTGAATGGTGCCATCGCAAGGAAGATCCATATAACTCTAAACTTAATCATCTCTTTTTTTATGGCAAAAATGATGGAGATTTACTAAAACTTCCATTCAAAAGCGATACAAGTTCATACAAGTTTATTCAAGCATGGATACGCCATCGGATTTATTAAATATTTCATTGTAAATGACTGTGCCGGAAGCAGATATATTCAAAAATTCCACTTGACCCGTACCGTGAAATCTATACCGGACACCATAAAATTTTTCAGGAATCTGAGTTAAAGTATCTTCATAGGCAATGCTCCCGTTGACTTTAATTTTAAGCTTGTGGTCTTTCAATTCTAATTTTAAATCCACCCAATCTGAGTAATCCACTCCAAAGGCGGAAAGATCAAATTGTTGTCCTTCCAATCGTTTGTCTGGAAGCAATAAGGTAAGTTCGCCGGTACATCCCGGTATGGAAAAAGGTACAATGATAGGAATATCACTTCCTAAAACATAGAATTGAGCATTTTGGCAAATGGCCTCACCTTTACCCAAAGTATGTTTAAAACGGGTATGAACTACCAGGTCGTTTCCCGGAATTTCGTCCCATAACCCCAATAAATATAAACTGGAAAAGGGAATATCCTGGTTGATTTGAAATCCTTTATCTACGAGGTGGTCTTCGTTAAGACCGATACCATTTTCTAATTGTAAATCGGTTTTCCCAAAATAAAAGGGTAGGAGGTTCTTTTCAATACATCCCAACCATCCCCCGGAACCGATATAGAGATCTTTTTCCTGTACTATAGTTTCATCCAAAATGAGTTTTGCCCTGAATACTCCCGGGTAGTAATAGGTGATGGCAAGATTATTTTGTGTAGGTAGGATGGGATGTCTTAATCTCGGATCCCAGGTTTGCTGTATAAAAAAGGAATCAGCTCCGGTATTGGCGACATCATAAGTAAAAAGTACTGTATTGGGAACCCCCTCCGACAAAGCACTGAAATCAAAAGATATTGAATCCAACCGATATGCTTTATCTTTTGAAGACAAAGCAATGAAAGAAATGATGGTAGCAATAAAGATTACCACCAGTATGCCCATCCTTACAAAAAACCTTACCCTGGAGTTATTTCGAATTTTTTTGGCCGATATTATATGAGAAATAAATTGAGAATTACCTGTATTCGCAGCATCCTGTTGAAAGGCAATCCAATGTTCATGTCCAATGAATTGAGCTAGTGCGTCGAGGGTAGAAATAGAAGGTTCAGAGTTATAAGAAACTTTACCCCAGATCCTTTTTAGGGTTACCGCACTTAGTCTTACACCCGTATCTTCCTCAATCAACTCACTCAGGCGTTCAAAATGTGTAGTTCGCCAGGTATTGGAATGTCCCAACTGTGCTTTCTCTTCAATGGCTGATAAGCATTTTTTTAAAAGAGCCGTATCTGAATAAGTGGATCCCTGACTGTTCATTAAAAATGTAACGTGTTATTATATCTAATTTTATTTCCTTCCATTTAATGCGTAAAGTACCTATTGCCTATTTGTATTTCTTTCCCCATCCCCTTCTTTTTTCCCGATAAGCAAATAAGTTTCCATCTCACCTATGCCTTTAAAATGCACAGTTTCTCTTGGTTCGTATTGAAAAGTGTGTTTTGTTTTTTCAAAAAATACCTTTGAAACCTGGATTCGGTTTGGCAATCCATGCGATTCCATACGACTCGCAATGTTGACGGTATCTCCCCATAGATCGTAAGCGAATTTTTGCTCGCAGATGACTCCGGCTACAACAGGACCGCAATGAATGCCCAGTCTCAGGTTCAGACCATCCGCTTCGGGAAGTTGAAATTTTCGTATATGGTCAAGCATGTCCAAAGCACAATAAGCCATAGAGTTATGATGGCTATGCTGAGTCCCGGCCACACCTCCTGCCACCATGTAAGAATCTCCTATGGTTTTTATTTTCTCCAAGCCGTGTTGATTGGTAATTTGATCAAATGCAGAAAATAAGCGATCCAAAACCTCTACTACACGCTCATGAGGTAATTGCGCAGCAAGGCTTGTGAATCCGATAAGGTCTGCAAATAATACGGAAGCGTCTTCTATTTTGTCGGCAATGGGCTTTTCATTCATTTTCAACCTTTCAGCAATGGATTTTGGGAGTATATTGAGCAATAAACTTTCAGATCGGCGGTGTTCGAAATCCAAAGATTGTTCGGCTTCCCTGACCACATTGTAGTGATAGGCGGTAATGCCGATCACAATCAGAAATAAGGCCGACATGGAAGACCACCGGGCTGTTATTATTGCTTCAGGTGGAAAATTCAGTAATCCGCCATAATAAGTAAAATACCACTCTATAAATATCAATATAAAGGCTGTCATTACGATCAACACAATCAACCAAAAAATATCTTTAGGTGGAAAAATAATAAACAATCCAACGACTGCAACCAGCATAAATAAATGGTTGACGGTTTCCGGTCCGAGCTGTATCGCAACAAACGAAATTAGAAATAGTGTAGAAATACTGTAAAGCAACCTTGCTGCAGTATACTTTTCATAATGATTGAGTAGCGGAACCCCCTGAGCAATCAAAGGCCATATTAAGAATGAAGCCAAAATATATTGGGTTTCCGGAAGCAAGTCTATCACAAAAGGCAACTGAAGCCAAAGCATGGCAATAATGATCAGCACCATCCCATTTACAGCCCGAATGTATCTGATTTCATTGGAAGGAGTATGTTCATGAATGCCGATTCTTTGATACCGGTTCCATAACTTTTTGAAAAGATTTGTCTTTTGTTGACTTTGCAATGCATTCATAATTTTTCATTCTGAAAGACATCCACGATTGAGATTTTCATCGGAAAAATAAGAAAAAATTACAGCTTTCTTTATTTGATGTCTGAATCACGGATTACACGGATTATGAGATTACACGGATTATTGAAAATATTCAACTCTTGGATGAAATGGACATGCTGATCTTTAAGGATTTACTCTAAGAATTTAAATTACCCAAGTAATTGAAGCTATTTAGGTCATAAAATTTTAGCCGGAACCTCGAAGGTCTTTGCTTTTAAAACACGACAGCCTACCACGGTTGTTTGTTAATTGCATACACGGGCTTAGCCCATGAAATGATGCTTAAGACCTAAATGACGGTTGGTGTTCCAGGTGAAATGTGAGATCATCTCCAACCAAAATAAAATACAGCCACAAAGTCACTAAGTATTCTATGACTAATACAAACATAAAGTCCGAAAGTTATTAACAATTTTCAGGCTGCGTATTTCATTAAATCAACATAGGGTTGATTTCTTTTTACGATTGCAAACATCCTTGCCACTATCTTATTTCGGATGATGTTTATTGTGCTCATTTTGTTTTTACCCAGTGCTAACCTCCGATCGTAGTACTGTTTCATCTCAGGATTAAATTGGATGCTTGATTTTGCGCACAAATCCAACAAGCTTTTTATTTTCTTATTTGCCAAATTACTTACTCTGGATTTCCCTCTGATACTTGTTCCTGAGAGATTGTTAAAGGGAGCTATGCCACAATAGGAACTAAACTTTCTTGCGTCCTTGAATCTAGTGAAGTTGGCTGTGTAAGCAATCATAAAGAGGGCTGTTATAGAGCCAACTCCCTTGATGGTTTTGAGTAATTCATAGTTGTTGAGCATCTCCTTGTTTTTTTTTACAACCCCGAGCATTTCTTTCTCTATCTCATCGATTTGCTTAGAAAGGTACTTAATCATTTTTTCCTGGGTTAGAAAAAGGAATTCAAAGTCTTTTCTGGGCAACACTCGTTTTTGTTCCTTAAGTGATGCTTTAAAGCCGGCTCTTTGCTTAGACAATCGCTCACGTAATGAGAGTAGTCTCTTAAGCTTTGATTCATCTTCTGAACAAAGCTTAGTGGGCTGAATCTCGTCACGTAATCTATACGCGTACTGGGCAATCTTGGTAGCATCCTTTTTGTCATCCTTACCTCTAGCCATTCCCATTGAGACCTTCGAGGTTTTACCCTAAACTTGAAATCACCCAAGTTATTTACACCATTTTGATCATAAATTTAGGCCTAAACCTCGAAGGTCACCGTTCCATGCTCCAATCTCAGATACTTTTAATGACAAAACATAATTATAATATTTATTCATTTACGTATACTTAAATTTACATTTATAAAATGTGATAAGATGCCTAATTTTACTTCTTCATTACCGGAAAAAACGTTAAAGCAAATTGCAAATGCCTCAAAAAAAAATGAAGTTACCCAAAAACAAGATTATTGAAATGGCCTTAAACCTTTACCTGGAACCGTTAGAGAAAGAAATATACATTGCTTCTTTTAAAAAGCTGGCTTCAGATAAAGAAATGATAGACCTTGCCAATGATGGGATGGAAGAATACGATGCTGAATTAAATAAATGGGATGAGAAAAGATGAAATCTGGCTGGCTCAACTTAATTCTGTATAAGGTAGAGAAAAGAGCGGTTTCATTAATCAATGTATTGAAGCAGTTCCGGTTTGTAGCCACGAAGTGTAGCCAGGGGAGCAATAACATAGAAAGCACTCTTCTGAACCCAAAAAGGGGGCTTTGCCATTCTGAATTCGTTCGAAAATTTTTTGGCCATTAAAATGGATTGAAGAAATTGAGGTTTTCCGGCTGTATTTATTTTTCCATCCATAGCCAATCCTGCTGCCATCTCCAACAAATATTCAGTATTCAGAGCCGGCTCAACCCGCCATATCAGCTTCGTCTTCTGTTCCGAATCATTCCACATGGTGTGTACCGTGTTGGTTGGTATATGTAATCTTTCACCCTGTTTTAGGGTGAGAAGGTCAGTACCGACAACAACTTTCATCTCACCTTCCAATATTTCGAAATGTTCTTCCTGATAGGGATGGTAATGCGGAGCCGGTTTCATGGAATGAGGAAAGTAGGTTGCTCTCATTTCTAAAAACTGGCCATCAGTATCCTTTTTAGTCCGGAGAAATACAATCTCCTGACCAAATACCGGGTTTCTGATTACTTTATTTTTGTAGGCCATAAATCAAAAATAAAAAAACAATCGGAGTAAAGTCAAATTTGTTCAATTGACGCCACGCGGTGACCTTCGTGAAAACCACGACCTTCGAGGTTTTACTTTAATACTTGAAAATACACAAAGCTATTAACACTATTTTGATCATTAATTTTAACAGAAACCTCGAAGGTCTTGTAATTAAATACCCACCAGTAACCTTGAAGGTCTTTTTTAATTTAACTTTAACAGAAACCTCGAAGGTCTAGTAATTTTTTGATTATAAATATCCACATGAATCCTCGAAAGTCTTGTTAAGTCACAATTTCAGCCTCAATCTCGAAGGTCTTTCCCCAGGTTTTAAACTATAAATACTTAATTTTACAACATGAACACTACTGCACCCTTCGTGGAAATGGGCTTCTTTCATGTTTATAATAGAACTAACAACAAAGAATCGTTATTCAAGAAGCCTCATCATAAAACTTTTTTTCTCAAGCAGTATAAGAAATATATATCTCCATATGCATACACCCATGCTTATGCATTATTAGGCAATCATTTTCATTTTTCAATCCAGATAAAAAATATTGACACCATTATTGAAAAAGTACTGTCGATTTCAGTGGGTTTACGCACTGCAGCTATGAAAAATTTCCTGGATCCTGATTATGGTATCCAGGAAAAATTAGATAAATTGATCATCAACCAGTTTCAAAATTTCCAAAATAGCTACGCTAAAGCAATCAATAAAGATCTTAATAGAACCGGTAGTGTATTCCAGAAAAAATTTAAAAGGTCAAATTATGATCCGACTGATAGGTTTAAACTTCTGCAATATTATATCCACCACAATGCAAGGAAACATGGATTTGTAAAAGATTTTTTAGATTATCCACATCATAGTTTCACAGAGATCATCAACAATAACAATTCCATCATAGATGTACAAAAAGTATTAGAACATTTTGGAAGTATACAGGAATTTAAGCGGTTCCATCATGCAAATCATTTCGATGAAGAGTTTCAATCTTTCGATTTAGAAAACCTCGACCTTCGAGGTTTTACCCTAAAACTTGATAATACCCAAAGCTAATAACACAATTTTGATCATTAATTTTAACTGAAACCTCGAAAGTCTTGTAATTAAATTTAAGCCTTAAACCTCGAAGGTCTTTGCTTCTAAAACACGCCTGTCTGCCAGGGTTATTGGTTAATTGCATACACGGGCTTTCGCCCAAAAACATAGATTAGTGTTCCAGGTGAAATGTGAGATCATCCCCAACCAAAATAAAATACAGCCACAAAGGGCCACAAAGGCACCAAGGAATCACAAAGGAGTTTAGTAGACCATAAAGGACATCTAAAATGCCTGCAAAGTGTCTGAATCACGGATTAAACTGATTGTGGGATTGCACGGATAATAAATTATCCAATTGATCAGAATTGTACTTGGACATTGAAAACCAGACCTTCGAGGTTTTACCCAAAAACTTGAAAATACCCAAAGCTACTTAACACTATTTTGATCATTAATTTTAACAGAAACATCGAAGGTTTTTCCTATCGTCCGTAATGTGGAGTTATTTCTTTTAATTCACATACACGGTTTTAATATTAATAAATTCCTTTATGCCTTCTTTCGACAATTCGCGCCCGTATCCTGATTGTTTGGTGCCACCAAATGGAAGTCGGGGATCGGATTTTACGAGCTCGTTTACAAAATAGGCGCCATCACTTACTCTGTTGGCCATATCTATTGCTTTTGCAATATCACTTGTGAAAACAGAAGTTCCAAGGCCATATTTAGATTGTTCGGAAAGGTGAAAAGCCTCATCTACATCCCTAGCTTTAATTGTCGCTGCCAGGGGACCGAAAGTCTCTTCGTCAAAAGCCGTCATGCCCGGTTTTACATTGCCCAGGATGGTCGGTTCGTGGAAACAGTTATTTTGGTTACCGCCCAGAAGCACCGTTGCTCCCTGATCAACAGAACTGTTTACCTGCTGGTTAAGCTGGTCTGCAAGATCTTTACGCGCAAGCGGACCTATCTGAGTGGCTTCTTCTTTGGGATCGCCCGATTTGAGTTTTCTGACAGCATCCGTAAATTTTGAAACAAACTTTTCATATATCCCTTCAAGCAGTATAAATCTTTTCGCAGCAATACAACTTTGGCCGCAATTGAGCATTCTTGCAGATACAGCCGTTTTTACAGCGTGATCAATATCCGCATCTTCCCATACGATGAAGGAATTATTTCCTCCGAGTTCCAGCAGGCTTTTCTTTATATATTTACCGGCAAGTTGCCCTACAGCGGCTCCGGCTTTTTCACTTCCTGTAAGGGTCACAGCCTTTACCGCATCATGAGCAATGATTTTTTCAGTCTGGTCATGGTGAATGATCAGATTTTGAAATACTCCGTCTGGATAACCTGCTTTTTTAAATACTTCCTCAATTTTTAAAGCGCTTCCGAACACATTGGAGGCGTGTTTTAATAAACCTGTATTACCGGCTGTAAGCGTTGGTGCTGCAAATCTGAAAACCTGCCAGAACGGGAAGTTCCACGGCATAATAGTTAAAACTGTCCCTAAGGGATCATATCTTACAAAGCTCTTTGTCGCATTGGTTTTTATTTCTTTATGAGCGAGAAATTCAGCGGCATTTTCAGCATAGTAATCACACACCCAGGCACATTTATTTACTTCAGCCCTCGATTCGGAAATAGGTTTACCCATTTCCACGGTAATCATAGACGCATATTCCTCAACATTATCCCTTAATACCTGACCTGCTCTTTTTATAAGCATTGCCCGGTAAGAAAGCGGTTCACGGCTCCAGATTTGAAAAGCCGCACCGGATGAATCCAGAATTTTTTCTATTTCATCTGATGTGTGTGCTTTATATCTTCCTTCTACTTGATTGTTATAGGGATTGAGGCTCTGAAATTCCATTATTGTTGTTTTATATATCTCATAATCAGTATTTCCAGTTATTTGAATATGCTGTTCCCTTTTTTGACCATAAATCTGAAAATGCTTCCCATGAAATCTCACCATTTTTATTCAATTTTTCCTGAAGTTCCTTTTTATCATCAAAAGGCTTGGCGTAAGACATGGCACTTATCAGAATATCCGTAACCGTTTTCTGCCAATCGCTATGTGAAATTGCTTTTTCTCTATAGGTATGATCTATCTTGTTACCGGCTTGAATAATGGCTTCAGCACTACGAACTGCCTGCAAAGGAACTTCAACAGGTTGAGCTAAATTGATCAGGCGGTATTCTTCCTTAAAGTTTTCAAAATCCTGCATAATCTCCATATTAGGCCAGCGCAATTGTACCGTCCCTGCTGCTGGATGATATACCGCTGTATACAGTGTTCCAAACCCCTCTTGATACAGCGTATTATAAAGTGGTGGCTGAAGGAAAGCATCAGGCATCGCATGGGCGTCTGCTTCTCTGCTTTCCACCATATTTTTTATAAATTCGGATCTTTCTAATGTTTTATTAAAAGCAGCATTTTCCGGCCATTCTACTTTTCCCTGGTGATTGGTAGCATAAGTGACATCTGTGATCAGAGGTGCCTTATCTGGCGCTATCTGAACGGTTTTATAAGCACCACTTTCATCAATAACAGTGACATTGTAGGACATATGGGAGGGAATGCGTTTCAATGCACTTACCGCCTCTTCCACATTGCTGCAAAACTCCAGGATATACCTAAGGATAAAAGGAATACCGAATCCCACACCTACTTCTTTTCTCCCACCAAAGGTCAGGGAAATAGCCAATCCATCCTGGTTCATGCCATCCAAAGCGCCTATGAGACAATCACTTGTGGCAATCACTTTTTTGCCATTCCAGGCAGTCAGTAGCTGAACACCTTCCGTCAAATCAGGGTGGTAATCATAGTTGCGGATTAGTTTTTTTTCATCTCCGGGCAGAACCATCTGCGTACATCCACTTATATAAGCCGGTGGTTGAAAACCAGTCAGAAAACGTGCGGCTACCTTATCGGCTTTAGCCAGCTTGCAAAGCCTTTTATAAGTGGGCCACATTTCGGGCATATATTTTTTAAGTGCCGCCTGCGATGTTTTTAAGTCCGGGGTGTTGGATTCCTTGGCGGAATCGAACCAATTGCGGTAAGCAGCCCAGTATGTATTGAACAGTTTTTGCCATTTAGGCCCGGGTTTAGTGGGTTCAGCAATAGTATTAAAATGTAATTTCATGTAAATGATTTATTATTGAAAATATATATCGGGAGGAAGGCAATAATACAAGCCTCCTTTTGCTGATATACTATAGAATTATTTAGTCAGTGATCCGATGAGTTTAGGCATCGTTTTATCTTCCACCATTTCTGCCTTGTACTGTGATCTGATAGCTTTTATCCAGTGTTTAGCACGATGATTTAGACTAAAGTCATCTGTCATCATTCGCCCTCTTGTCACCAGTATACCCATATCTGCTCCTTCATATAGGTAGTCGCCTTTATTTGTAATCCTGAGAAAAAATGCTTCATTCTCATTTTCTACAGCTCTCCGGTGGGTATCCATTCGGTCAAACTGAATATGACCAGTATCGTACATTTTCCAGATTCCTGATTTTGGTGCTTGTGTTACATATTCTATGGTATCTTCCGTATGTTTTATAATAAGCTGACTCCACTTGTCAATATTATCCTGATTAGCCCAGCGCTGGTTGAGTGCATCTACGTCAAGATCATATTCGATATCCATCCATTCAAGGATGTGGAAAATAAATAGTGGTGCATCTGCAAGGGCGAAAACGGCGTGATTGGTGATGGAGCTTGCACCTGTTACTCTTGGATTTAACTCACCCAGGTAGAGTTCGCCATTGTCCTGATCGATCAGATAATCGAGTTCAAAATATCCTTTATAACCCTCTTTCAACAGCTGATTACCAAACTTTTGCGTGTTTTCAATTGCCTTGGCGCGTAACTCAGGAGTGAACGCATTTGGATAGATCTCGTTACCACACCAGCCACCTTTATATGGAGTAAGCTCTTTAAATCCTACAAGCTCAGTCATCAGTGGAGCTACGATGGTTCCATGCCTTGTAACACAAGCTTCTATAGCTGAACCTTTGCAGCGTATACGCTTCATGATCTTGACCTCATCTTCTTTTATAATCTCTTCCTCGTGTTTTTTAAATTCTTCTTCATTTGAAATAAAGAATGTGGTATGTCCGGAATCACCGAATGGTGTCTGTATTACAAGATCACTTCCAAGATGTTTAGATATATTTTTAAGCTGCTCGTAATCAGTAACCTGGGCCAGCACGTAAGGTACACAGGCCACCCCAGCTTTTTCAGCGATTCGGTTGGTGTTTACCTTATTGTCCAGAAATGTTCTCGTTTCAGCTTTTGGAAACATTATTTCGAGCCCTAATTTTTCTGCAAGCTCTTCGGTTTTCTCATTGAACATAAGGAACATTGCTTTTCCGGTTTTCCCATCTACGGCCCGGGTTTTGAAATAATCCTGTACCTCAGGGTGTTGCAGAAGATAATTGTTGATGTCTTCTATTCCTTCAAATTCATCATGTGGAATTTCTGTCTTTGGTGAAAAAACATTGGGATGTAGTCCGTCAAAACACTCAATGTGACAGATAAATTTGAAACCTTTTATCCATTCATCGGCTCCCAGCAAGTTGAAATTGGTGGCACTGATAAAGTATAAAGGAACTTCATTTTTATGAAAAGACCTTCTAATATCTGATATGCCATTTAGCTCTACCTTTGGTTTACTACTTCTTTTTTTCACCTTACCAGTAGTAGCGGGTTCTTTAGTTTTTTTGTCATTTTTTGCCGGTATATCGGCTTTATTGCTTTTTTTAGTAACCATATTAATTATTTTAAATTTTAGTTGTTAATTTCTTTTTTAAATTATTTGATCCCATTGATGTAACTGTTTTTTGTCTGTTCAACACACTATCCTTAAAAACCCGAAGTCCGAGATCCGCTCTGTAACCATGGATCTCTGAAACATCTAAAACGGTCAGAAAATGAATGATTTCTTTACTCACAACCTGACCCGGAACGAGTACCGGAAATCCGGGAGGATAAGGTATAATGAAAGTTGATGCCACAAGAGTCCTTCCATTTTCCATGGCAGGCATGCAGTCCTGCAAAGGCATATATTCATAATTTTCCTCGCTATAAGCCAGAAAAAAGGCCTCGCGAATATTACCACCAGGTACGCCCGGCACAGCCCGGAAAGAATTGTGAAAATAGCTGAAATCAGGAAGTGGGGGAAAGTCCCGGACCAGGGATTGAATTCTTTTCTTTCGGATGGCATCTTCTTTTTCATTCAGGGTACGAAATTCCTGATCCAGTTCATCGGCAATTTTCAACAAGGCGTTGGTAAGATAAGCCACGCTACCCCTGGTGGTACCAATGTTGGTTATAAATAATACCGTGTTCCTGGAGGTTTTATTGATCTGGATATTGAATTTATCCATCAGATATTTATTCTTAAACGTATCGCCATCGACACCCGTCCTGCCGATATGGAGGGTCATCTTGGTCGGATCCAGGACAAACTCATCTTTTTCCCAGGCATTTTCCATTCTGTTCCAGCCGTCCTTTTTACTATAATATTCCGATATGTCAGATTCCCGGTATTTTTTGGGTATAAAATCGCTCACAGTAAGTACATCAAAGTATTTGCTTAGACGCGGATGGTCATTTATTTTGGCACGCAATACCATTGCCATTTCAATACTTTTGTCCACGAGCTCAAAACCTTCAAACTGCACTTGTCTTCTTCCAGCGTCAAGGGAAGCCAGCATTTGATAGTTAGGGGAGGTGGAGGTATGGGTCATGTAGGCCTCCATAAAAGTGTTTTCGCTCTTTCTGCGGAATTCTTCATCCCAGATGTGGATCATGGATCCCTGGCGAAAACTACTTAACGTTTTATGCGTGCTTTGCGTGGAATACACCCTGATCCTTACCTTATCGGGATCTGGAAGTTTAGGAATCTCGCCTTCCTTCAGGTTTTTGATATGTTCAGTATATTCTTCCCGGTAGCTGCTGGTTTTGTATTTTTCATATAGCTTTTGGGCAACAAACATCCCTGTGCGCTGCTTATAAATATAGGCAAAACGTGCAAAGGCAAACCATGCTTCATCCCATAGGAATATCATATCGGACTTTATCGCCAATATTTCCTCCATCACTTTTTCTACATTGTACACCAGGCCATCAAAAGTGCAGTTGGTAAGCAGGAGCATTTTTACCAGATTTAATCTGCCGGCTTTTTTGAGGAGGAGCAGCTTTTCTTTGATCTGCTCCAGGGGAACCGCACCGTACATGGAATATTCTATTATGGGATACGAGTCCAGATAAACCGGATAGGCTCCGGCCAGTACCAATCCATAATGATGTGATTTATGGCAGTCCCGGTCTATCAGAATCACGTCACCCGGTTTGACCAGTGCCTGGACTACAATTTTGTTGGCGGTCGAAGTACCATTGGTAACAAAAAAAGTATGCCGTGAGCCGTAAGCGTCACTTGCCATTTGCTGTGCTTTTCTGAGTGAACCCGAGGGCTGAAGTAAGGAATCCAGACCCCCTGTGGTAGACGAAGTTTCAGCCAGAAACATGTTTCTCCCGTAAAATTTCCCAAAATCATTGATCCATCTGGATTTAAATACGGAATTACCCCTTGAAATGGGCATGGCATGAAATATACCCGTAGGTTTTTTACTGTATTCTTTAAGCGCTGTAAAGAAAGGAGTCTCATATCTCTCATCGATTCCTCTTAAAATAGTAAGGTGCAGTTCCTGAAGGTCTTCAACCCGATAAAATATACGCTTGAAACTTTTGAGGGTGTTGTCTTTTAAATTGCCAAGAGCAGTATCTGTAATATAATAAGTATCGATCTCTGGTCTGAATTTCTTTATAAGAGTCCCAAGGAGAGGACCCAACTCACTCTGCGGGGTAGTAGCAAGCTCCGGTTTCAGCACATTCTGAATGAAAGGTCTAATCTGGGGTGTGATTTTTTTTGAATGATAGGGTGGAGCATATCGGACTACGACCGCCTGTATATTATAATTGAAATGCAAGGCTATCATGGCATCCTCGAAGGAAGGTTGCACAACAATATTGTAACAAAACTGCTCGCTGGAAGCCTGCAAATCCTTAAGGTTATTTCTTAACTTCCCCTCATCCTGTATAGAGATATCTTCCACAATTAGAACCTCGAAATATATTTTCCGGTACACATCTGAAGACTCGCTCTTTTCCGATAATTCAACATCAAGTTCATCATATTCAATATTTGCATGATTGTTTCTATAGCTGTCACTTACGAGTTGCTTTAAAATCTCTGTGATTTTATTGGAGAGACCTGTATATTCATACCTTCCCAGCATTTCATTCAGCATCCTAAGCCGCAGAATTCCTGGAAATGCAAAATAGGATTCTATTTGCTCCAACTCATTCAGCAGGTTAACAAGTAATTGTTTATAACTCTTTTCATCAGCAGAACCTCGGGTAGAAGTTACAAGCTTAGTGGCTAAAGTTTTCAAGTTGTTCCAGGACTCAATCCGCAGTTGAGCGATATTATAATGTTGTGTTCTTATTATTTTTTTTTCTACCATAATTTAGTTTTTTGAATGCAATGCAAGTTTATTCCCTTCGGAATCGATGAAAATGGCGAAATAGCCAGACTCCTCATTGATAAGCGTTTTAGGCATCACCACCCTGCCACCAGCTTCCTCTACCTTTGATAGAATTTGGTTTAAATCTTTGCCACCATTTAAGTAGAGCAAAGCTCCCGTATCACTGGGGGTTGAACCCGGACCGGCAACAATAGCTCCACCTATACCATTTTTTGCAGGAAAAAATGCCATTTCGTGATTGCCATTAAAATTTTGTTCCATCTCAATACCGTAGATGTAGTTATAAAAATCAACTGCCTGTTGGAAATTGATTGCAGGAATTTCAAACCAGCTAATGTAGTTTGTAAAGGTTTTTCCTGCTTTTCCTTGTTTTGAAGGTACTCCTCCCATGGTTTTACTTTTTATATTCAAAAATTATCGAAACCTTTATAGCCGGCCGGTGAGGAAGGCGGTTCGTATTCAGTTTCCTTCCTTTTTAACTTTGTCAGATCATCAAGCTTTGTAGGTTTTATCAGAGGCCCCAGAGATTTAAGATAAGGCAATTGTGCCCCTGGCTGATAAATGCTGAATTCACCGATATGATCTCGAAGGCTTTTCAAAGGCTGCCCCAATCGCAATACACCAAGCTCCCTGCTTCGCCTTACGCGTTCGATATTCAATTCAAGAGGAAAAATCTCTTCATTTCCTTCTGCCTGATATAATATCCTTCCATCTGGACCGCAAACAATCGACCTTCCATTTCCCCCTGACTCCAATCCATTTACATCAACAAAATAACATTGATTAACAGCGGCCATGGCCCGCACAATGGATAGTTCTATCTCCCGATCTATTGTTCCGGTCATGGTAGGGTGTAGGATTACTTCAGCTCCATGGACGGCCAATGTGCGAATGGTTTCAGGAAACCACATGTCATAACATATGGACAAGCCGAATTTGGCCACACCGGGCACATCAAATACACAAAAATCGATACCTGGCGTTACTCCAACCTCATATGGGTAGAAGGGAAACATTTTTCTATACCGGGTTACAATTTCGCCATCCGGATTTATCACAGTAGCGGTATTGTAGATATGTTCACCACTCTTCTCAAATATAGATCCCGGCAGCAACCATATTTTGTGTTTTTTGGCCATAGCCTGCATCTCATGCTCAAAACTTCCCGGTATCGACTGGGCAGTATGTGTGAGCGGACCAAAGGCACACAGCTCACTGAATACCACCATCTCCACCCATGGGTAAAGGCTCATAGTGATATCTAGCTTCAACTTCATCATTTCCACATTGGAAGCTACCGCTGAAACTTTCATTTGTATTCCTGCTATTGCAAATGGAGTCATCTTTATGTTTAAGGTTCTATTTATTATTAAATATTGATAGAGCGTCTGATCTATGGATATAGCCGAAAAAAACGGATATTTCGCAGATGTTCGCGTTATGTATATTTTCTGAACTGATTTTCCAGAATGTCAAGGCCTCTATGTAATTGTTCATCTGTGATGACCAGGGGTGAAAGTATCCTAATTACATTTTTGAATGTTCCAGCGCTTAGTATGATAAGCCTTTCCGCTGCACAACCTTTTACTATCCTGTCACACAAATCGGTATGAGGCTTGCCCGGATCGTTGTCTTTTACCAGCTCCATAGCAATCATGGCACCAATTCCTCTAACATCTCCTATAACTGGAAAGTCTTTTTTCATATTTTCCAGCCGGGCTTTAACGATTTTACCTACTTCAAGAGCGCGTTTATTTAAATTGATTTCTTTCATGTATTGAATGGTCGCCAGTGCGGCAACACAGCATATGGGACTTCCGATGTATGTCCCTCCTATGGTACCCGGAGCCGCTGCATCCATTATATCGGCGCGTCCAAGAACTGCAGCAATAGGCAATCCAGAGCCCAAGGATTTTGCATACGTGCTGATATCTGGTTGAACATTGTAATGTTGCCAACTTGCCCAATGACCTGTGCGGCAAAAACCACTCTGGATCTCATCCATTATCAGTAGAATGCCATGCTCGTCACAGAATGTACGCAATCCTTCAAGATATTTTTGGGGGACAGGATTAAAACCACCTTCACCCTGGATGGGTTCGATTATTATGGCAGCCAGGCTTTGAACATCTACCAAGTTGTGGGCGCTTTCCCAAAGAAGGTTCAACTCAGTTTGCACGAAGTCATCTATGTTCTGCGTCCCACTGTATTTATAAAAATTGGGAAAGGGTATCCTGTACACTTCCGGAGAAAATGGCCCGCAGCCGGACTTGTAGTTGATCTTACTAGTAAGGCTCATTGCCATCATGGTGCGACCATGAAAAGCTTCTGTATAGCAAAGAATTGCTGGCCTTTTAGTGGCCTGACGTGCTATTTTTATAGCATTTTCTACAGCTTCTGCTCCAGTGCTCACAAGCAATGCCTTCGTTTTCTCACCATGAGGAAGGATCTCAGTCAACTCTTCGCAAAGTTTTATGTAGGGCTCATAAGTGACCACATTAAAACTGGTGTGCAGGTATTTGCCAGCCTGCTCACGAATAGCTTCCACAACAGGTTCAGGGCAGTGACCTGCGTTTACAACTCCGATTCCTCCGGCAAAATCTATATGTTCGTGGCCATCCGCATCAAAAATGATTGCCCCTTTCGCCCCTTTGGCAGTAGCAGTATTAAACACACCAACACCATTGGCAACAATATTTTTTCTCCTCTCCAGAAGTTCCTGGGACAGGGTTTGTTGTTTTATCATATAAATTAGTTAATTCAAATTAAATTTTTGGGGCACCATTGGGGCAACAGATACGTAGCCTGACAAATATAACTTATTTGGAGGAGAAAACCAAAGGAAAGTTAAAAAGGGTGTTTGACAAAAGGCAGATTCGCGCAGCTAATTGTATCATTTTGTAAGAATTATCCCTTGTATAACGTTGGAGTTATTACTGTGTTTCACTTGCCATTAAAATCCCCGACCTTCGCGGTTTGTGTAACGACCTTCGTGAAAAATATACCTTCGAGGTTTTACCCTAAAACTTAATAAAACCCAAAACTATTAACACGAATTTGAACATTAACTTTTACAGAAACCTCGAAGGTCTTGTAATTCATTAATATCAGCATGAAACCTCGAAGGTCTAATTTTAAACTGGAAAGTCTTTTCTTTTAAAATCGGCCTGTAACCTCGAAGGTCTTGTAATTAAATCATAAATATCCGGTTGTAACCTCGAAGGTCTTTTTCTTAACCTCGAAGGTCTTTTAAAACTGTGTTAAATCGTTTCAATATATTGTTTAGCTGTCATAAACGGCAATTTTGAATTTTTAAAATCTCTTAGATTTCTTGTGATGATCAAATCTTGTCCGTTTACTACTGCAGAAAAATACTGAAGTCCATCTTCGAAATCTAAGATGCTTTCATCATTCAAAGCCAATCCCACAACCTTGTCATCCAGAGGCAATATATTTACAATCAGCAGAAGTTTCCTGAGTATTGATTTTGCCTTTTTTGTATCCATTTGTCGTCCTAAAACAAAACTTGTATTTGCAATAGTTAGTGATGATACCGCCAATTCAATTTGCTTTTTATCTGCTAAAGAAAAAAGATTTGCTGCTTCTTCATAATATGGCTCTCTTCGCGATAATAAATCAATCACAATATTTGTATCAATAAATAATTTTTTCATTTATACTTGTCTGATATATGGTCGCGATATTCTTTTTTATAATCAAAATCATCGGGCAAATTAATCACACCACTTAAACTCTCTACCAGAGGAGTAATTATTGTATTTTTTTCATCCTTTTGTTTGGTTACGCTATCCAGATAAGATTCAATCATTTTTGAAAGACTAATTTTGTGATTTCGAGCATATTCCTTTGCTCTTTTAATCACATTTTCGTTTAATCTCAATGTCAACTTTGTTTCCATGTCAAACTATTTAAATAACTTAATGACGTACAAAAATATATACTTTATACGTCATTTGCAAATTAATAATCACTATTGTTTATTGTCACCTGTGCTAAACTTGCCGTAAATTGACCTTCGAGGTTTTACCCTAAAACTTGATAATACCCAAAGCTAATAACACAATTTTGATCATTAATTTTAACAGAAACCTCGAAGTCTTGTAATTTTAAACCTCGAAGGTCTTTGCTTCTAAAACACGCCTGTCTGCCAGGGTTATTTGTTAATTGCATAAACGGGCTTACGCCCAAAAGCATAGATTAGTGTTCCAGGTGAAATGTGAGATCATCCCCAACCAAAATAAAATACAACCACAAAGGGGGAGCAAAGGAGTTCGATAATCATACCATCTTTGCGGTTTCCTTTGCGGTTTTTCTTAGCGTTCTTGGCGTGAACCCCATCACAAGAGCAAGTCGTATAATACTTCGTAATGATATCAGACCCTAAACCATAAAAAATCCCAAGGGAATGATACATATTTGATCATAAATGCACACTTGAAACCTCGAAGATCTTGTATAAAAATCATAAATACCCACCAGAAACATCAAAGCCCTTTATCTTATCACCTGGTAATAAAAATCTTGCCTGTTAGAGCCCCCTTGCCATCACTCAAGCGGTATATGTACATGCCCTGAGCAATGGATTGTACCGAAACAGCTCCTTTATTCAATGATGGGTCCATCATGATTAATTTACCGTGCATATCAAAGATCTGTAACATCATGGGTTGAGTGGATGAGTAGTCAAAATATATGATATCGCGAGCAGGGTTGGGGAATACTTTAAATCCTTCTAAAAAATGATCTTCTGTGCTGGTAGTACCTTCTGTGGAATAAAAATACAATAATCTCTCATCGGGCACCCATTGGTCGCCTTCCCATACAAATAGTTCAATGACACTCACTGTGGCCGTAAATCCTCCAAAAAAGGGAGCTACAAGAACATCTTCGAAAGATAAATCTTCATCGTAATAGTAATCTTCACGTTCATCCGCAACCCACATTTCTGAATTTTCATCCCAGTCAAAGGTTACATATTGTATTAAATTATTGTTATTGTCATAGGAAAATTCTTCCCGAAATAAAGCTTCCCATTCGTTGACGCCTAATTCATAGAAAGACTCAGTATATGATGTGAGGTTACCATTTGAATCAAATGTTTGTTCTATTCTGAAAAGAGGGGACCAATCCATTCCATTGAAATCATAAATGAAATCTACTTCTTCTATAAGGTTTCCATTGGAATCATACGTGAAAGTGGTACGTTCAATAGCAAGCCACAAGTCTTCTTCTTCAATGTAGGCCTCCTTAATAATTTCTATAAGCTGATCATTGTTGTTATAGGTATATAAATCTCTCGAACCGTCTTCCCACGCCTCAGTTTCTTCATCCCATATTTCAGTCAACTCCATGGATAAGTTACCATCTACATAAGAATATGTGCTTCTTGAAACAGGGATCAATTTTTCAAGATCATCATCATACGATTCATTTACTGAAGACAGCAATAAATTATCATTGTCATATGTATCGTCAGTCTTATTGATCGTCACCCACATATTGTCAATCCATTCCCGAATGGTTGTATTTGTGGTATTACCGTTCATGTCATATTGGTAAAGTATTTGCAATTCTAGAATATAACCACCTGCGCCATCCGGATAATCAAAAGTTAAAGAAGAAACCCTTCCATGGCTTTCATATTCAAATGTCCAACGTTCATATATTTCATAGCGATTGCCAAGCCAATCGTAGTCGATGATGGTTTCAACCTGATCGTTTTCATTGTAAAAAAAATCAAATTTATACAAGGTAGAATAGGACATAGATCCTGGATTGTAGGTTTGAGTCAAAAGGCTATCCATGTAAATTTTGTCATTAAAAGAACTTCTTTTTTTGACATCTCTTATATACACTTCCAGTATACCCGGATCATGATTTTCTTCCAGTTTTTGTTTGATGCTGCGGAGGCTTTCTGTTTTTGTCGGTTTCTGAACTTGTTGCCGAAGACGCTCTCCCGGCCTTTTGTTATCGTTTTGAGCAAAAAGGAGTAACCCAAAAATAAGAAAAGGAAAAAGGGTAATCATTTTTTTCATAATCATTGTTTTAGTGATGTTACATCGGGTGATACTAATAATGATCCAATACGGGTCAATTGAAATCTTTCAGCTAAATTAATAGAAAAAGTATTACAAAAGTTAAGTTTCTGCCATTTTAACTGCAATCATAAAATCTCAGTTGACAAGATTCCTTGAATTCATTTTTGTATATACGTTCCTTTTTCTTTTTTTTATAAAGGTACTTCAGTTAAAATCACCGATTTTAATCATCTCTATTTGTATAGTACTTATTCCTTCTTCATCTGCCGGCAATGTTATGAAATTTTGGATGGGAATATATGGTTTTACATCATTGGGAAATGATTTGTTGATACCTAAAATCACTTTGGTCATTACGGATAGATCCGTTGAATTGACTCTGCCATCTCCATTGGCATCAGCTGCTATCAGCATTTTTTCATTGGCAAAAGGTACCAAACTTAAAATGTGCCTAACCAGAATGACGAGATCTGTTGAATTGACGCCCACTGTCGTTGACTTACTATCACTGTATTCAACAAAAATTACCGGATTTTCTATTTCCGGATATTCCATTGAAGGGTATTCAAAAGCAAAAGATTCTCCATCCCATGAAGAAATCAGATTATAGTTGACTTCTGGATCGGTCATGGATTGTAATTGCAAAGTAAGCGAGTCCTGAGATGGAGAAAAATCTTTTGTCCATGTCAGGACTATTTCATACAGTTTTCCATTGTCGTCTCCATCACCGTCACCGTCACCATCACCGTCACCGTCACCATCACCGTCTCCATCGCCGTCCCCGTCACCGTCACCGTCACCGTCACCGTCACCGTCACCATCACCGTCACCGTCACCATCACCATCACCATCACCATCACCATCTCCATCACCGTCCCCATCTCCTGAGATCATTCCGGTAGCTCCGGTTGCTGATATTCTATCGCTCAAAATCGACATATTGGCTGCCACATTGTAATGGGTATTGCCACCAGGAGAAATCACACTAAAACTGGGTGTACCCCAGTACGAACCAAAAGTTTGTGTTTTGTATAAGTTGGTCACATTCAATGCTCCTCCGGAGGCACTAATTCCCGGAAAAGTGATGCCATGTTTGGCTTTGTACCCATTGACATCATTATCGTTATCTCCGCCCAATACGGTCATTTCAAAAAATTCAACATCGGCTTTTCCTTCCCCCCATTGGACGTATAACGCCTGCACATCTTTTGCGATGGCATTGCAAGGAGGGCAGTCCACAAAAAAGATTTTAATCACAACGGTTTTTCCTTTGTTGAGATAATCTTCATACAGCTGATGGGTTTTTCCATCTGAATCCGTCACGGTGAAATCAGGGTGCATTTGTGCAAATGTCCGGTTTAATCCTACGCTCAAAAAGCATATGAAAACTGGCAATAAAATTCTATGGCTAAGTATTTGTAATTTGTACATATTATGTAGATTGTTTTCAATAATATGAATGAACCTTTTATGTCAAAGAGATCTTCTAACAAAATTACATTAAAATTCATGCCAAAGCATATAAAATGCATCAAATTTTGAGCGATCAGGGTAGGAAAGAGAAAATCACTTACATTGACCTTGGTCAGATCGCATATAATGAGGCCTGGGAAAAGCAAACTTCTCTGCATAAGGAAGTTGTGCAGTCAAAACTGAATAAAGGAAACTCCATTTTCCAGGTAAGTGACCATTTTCTTTTGTTTTGCGAACACAATCCGGTTTACACATTAGGGAAAAGTGGAAAAGTGGAAAACTTACTCCTCCAAGAACCGGAACTTGCCCAAAAAGGCATTGAGTTTTATAAAATCAATAGGGGAGGGGATATCACTTTTCATGGCCCGGGTCAGATTACCGGTTATCCCATTTTTGACCTTGATTTATTTTTTACCGATGTGCATCGATATGTAAGATGTTTGGAAGAGGTGATCATCCTGACTTTGCGGGAATTTAAAATAGCCGGAATCAGGTTGGAAGGATATACGGGTGTGTGGATTGCCCCCAAAAAGGAAGGTGAGAAGCACAGGAAAATATGCGCCATGGGTGTTCACTTATCCAGGTGGGTCACAATGCACGGTTTTGCGCTAAATGTCAACACCGATTTACAATACTACAATTATATCATTCCCTGCGGAATTGATGACAGCAATAAATCAGTAACCTCTATTCAAAATGAGACGGGTGTTATGACAGATATGGACGAGGTTAAACATATATTGAAAAAATATTTTTCTTTGGTATTTAATTTTGATTATAAAGAATAAACTATATATTATTGAAATAATGTGTTGAATAATTATTGTATTTTTGTGTATTATTTTAATCCAAAGAATAAATAAATACTAAGTACAGAGGGTTAAAAGTCGTATTACCCGCCCCATTTACAAGTCTGAAAGGCGGGTTTTTTCTATTGTAAATTCCAAATTTAATAACTATAATTTTAGCCATGAGTGCGAAGGAAAAACTGGTCAAAGATTCTCATACCATAATGACGGAGCTCATCATGCCAAACGACACCAACCCGCTGGGAAATCTCATGGGTGGCAATCTTATGAAATGGATGGACGTAGCCGCTGCCATTTGTGCATCCAAACATTGCGAGGCGCATGCAGTTACCGCATCAGTAGATCATGTTTCTTTTCAGAATCCCATAAAACTGGGTGATGTCATCACCATCAATGCCTATATTACACGAGCTTTTAATTCATCGGTAGAAATTTATGTAGAAGTAACCTCCTCTGATATCAAAGGTGGAAATACACAAAAATCGAATCATGCGTATTTTACTTTTGTAGCTTTGGACACAGATACTCTAAAACCATTACCAGTCCCTAAACTCAAGCCAGTGTCTACAGAGGAATTGACCCGTTATGAAGGCGCTTCACGCAGACGGGAATTGCGCCTCATTTTGAGTGGCAGGATTAAACCCCAGGAAGCCAACGAAATAAAAAATTATTTTAAAAATATGTAACCTGTTACCCCCTTCCACTCCTATCGATAAAATTGTTTCCAGCTTGTTGTGTACCCATCACCAAAACATCCTGAATGGTTACATGCCTGGGTCTGGAAGCCATAAAATATATGATCTCCGCTACATCTTTAGAAGTCAGGGGTTTAAAATCTTCATAAATCTTTGCTCTTTGCTCGTCACCGTGAAATCTGACTTTAGCAAACTCGGTTTCCTCTACATGTCCCGGTGATACCTGACCTACCCTGATATTATGTTTATAGAGATCGAGTCGTATACTTTTAGTCAGGGCATCTACAGCATATTTAGTAGCACAATACACATTGCCACTGGGATAGACTTCGTGTCCGGCACTGGAACACACGTTGATTATAAATCCTTTTTTGCGATCTACCATGTAAGGTGAAACCATACGGGTAATGTATAACAATCCTTTTATATTGGTATCGATCATGACATTCCAGTCAGATACATCACCTTTGTGAATAGGTGCTAATCCACTGGCCAGTCCGGCATTGTTGATGAGAATATCCACTTTTTTCCACTTCTCATCTAAAGAATCAAAAGCTTTTCTGGTTGCATCGAAATCTCTGATATCAAATACAAGAGGCAACACCTTAACCACATATTTTCTTACCCATTTTTCTGCCAGTTCATTGAGCCTGTCTTCCCGTCTTCCAGTAATAATCAGATGGTAGCCCCTCTTTGCAAACAGATTCGCAGTAGCTCTCCCAATGCCTGAGGTGGCTCCTGTAACCAATACGATTTTTTCTATAGGTTCTTTGTTTTTTTTCATACTACTACTATTTTAACCGGTTTATAACTCGGATCTCATCTCTGCAATGATTCGATGAAAATCAATTTTAAATTGTTCATAAACAGGTGTTGCAGGTCCATTAAAACCTGTGTGAATATACATTATTTCGTTATGTTGATTTACAAATATAAGAGTAGGGAAGGCTCTGAAAGCTGAAATTGATGAAAAACTTTGGGATACTTCATCCTTATTTTTATGTCCGCCCAGTAACACCTCATAGGGGACATTCATTTTTTGCTTAAACTTTTCTATGGCTTTCAATGCTTTCTCTTCATCCCTGTATTGCTCAAAAGCGATACTTATAACTTCTATGTCACCGGGCTCTTCACTGGTGATAAAATCGATGAGAAATTGGCTTTCATCCATGCAATTGGGGCACCATGTACCCATAATCTGTATCAATTTTATCTTGCCCTGGTACACCGAATCTTCCGGACTGATCAGGTCACCTTTTGAATTGGGAAGAGAAAAAGCCATTTTTTGACCTGTACTGTATTCTGTAAGGGAAAATGCATCTTGCAAAGCAGCATTTTCATCCTTCATTCCTGTCCAGTTGGCTCTGTAGTGGATGCCCGATCTGAAAACACCATTGACCGAACCATCTTCATTCATTTTTGCATTGAAGTAATAGGCATGTGATCCGTCAAATGTACCCATATACAGTTTATTGCGGATTACTTGTCCATAAAGAAATCGATAGTCTCCCGTCTCAGTGAGAAAAGTACCCGATATGTCCATCCCATTTTGTTCGAATATCCCTACAGCATCAAATTCAGTTCCGTCTTCTTCTGTAAAAGTAACAGCCCATCTGCCACTAAAGTCTGCTTCAGGCTTCGGGTTGCTGTTGGTATATAAACTGTTTTGACCCTGGTACGCTTTGAAGGGTATCCTGTATGAATCCCGGTAATTTACATGCCAATAACCCTCAATGATATTTTCTTCATAAATGGCATGAATATAGGTATCGTAAACCGGAAAATCAATTATGATGGTGTCTTTAGCGGTTGCTCTGTCCAGGCCATAAACTATGTCACTCACCAGTATCCTTTCTTCGCCATTGATGATTTCTATATAAAATGAATCGGGGTGCACATAGACCACATTCATAAGAAATGCAATGATATCACCTTCTTCAAAATGCGTGCTCATCTGGTCTTCAGCACCGGCATATGGCACTCTGTCCAATTCCAATGTAGCCCTCCAGATGCCCGGCGGCAGTGCATTATGTCCTGATTTTATTTCTACACAAGAATGAAAAAGAATAGAGAGAAAAACAATGATAAAATATCCGTATTTAAACATATGCATATAGATGTAGTAAATAATTTAGAAACTGAATACATGTAACATGGATATGGAATGTTCCATTCCAGTCAGTATTCATTAAACCAATAATCTAACTTCAACAAAATTGAAAGCTGACGGTTGAAAGTAGGCTATTTCGTCTTCTCTCCAACGAATTGATCCTCTTTGTATTTGAATAGAACATTGAAAGTGGTCAAACTTCCATATATTCTCGTAATGTATTGTTGAATATTTACCTTTTCTTCGTCTGTGAGATTACTGGAGTTTACTCTTTGTTCCATGACGCGAAGCCTGTCTCTGACCATGACAATTTTATGAAAAAATGCATCAATGGGAATTTCCTTTTCTTTTAGACTGGGATCTTTAGGCCTGAGAATCATGACTCCCTCATCCCATTTATCACCTAATTCTACTTGTTCAGTAATATCAGAAAATGCTCTTAGTATCTTGACCAATGATTTTTCTGCAGCGGTATAAGTCAGTTCTCCTTCTGCTTCCAGGGCTTCGATGATTTCCCAATTACTGTATTCCTTGCCCACATGTTTAATTCCATAGGTAATAAAACAAACTTTATATGCAACCACATCAATACCGATAATAACGCCATGCCCGTAAGCCGGATGATTTACCCTTGAGCCTACTCCAAGAAGCTTTTTTTCACTCATTTGCTTTCAAAGTTTTTATGTATTTTAAAATCAATGCAATGTACTAACGATTAAGATTTTCCCCAAGCATGTTGAGGTCGTTTCTGATTTGACCAATTAAAAGATCTAAACGCTCTATCTCTTTTTTTTCTTTCTCTAACATTGAATCCAGGTGAAAAAAATGATGGTCAATGCGTTCTTTTATACGTTGTGTATAGGCTTTGAGCTTCGCATTTACCTCCTCATTTATCCGTTGTCCTCCTTTATTAATCTCGATTTTAAATTGCTTCATGACCTTGTTTCTTTTCCAGCCAAGAGACACACTGGCAAACAATATTCCAATGGTGGTGAGAATGCCACCGGTAATATCAAAAATGGCTCCGTTTAGCACAGCTGATAATACTATTCCTACGACGGCAATTCCTCCACCTGCTGCCAGGTCGGGAGTCAGAGACCCGGAAGTCTTGACCAGGGACTCATCATAAAAATTATCGGCGCTTTCAATAAAATCTCTGAAGTCCCTTTGAAGATCTGCGAGAATATGGCTTCTCCTTTCAGCGATGTCGGCAAATATTTCATCGCCCTTTGCCAATATATTTTTTCTGCTCTTGATCTTTTCCTGGACGAGCCTGCCCATGGTCTGTATGTCTTCAGCTACATCGGTAATTCCCGACTCCAGCTTTTGTTTTAAAGAAGTATGAAGTGAAAGTTCCAGATCTTTAGCTTCATCCATCAACATATCCTTTAGCGATTTACCCCCACCGGTGAGAGATGAAAACGAACTCTTCAAAACCTGCCAAAAAGAAAGCCTTTGGTATAGTACTTCAATTTTTTTACCGGTTATGGCATGGTAGGTCTGGACAAGACTTTCACTCAATCTTTCAATTTGCCTGCCTGTTTTATCTTCCTGAGAGTCCAGTGTATTGGCTATATCTTCTCTGAATTGCAAATCTACTTCATACTGTTTTTTCCTTATCAGAAAAGATTGATTTATCTTTTCAATAATCTGTTGAACGGTTTCTATATTGTTACTGAGCTTTAAAATGGCAGTATTTTCACTCAGTATGTTGCTTTCGATATGTTGTCGTAGTGGAAGATACCCACTGTCCTGGTCATTGTTTCTCTCCTGTAAAGCCGATACTGCAAAAATCACTGGTTTCTCAATCCCTTTTTTTATAGCCAGATCACGCACACCTTGCATATTAATAGCCAGGTCATCTTTGCCCAGGAGATCTTTTTGCTGCAAAATAAAAATGACATTTTTCCGCCATTCGTCTCTTATAAAATCAAAAAACATCCAGGCACTCTGTCTGTAAGGGTTTTTAGCTTCAAAGACAAATATGATCAAATCAGAATGGGGAATAAACCTCTCTGTAATTTCCTGATGGTGCTCTATGATGGTGTTGGTGCCTGGAGTATCTATTATGCTTATGTCCCGGAGGGATGGTTCCGGAAAGGTCATTCTTTTCAAATAGGGATTGATGATTTCCATGCTTTCTTCCTCACCATATATAATTTGCTGAATACTATCCGTCATAGGGGAAGGTGCTACCGGGCATATGTCTCTTTCCGCCTTTAACAGTGCATTGATAAAACTGCTTTTTCCGGCTTTCACTTCTCCTACGATCACAAACATGAAGGGAGATGTCATATAGAATTCAATTTCCTGCACCAATTCGCCATAGGCCTCATGCTCTATAGCTGATGTCAGTTTCTTCAGGCTTTCTAATATATTCTGAAAGGTCTGGTATTGTTCTGCAAGATTTTTATTTCCCTTTGTATTCATATCGCAAACTAATAAAAATGTATGGGATTAAGTTTCACTTTTGCGGAATAAAAACACATATTTTATAAAGCCGGATTAGGTATCATAATATAGCCTTCATGGTATAGGTCGTTGTTGTTGCCTGCCACCCAAATCGGGTTAGCACTATCAGGTTAAATAATTTCCGGATTAAATATTTTTTCATTGATATTTATCAAAATGAAAGTTTGCTTCATTATCTCCTGGAGACATTTTGAGTGATTAATATCGTCAACCTAGATACACAACTCAATTTACCATCATCATTATATATTTCAATATTCCATACGTGTACGGTTTTTCCTAATTTGATAGGCCTGGCAAAACCGGTTACTTTTCCCGAACTCACAGGGCGTAAGTGATTGGCATTGATCTCGAGCCCGACCGGCACTCCGGTATTCGTATTGGGAATACAAAGTATCGATCCAATACTACCCAATGTTTCTGCAAGTACCACCGAAGCCCCTCCATGCAATATGCCAAATGGTTGTTTGGTTTTACTGCCTACAGGCATGGTGGCTTTAATATAGTCGTCACCGATCTCTTCTACTTGTATATTGAGAGTGGAAGCAAGTGTATTTTGATTGATGGCATTTAAGTCATCTTTGGTGATGGTATTTTTCCAGATCCGGGTCATCTTGCAACTTCCTTTACTTCGTCTACATCATTGACTATAAATGTCAATACCCCTGCAAGTAACATTGAAATGCCTCCTACTACCAAAGCAAATATAGGTTGGTTATCAAAGAAACTCGAAAGGATGAATCCCAGAAGTGCTGCGGCCATTAACTGGGGTATGACTATGAAGAAATTAAACACGCCCATATAGTAACCCATTTTACTGGAAGGTAAAGCACCCGCTAAAATGGCGTAAGGCACCGACAAAATACTGGCCCATGCTACACCAACACCAATCATGGGTAACCACTGCAAAAGCATTCCTCTTTCGAGGAAATATATCGAAATCAATCCTAAGCCACCCAGAGTCAATGCAAGGAAGTGGGTAAACTTGCGCGTAGTCCATTTTGCGATGACTGGAAGTAAAAAGGCCACCAAGGCAGCTATAAGATTGTAATTGCCCATCATTCCACTTACTATGTTGGCACCTTCATTATATAAAGCACTTGATGTATCAGTCGTTCCGTAAATATGACCTGTGATGGCAGGTGTTGCATAGATCCACATCGAAAATAAAGCAAACCAGGAAAAGAATTGAACAAATGCGAGCTGAACCATTGTTTTTGGCATAAACTGAAAGTCGTTCATTATCTCAACAAATCCGTTTTTATATCTGGATCTTTTTTGCATGAGACCGGATAACAAAAAAAGAAATCCAAAAAAAGAAATCATACCTATACTCAAAACATAGAGATCTTGCTTCCATTCATTCAAAAAAATGATGTAGCTGAAAAGTAAACCTATAGCTATCGCCACTGAACCCCAAACGATGTGTTGACCTCCATTTTTGTGATACCAGCTTGCAGGTTGCTCTTCTCTTTCGAATTCCCCTTCGCCATCGTCAAAAGCATTAAGTTGTTCGGGAGAGTATTCTTTTGATTTAAAAACAGTCCAGAGTACCGAAAGCAGAAAAACAATACCACCGACATAAAAGGAATATTTTACGGTATCAGGTATGGTGTTTTCCGGAGCAGTATTGCTTACCCCCATCGTGTCAAAAAGCTTGGGTAACCAGGAGGCAATAAAGGCACCAGCTCCGATGAAGAAGCTTTGCATGGCAAAACCCTTAGTTCTTTGTTCAGTAGGTAAATTGTCACCTACGAAAGCCCGGAAAGGCTCCATGGATATATTGATCGAAGCATCCATGATCCAAAGCATTCCGGCAGCAAACCAGAGATAAGGAGAATTGGGCATGACGAAAAGTGCCAGAGAAGCCATGATGGCTCCAACAAAAAAGAAAGGTCTCCTCCGCCCCCATCTGGGATGCCAGGTTCTGTCGCTGAGATAACCGATTATAGGTTGCACTATCAATCCTGTCATGGGAGCTGCTACCCATAAAATGGCTATATCGTCCACTTCGGCACCCAATGTCTGAAATATCCGGCTTACATTTCCATTTTGCAATGCAAAGCCAAATTGTATTCCAAAAAACCCAAAACTCATGTTCCAAATGTCCCAAAATGATAAGGCCGGTTTTTTCATTTCTTCAAAATTTTCATGTGATACCAAAATAGGCTACATCTCATTTGCTATCAAGAGTCATTTTGTTTGTCAAAAGCAGATCTGCACCGTCATGATACTTTTTTACTTCAGACTTCTTTACATTTACTTTTCAATTATTACTCATATTCTGTTTCATATCTCTGGCACTGTGATTTCATTTTTAGTATCCGTTTATTTATTAGTCCATACCACAAAGGAATGTCGATGTAGAACAAGTGTTTCATCAAGGGCAGAATTAATTTCACCTCCTGTAAATAAATCGGTCATTCCGGCTGGATCAATGGGTATCTTTATTTGTTTTGCTTTTGCTGCCAGATTAACAAATACAACTATTTTGTCCCCATCCCTTTCTCTGCTGAAGGCGAGAACTTCAGGGTCGTCCGATAAAGTTACGATTGGCCCGCCATGAGGTCCATTCCATAAAGCTTTATTTCGATCTTTGAGTAAATTAAATCTTTTATAAAAACCCCCATAGGAATATTTTGAAAATCCAATATCATCTTTTTCAAAAAATTCGAGACGCCTTCTCAACGGCTCTTCCTGACCACCATATACAAGGGGAATGCCGTCTAAAGTATACGTAATTACTGCCATAGCAGAAACAAATGATCCCATTCTTTCAAATTCTGTACCCTGCCAAGAATTTTCATCGTGATTGGAGGTAAAATGCATCAATGTACCATTGCTGAATTTGGGTTTAACTTCTGTAATCCATGCATAAATATCAGTAGCGTTGGCTTCACCCTGTGCTACTTTATTCAATATATGATGAAAATCCCAGCCGTATCCGGCATGGAATACTTTGCTGTTAAAATGCTCTTCATATTGGGCTTCAGCCAATAAAAAGAGATCGGGATTGGCTTCCAGAAGGGTAGGAGTTACCTTTTCCCAAAAATCTATAGGAACTTCACCGGCTACATCCTGACGAAAGCCCATGATACCTTCATCTTTTACCCAGTATAACATAGCATTCAACATTTCCTGTCTCATGTCCATATTGTCATAATTCAGATCTGCTACATCTGTCCAACCCCAGCTTTCTCCCGTTTCGGGATTGATAGGATCTGTTATATTGCCTTCTGAATCTTTGGTATAGTATTCCGGTTTTTCACTGATCCACTTATGATCCCATCCTGTGTGATTGGGTACCCAATCGAGGATGACCTTCATATCATATGCTTTAGCCATATTGACCAAAGCCCTGAAATCTTCCAGAGTCCCAAATTCAGGGTTTACTGCAGTGTAATCACTTACAGCATAATAACTACCTAAACTACCTTTTTTACGGTTTTCACTTATTGGGAATATAGGCATTAACCAAAGAATGTCAACACCCATATCACTTAGCCTTGGAATATGGCGGGTAAAAGCAACAAAACTGCCTTCTGGTGTATACTGCCTGATATTGACCTCATATATGTTGGCAGATAATGCCCATTCAGGCCATGCTAGTCCTTTATACTCTTTTAAGAGATTTGAAGACCCGGAATCGGTCTTACATCCGGTTATGAAAAAGAAGGAAATCAGTATGAGTAAACGAAGAACATTCATAGGTGTTGTTTTTTCTTGATTTTAAAGTTAAAAGTATTATTTTTTAACTTTGAAGAAAGGAGAATGGTAGAAATAATTGTAAAAATTCTGTAAATTGTGTAGATTAGTATTCAACTCATAATACCAGGTATGAGTCCGATTTCAAAAGTGGGATGGATTGTAAGGAAGAAAAGGCTAAAAATGAAAGATTTTCATGTGTGCGTTCCACATTATTTGATTTTAGATCTTGTTGAAGAGGTAAAATAAAATAAACACATAACAAGTCATGAGTGATTATTCAGGTGAAATTAAAAGACTCTTTATACTCAGACATGCCAAATCATCATGGGATAACCCTGGGTTAAAGGATTTTGACAGACCATTGAACTCAAGAGGTTATCGCGATGCACCATATATGGCAGAGAAACTCCATAAAATGGGGTATTCCGTTTCGAGTATTTACCTCAGTCCTTCCATGAGAACAAGGGAGACCAGCAAGCCATTCATTGAATTATTTAATGTGGCTGAAGACCATGTACATTATGTGCAATCTTTGTATCACGGAGATCCGGATCAATTTTTAACCGTAATCCATGATTTTGACGAAGGGGACAATAATGTAATGATGATCGGTCATAATCCCGGTATTACCTGGTTAGCTAATCTTTGTGATTTACCTGCTCCCATCGACAATATCCCGACAAGTGGACTTCTCATTCTGGAGACCAGAATTGCTTCCTGGAAGGATTTCACATATGATGAAGCCCATATGAAGCGTTTTCTATATCCAAAAAAGTATGAATGAAGCATTTCTTATCCATTTATGTACTCGCTGCACTGTGCCTGTCATGTAAACCATCCACTCCCTCATTAAGCTGGGAAAATGAAAAAGCAGTGCAGATTTTAGCCGATCTCAGGATGATGGACAACCAGATCAAAAGACATCATCACCTTCATAGAGATAGTGTCAGAGTTGCATATCTTTCTCTTCTTTTGGAGATACATAAAATAACAGAAGAAGAGTTGAATAAGAATATAGAAATTATACAAAACGACGCACATCTGATGAAGGAAATGGAAGACCGGGTTTACGATCTAATGAACCGTCATTTAAAAGAATTGAGCAGCAAAGGAGAATAAAATCAGCCTATCATTTTTGAAAGGTCGAAAAGTGAAAATACTGAGTTAACGTTTATTTAATACAGAAATAAAAGAAATGCGGAATGGGCTTGCCTATCTTTACATATTATTTAATATTTAAATACAATCCATGGAATCTGAAGTTAGAATTCTGATAGTAGATGACGAGGAAGATATAATTGAGTTTTTAAAATATAATCTTGTTAAAGAAGGATACCAGGTGGAAGTGGCTCTTGATGGCCAGCAGGCTATAGAACTCGCAAATTCGTTCCAACCTCATTTGATTGTATTGGATATTATGATGCCGGGTATGGATGGTATCGAGGTATGTGAGAAATTACGTGAAATGCCCAATCACAAAGATACCATCATTGCTTTTCTTACGGCCCGGTCAGAATCTTTCACTCAGATTACGGCTCTTGAGATTGGAGGCGATGATTTCATTAACAAGCCCATTAAACCCAATGTTTTTAAGGCCCGTGTAAAAGCATTGATCAGAAGACATCCTGAATTGGGAGTCAGACAGGAAAATTTTGTATCTTTCGGAGATCTCAAGATCAATCATGAGCAGTTTACCGTGATTTTGAAAGACAAAGAAATTGTTCTGGCCAAAAAAGAATTTGAACTTTTGACTCTATTAACCTCCAAACCCGGCAAAGTATTTAAACGGTCGGAAATTTTATCAAAAGTATGGGGTAGTGAAGTCATAGTCGGGGACAGAACCATAGATGTACATATTCGGAAACTGAGAGAAAAAATTGGGAGTCATTACATCCACACTATGAAAGGAGTGGGTTATAAATTTGATATGTAGGCATTGCATAAAAATCTAACACTTCGCCAGATCACATGGATGATCACGGCCATAATCGCCGCTATCTCACTGATGGTATTGATAGCCCTCATATGGTCGGGCTTTCTCATAATTTCGTTTTATTTTATCCCTCTTATATTTGTATTACAGGTAATTGTATCTTATCTCATTGTAAAAACATTGCTGGAAAGGTATGTTTTTAGAAAAATTAAGTTGATTTATAAATTTATTTATGATTCAAAACTCGGGCCGGCTTCCGGAAAGCAATCCATCAACTTTAATGAAACGAGCATAGAAGACGTCAATCTGGAAGTTATCGAATGGGGGAAAAGAAAAGAGAAAGAAATAGAAACACTCCGAACACTGGAAAATTACAGAAAAAATTACGTCGGCAACATTTCTCATGAGCTGAAAACTCCAATTTTTTCTATCCAGGGTTACTTGCATACGCTTTTGGATGGAGGTTTGTACGACCACAATATCAATGTAAAGTATTTGGAAAGAGCTGCTGTCAACGTAGACAGGTTACAAAATATAGTGGAAGACCTCGAAGTGATCAGTAAACTCGAAAGCGGCCAGGCTTTTCTTGACATAAGGCCTTTTGATATAAAAGTTTTGGCGGATGAGGTCATCAGTGATCTGCAGGTTATCGCTGCTGAAAAGAGCACCACCATCCGGTATAAGGAAGATGCCAATCAAAACTTTCAGGTATTAGGCGACAGAGAGGCAATACGGCAGGTTTTGATTAATCTTCTCGTCAATTCTATAAAATACGGGAATGACAAAGGGATTACAAGGATAAGTTTCTACGATGTAGATCAGAATATCCTGGTGGAGATTTCAGACAATGGCATAGGTATCGAAGAAAAACACCTTAAACATGTTTTTGACAGATTTTACAGAATAGATGCCAGCAGATCCAGGTCGGAGGGAGGGTCTGGACTTGGCCTCTCCATTGTAAAGCACATAATAGAAGCCCATAAACAAACCATACACGTACGCAGCTCTCCTGGCATAGGATCTACATTTGGGTTTACCCTTAAAAAGGCATAAAAAAACCCCTCCATTCGTTTAGGAGAGGTTCTCAGTGTTGGTTTTAACAGTTGCAAATCCCATTAATTTGGTATGCTGCTGTTTACATCGAAAATAGTTCTTTTACTGTTTTAGTTCAATTTAGCCTGAAATACTTCATGCCAAAATGATGATGTACGTTTGGTTCTCTAAAATTTTATTCCCATCGAAAATATTAACCTCGAAGGGTCATTGCTCAATGCGTACTCCGATCCGGCTATGAGAATGGAATTACCTGCAAAGGGTAAGTTTCCTTCATAACTCGTAGTGAATCTGAGTTTCCAAATATTTACTCCCGCACCTGCCTGAAATCCATATGTTGCGGATCTCAGCCTGTGTTGTAAACCTGAAATATCAAGTATATCCCTTGTTCTGTCCAAATGAATATGGGCAACCGGCCCGGCAAATAATCTGAACATGAAGAATTTTATGCCTACCATTACGGGTATATCGATATTGTGAAAAGTTTCGGTTTTAACCTGTGAAAAAAATTCTCCCTCATTGTATTGCTCCAGACTGTAAATGGCAGAAGTAGAATTAAAAATAACAGAAGGTTCGATAAATAGTCCGGCTAAAGTGATCCGGCTATAAACTCCAAAGTGCACTCCGTATTGAGCGTTCTGCAAAAGCAGGTTAATTTCTTGCTGTTCTCCCTGAAGTATCGGTATCGTCTCAGCGGCAAGATCGGTAGAGTTCAAACCCATTTTCATCCCAAATTCAAACTGTGAGAAAAGGTGGGAAGAAATAGAAAAGGCGAAAACCATGCAAAATAGAATAGAACGCATGATGATTGATTTATCGGTTAGAAAATAACAAAGTGATCTCTATAGTAAAACCAGCTATTAATGACGTTATCTTATCAGCGCTCGATTTCATAAGTTCGATTTCATAAGAACTTCTAAAGAAGGCTGGTTTTTTTTTATTTACTTTACATCTCATGCCGGAATTGGTAATATATTATATAAAGTTTATATATGACAAAAATTGTGCCGTATGGAGATTCATGAGATAGATTATGTCGGAAGTTTTCCTTCAGAATCAGCCAGCCCTAAATTAAACATTCCGGAATTTGCTTTCATCGGAAGGTCTAATGTAGGAAAATCATCGCTAATTAATATGATTTCCGGCAGAAAAGAATTAGCTAAAGTATCTAAAGCTCCAGGTAAAACCCAATATCTTAATTTTTTCCTGGCCAATAAAAAATGGCATATTGTAGACCTGCCTGGATATGGATATGCCAAAATATCCAAGCAGAAACGCGAACAATGGGAAAAGATGATTGAGCGTTATCTCGTAACGAGACAACAATTAATATGCACTTTTGTGCTACTGGATGTGAGACTCCCTCTCCAAAAAATTGATCTCGAATTTATAAATTGGTTAGGAGAGAGGGCTGTTTCGTTTACATTGTTGTATACCAAAGCGGATAAGGTGAGGCCTTCTCAATTAGATGGTCATATCAAATCCATACAGGATGGTCTTTTGCCTTATTGGAATTTTTTGCCAGAACAATTTGTAACAAGTGCAGAGACCAGAATGGGTAGAGAAGAATTACTGGGATACATGGAAAACCTTGTAGATGCTTTTTATGGCCAAATGACTGAATAGTACTACCTTTGCCAAACCTCATTAATTATATAGCATATTGAATAGTGTATATCCGCATATTATTCCTGAAATAGAAAAATGGCCTATTTATCAGGTTAGCAAGAACCGAGCTGTTTTTATACAGGAACTGAATCAGTTTTCATTTGACAGAATGCTGGAGCTGCACAGTCATGAAGTGGACGATATTGTGGCTAAAACCATATATCTGGAAAAGATAAGGTCTAAGAATGTTCCATGGAAGGTAGATCCTCCCGATGAAGCCAGTTATTGGGTCAATCTGGAAAAGGAATTTCAGGCTTGTACAACCCGTGAGCAGAAAATTGAAATTTTAAGGAGGATCATCAACAGATACTCCGAAGAAATCACCGGAAGTTTTAATCCGAAAACTTTCAAATTTGCACGCCGGTTTCTCACCTCATTTTTCAAACGATTGCTCAATACAGCAGCCGGCAGAAAACATAGAAGAATTTGGGGTAACAGATATCAACTACAGGACAGGATAAAAGTAACAGGTTATGTAGACCAGTTCCGTTCTTTATTTTCAAAAGGTACCGTCGTGGTGGTTCCTACCCATTTTTCTAATTTGGATTCCATTTTAATAGGTTACGCTATGGATGCTGTTGCCGGGGTGCCGGCTTTTGCCTATGGGGCGGGTCTTAACCTGTATGAAGTAGAACTGATTGCCTACTTCATGAATCGTCTGGGGGCTTACAAGGTCGACAGGCGTAAGAAAAACCCCATTTACCTTGAATGCCTCAAATCCATGGCTTGCTACTCCTTGCAAAAAGGTGTAAATAATATTTTTTTCCCGGGAGGTACCAGATCCAGAACAGGTGCTATAGAATCAAAATTGAAACTGGGTTTGTTGGGTTCAGTGATGGAATCTCAGCGAATTTTTATACAAAATGGCAAAAACGAAAAGATTTTTATTGTACCCATTGTGGTCAGCTATCATTTTGTACTGGAAGCAAAGTATCTTATAGATCAGCACCTGAGATTGACCTCCAAGGAGAAGTATGTAAAATCCAGGGATCAATACACATCCTATAGAAAGATTTTGAAATTTATTTGGTCATTGTTTTCTGAAAAATCAAAAATCACTCTGTCCATTGGAGAGCCGATGGATGTGTTGGGCAATATAGTGGATGCGGACGGCAACAGCCGGGATAGTAAAGGGCAGATAATTGATTTGAGCGAATACTTTGAATGGGATGGTGAAGTGACTGCCGATCATCAACGAGAGACGGTATATACAAAAATGTTGGGAGATAAGATTTTGGAAAGCTATTACAGAAATAATGTGGTATTGAGTTCACATTTTGTTGCATTTACGGCATTTCGCTTATTTAGAAGACTGCACAAAGGCATGAGCTTTGATGATTTTATAAATTTGCCGCCTTCAGAATTTAATGTACCCATGAATGAATTTTATGTCGCCTTGGAAAAAGTGAGAAATAAACTCATTCAGATGGAGCAAAAGAATGAAATAAAGCTTTCAGAAACCATGCATGAAGAAATAAAGGGAATGGCAGAATACGGAATCAAAAACCTGGGAATTTACCATATTTCCAAACCACTGATTATTTCACAAGACATTTTACAAACCCAGGATATCAGGTTGTTGTACTTTTACCATAACAGATTAGACCACTGTCAATTGGAAAAAGTATTGGAAGATACAGAATCTTTTATGGAAAAAATGAACCGGCTATGATTTTTGTTTTTTGAGAAAGTAAAAAGAAAGTTAAAACGTGAATTTTATCATATACGATCTGGAAGCAACGTGCTGGATGGGAAGGCCTCCTCAGGGGATTCAGGAAATTATTGAAATAGGTGCTTTTAAAATCAATGAATACGGAGAAGTGCTTTCGTCATATTCTACTTTTATCAAGCCGGTGGTAAACCCGGTTTTATCTTCTTTTTGTCAAAGACTTACCAGCATTTCTCAACAGGATGTCAACAGAGCCAGAAAATTTCCGAATGCCATACAGGATTTTCAGGATTGGGTAGGTGTATACGATAGTGATTATTTACTTTGTTCCTGGGGTAAATTCGATGTACAATTACTCCGAAATGATTGTAATCTTCATAAACTCGAAACCGACTGGTTGGAATATCAAACCAATCTAAAAAGTCAATACCACGACCTCAAGAAAATGGTAAAGTACACAGGACTTAAAAATACCGTGGATAGAGAGGGATTTGAATTTACGGGAATCCATCATAGGGCCATATCAGACGCCGAAAACCTGGCTAAGATTTTTATAAAATATATTGATGAATGGGTGTATTGAGCTTCTTAGTTTTTTACTTTTAACCTAATTTCCTCTCAAACATAATTAAAAGTTAAATCCTCCTTTTCAAAGTATGATCGAATAAAGTTTAGGAAATTAAGCTTATATTTGCGCAATTAAATTGTGGAATTATGCATTTTTTACACCGCTTTTATCCACTGTAAGCTCAAGTTTATCTATAAATTTGATTGTAGAGAACTTTACATTTCATTTTTCTTTTTATTCACATGATTACTCACAACAAAAAATTTGACAACACATGAAAAAAATATTATTTAACCTCATCGTACTTTTATCTTTTTCAACCATCGTTTTTGCGCAAAAGACAATGTCATCAGGTTACATTAAAATGGAAATTGTAGACATTTCGTCCGATAATCCTCAGGTAGCTATGTCTATGGAAATGATGAAAGGAACCGCTACAGATATATACTTCAATGAGGAAAAGACGTTGACCAAAATGAATATGATGGGAGGTATGGTCGAAATAACTAACCTCTATAACAATTCGAATGACAAAGTAGACATGCTTTTCAACGCCATGGGTCAGAAAATGCATATCGAAAGTACTAAAGAGGAAAGAGAAGCCCTTGAAGGAGACGCAGCCGAAATGATGAATAACATGAAAGTGGAAGAAGATCCTTCTGATACAAAAACCATTTTGGGACACAAATGCACAAAGGTTAAAGTAACCAATCCTTCTGCTGGACAGGGAATGTTAATAGAAATGTATATAGCTAAAGATATCAAAGCCAGCTCAAAATCAATGCAAGGTTTACAAAATGTAGAACTAAATGGATTTCCACTGGAAACCATTATTACTTCTGCAGAACCAAATATGACCATGGTCATGAGAGCGGTAGATATGAAAACCGAAGTAGATGACAAAGTATTTGTTTTAAAAACAGATGGATTTCAGAAAGTAACTATGCAAGATTTTCAGAAAATGATGGGTTCCATGGGAGGAGCAATGGGATTCTGATCGATTTTCTGTAATAAAATATATAATCAATGGGGATGCTTTCGTCCCCTTTTTTATTTTTACACTTCTATGAACACAAGACAGATTTGTATTGTCAGCGATATCCATGTCACTGCTCCTGGTCAATTGGCCATGGAAATCGATACCAGAAAAAACTTTGAAGACATCATAAACAGGGTCAAATCAGACCCGATAGAGCATATTATTATATGTGGCGACTTGTGCTACCAGGAGCCCCGGGAAGATGTGTACATTTGGGTAAAAGGTATTCTCGACAGTACCGGTATTCCCTATAGCCTGATTGCGGGAAATCACGATGATTCAAAATGGATGACGACAGTATTCGGGCTCGAAAAAGATTATCATTCCGTTTCCAATGAGTTGTATTACATAAAAGAAGTTTCCGGAAAGACTATCATGTTTCTGGATTCAGGCAAAGGTTTCATGAGCAATGAGCAATATCATTGGATGATCAACTCCCTGGAGGAACATCCGGATATTCATATCATTTGTATGCACCACCCCCCGGTATTTGGTGGCATACCGCATATGGATACAAAGTATTCATTTACGCAAAGTGATCGATTTGTACAGGCATTGGCTCCCTTTGATCGTTTATTTACCGTTTTTTGTGGGCACTACCATGTAGAAAAAACCATCAGGTATCGCAATTTGGAGGTTTTTATCACACCTTCTTGTTTTGTACAGATAGATTACCGAAACGAGGAATTCATTCCCGACCATACCCTGATTTCCTTTAGAAATATTTGGATGGAAGAAAAGTACCTTGCCACCTCCGTTCATTATATTACCGAAGTGTAAATTGGGCGAATTAACTATAAGCACACTCTTATTCAACCCCGTTCGGGGTTGAACGGCAGTTAAATTTTAACCCTGCATTGCATGCAGGGCTATTCATATTTAATCCCTTCGGGATTTACCAATGATTCATTAAAGTTATTCAGCCTTACCAATTTTAGAATTATAGCCAATGCAGTTTATGACGATAATCCCAAAGAACACGAATATCAATAACCTTTACTATTTTGAAATAAGCCATTCAGGCTATTGCTATGCAGTCTTCCCACAACAACACCGACACGAAGAAGTACTAAATAACATTCCCTCATCGTGATGTTTTAGCATAGAATAATTAGCGAGAAATAGAAACTGAAAATGTAATATACGAAGTATTATACGACTTGCCCTTGTGATAGGTGTCACGAAAAACCACAAAGGAAACCGCATAGATGAAATGCTTATTGACTTCATTTGCACGAAACCACTTTCAGCCTATTACATAAACCCTATTTGCGTCCCCTTGTGGATAGATTACCCTGAAGTTTCTTAGCAAAGATTTCCGAGTTTTTTTCTTAACCATAAATATATTCAGGATTTTGACACTACTTAGATCTTATGTTTCAACCAGAAACCCCGAAGGTCTTTTCTTCTGCTTTAGGTTTATACTATTTTCAGCACTATATTTACCCTGATGATTTTGAAATTATATTATTCTTTTCTGACTACAAGGTTTGCTTTTTCTTTCCCAAATCGAATTGAGAAATGGATCAAAAATAGGCATGAATGAATGATCATATCTGGAGATGGGCTATTTATTTTGGAGTCGGTATTTCCATTCTCCTCATACCTGCACCCGGGAATGTATCACCGGAAGGATGGCATGTGTTTGCCGCTTTTTGTGCCACAATCGCCGGTTTTCTTTCACGTCCTTTGGGAATGGGGCCAGTGGTGATGATTTCTATCGTTTTATTGGGGCTGGGTGAAGGCATCAGATATCGTGTTCTGGGAATAGAAAAAAGTGAGTGGTTGTTGAGTTTTTCCAGATTGCAGGAAGGTTTTGGTGACGGAACGGTCTGGTTGGTGGTGGCAGCATTTTTATTGGCGGGTGTAGTCATCGACACAGGGTTTGGCAGAAGAATATCACTTATCTTAATCAAAAAGTGGGGGCACTCACTTCGGGGTTTAGGTTATGCTGTTTGCGGCTCTGAGTTCATTCTGGCACCATTTATTCCTTCCAATACTGCGCGTGGCGGAGGTCTGATGGCGCCTGTGGTCAATGCGTTGTCCCATACGTTAGGATCAACACCTACGCATGAACCGGAAAAAGCTGGAAGTTATCTGATTCTTGTGGGTTCGCATTCCAATTTGATTACTTCATCCATGTTTCTGACGGCTATGGCTGCCAATCCCATTGCAGCCAGAATAGGATCGGATATTACGGGTGTTGAATTTACATGGGCTATATGGGTGACGGGAAGCATCGTGCCAGGTTTGCTGGGACTATTATTATTACCCATCTTGATAGAAAAACTGATTCAGCCTACGTTGGAAAGCACTATGGAGGCCAGAAAAATGGCCATGGATGAATTGAGTAAAATGGGGCCAATAAACCGGAATCAGAGAATTTTAGGCTGGGTAATGCTGGTTTTACTGATTTTGTGGGCCACTTCCTCATTTCATTCTTTAGATGCAGTGCTTATAGCCTGGGTAGGACTTATTGTATTATTGATATGTGGGGTCACCCATTGGAAATCTTATTGCACGACTGCCGGGGCATGGGATGCTTTGATATGGCTGGGCGGTATGATTACCATGGCCAACATCCTGAGAGAGGAAGGAGTAGTAGGATGGTTTGCACAGGTCATCAGCCATCAAATGGTAGCATTGGATCATTGGCCACCTATATTGATTCTTATTGTACTGGCACTGATCTATTTCTATTCAATGTATGGATTTTCAATGCTCACCGGGCACATCATGGCATTTATTGCGGCTTTTATAACCATAGCCTGGGAGTTGCAAATGCCACCGTTGTTGACAATTGCATTATTTGCTTATTTTTCAACATTGTGTGCCTGTCTTACCCATTATTCAAGCGGTCCTGTGATTATCTACTTCGGATTGGAATACGTCCCGGTGCCCAGTTGGTTTAGAATTGGTTTTATTGTCTCTCTGTTTCATATGGTTATATGGTTGGGCGCTGGTCTTTTGTGGTGGAAGTGTTTGGGATGGTGGTAAGAGGCTTATAAAAGTAATACTTAATCCCGGAAATGATGCTTTACGTCCCAGATTTATTCAATTCTATTGAGTATTAAGTTGTCAATTTTAATTTAACTGATTAATTAAAATGATTAATACTAATGTAATTTGTTTACTCAGTTATAGCTCCAAAGGAGTAAAATTTGATTAGTCACCCCCAATGCTTTAGAGGACTTTGGGGGGTGGATAAAAGTGAAATTGAAATAATTTTGGCCTTATTTTTGTCGGAAAAAAGCAAAAATTTAACGGATACCATAAATATCTAAATATTCTAGCTAACACCTCCAGAAGGAGCACATGAAAATATCCGATCAGAATGAAGACCGAATGGTTGCGATGAAGTCGGAATTCGAGTGACTAAATGTCACTCGAAAATGAGGGAACTGAGCACTTCGTTGAGAGGAGTGTATGAGCCTGACGAAATGAATCATATTGTATCAAACAAAAAATTAAAACCACATGAAACATTGGAAATCTCTGAAAACCATTCTTGCTCTAAATGTAAGTATTTTATTCATTTTAACTACCGGGTTGACCTATGGACAAGAAGTTCTTTATGTAGACCACACAGCCTCAGGCAGTGGTAATGGAAGTTCATGGATTCATGCTTTTACTACTTTACAAGAGGCGCTGGATGTAGTAAACGATGTTAATAATGAACCCGGTACGTACGAAATTTGGATAGCACAGGGTACTTATTATCCTGATGAAGGCCCAGGAAGGACGAATAATGACAGATCAAACTCTTTCAGGATAGAAAAGGATAGTGTATCTCTGTTTGGGGGTTTTCCCAATGGAGGTGGAAATGGCACTTTTGCAGCAAGGAACTGGCACACTTTTCCGGTTACATTATCCGGAGATATTGATCAGGATATGACCTTAAACGGCAATTCCTACCATGTGCTGTATTTGATTCCGACAATTGAAAAATCAATGATAATTTCACGGTCTACAGTGATAGATGGTTTCATTATTTCGGGAGGAAATGCAGATGCAGATGAGGAAGATTTTCCCGATTTTATTGGAGGAGGCATTTATCTACATGGTCAGGGAGAAGATACCATTTGCAGTCCCACATTATTGAATCTGATCATAACCGGAAATAACGCCCAATACGGTGGCGGAATCGCTAACAACGGGACTTCAAATGGCAACAGTAGCCCACTTATAAGTAATGTAGTTCTTTATAATAATACTGCTGAGTTTGGAGGTGCTATCATTAATGGTGGGATAAACGGTGGTGTAAGCAGCCCGGAGCTGATTAATATAAGCGTTTATGGAAATGAAGCTCAATTCGGTGGAGGAATGTTGCTATTTGGGAGTTCTCCTGAAGACGGAGAAGACGGAGAAGACGGAACTGTAGAACCTGTAGTAGTTAATTCTATATTTTGGGGTAATAACGCATCCACGGACGGGGATGAAATTTTTCATTTTGGTGGTGAGGCTATGATTTCATTCAGCATTATAAGAGGCGGTTGTCCGATGGGTGCTACCTGCTCTATGAACGTTTTTGATGTTGATCCGCTTTTTGTGGATGACATGAATGGAAATCTTAGGCTTCAGGAAGGATCACCGGCTATCAATGCAGGGAATAACTCGGCAATACCATCAGGAATTACCCGCGATTTGGCCACTCTTCCACGTATTCAATCCGGGATAGTGGATTTGGGCGCCTATGAAGCAGGTTCAACAAGCATTCCGGCTCTTTCGGATTGGGGAATTTTCATCCTTTTGTTATTATTTTTGGTACTGGCTCTTATTAAAATCAGGCAGAAAATTTCCTTATCATCAGGGCAAGATGGTGTACAAAATTAAGAGGAAGAATAAATGTTTGATAAATTAGATTGAGGCCATTCTAAAAATGATTGCGTTACCATTTTTGCAATTAACGATAGGCGTAAAAAGATTTTCAGATATGACCCACTTTTTCTTTGAATTTTTTTTCAAAAAATTCATCCATGTATTCGCTGGGTGTGAAGTTTTTCAGGTTTTTGAATTGTTTATTAAAATTGGATATATTTCCAAAACCGCTTTCATACGCAATCTGCCCGATGCTGAGTTCTCCTTGCAAAAGCAATTTGCATGCATATCCAACCCGTATCTCATTTAAGTATTTGATAAACGATTTTTTGGCTCTTTCTTTAAAAAACCGACAAAATGAAGTATTGGTCATATTGATGAGATGAGCGACTTGTGATATTTTTATATCTTTTTGAAAATTTTTCATTACAAATTCGTAGACCTGATTGATCCTGTGGTCCTGAAATGTATCAAAAGAGTGAACAAAACTATTGCTGGATAAAAATACCAATCCCGGTGAAGAGCTTATTTTTTGTAGTATTTGGAGAAGTTTTATAATTCTTTCCAAACCCCTAGTTTCAGGCAATACCAGGAGTTTTTCTTTTACGTACATTTTAGTACGTGTATCAGTTACTCTTACCCCCCGGGTCACTTTTTTTAACATATCATTGAGCGAAAGGACTTCGGGCAGATCATAGATTTTGTTTCCTATAAAATTGTACTTAAAATGGACAGAGAACGTTTCTGTATAATTGTCGGGCGATTCTGCCACTTCACTTCTCCATTCATGTGGAAGGTTTGGACCTAGAAGCGTCATTTCATTATGATCGTAATCAATCATTTTATCACCCACGAAAAAAGTACCTCTTCCCCTGTGTATGTAGGTTAGCTCATATTCGGGATGATAATGCCAGGGTATTCTCACATAGGGATCCCCATTTTTCCATGCTTTGAAAGACTCATTGGAGGCTTCTACATGGCGCATTAGGATGGGTTTCATAAGTGAGTGGTTTTATATTGTCTGAAAAAAAAGTAATTAAGATAATATTTTATTATTAACAGCAAATATAGCATTATTTTGAAATAATAATAAGTCGAATATTTGCAAAGTAAGAATGTATTACAAACAGATGCATTAGTACAATATAATTTTATCTTTTCCTACAAGATTAGTATAATAGTTATTATACCGCCTGCTGCTCAACCTATTGCAAAATGTTTATCTGAATACATTTTCATCCTATTTGACAAAATGACAATTGAATTGAAATATTTTTTATTTAATAATAACAAAGGTATGATATGGGCAAAAGCTACTTTTTTTCGAATGAGAAAAATCTGAGATATGTATTATCGATAGGATTTTTCCTACTACTGGGCAGCGTTGTGTCGTTTTCCCAACGGAGTATTGAAGGTACGGTTCTAGATCAGAATTCGACACCCTTAATAGGTGTTAATATCATGATTTCCGGGACGAGCACGGGCGCAATTACTGATTTAAATGGTTATTTTTCTCTTAATAATGTTTCCAATGAAGATGTATTGATTGTGACTTACGTAGGATTTGAAACACAGGAAATACCAGTTGGAGTAAATACAGAGCTGAATATAGTATTATCAAGTGCTTCATCCATGTTGGATGAAGTGGTGGTAGTGGGTTATGGTTCCACATCCAGAAGAAATGTGACGGGATCTGTTACTAAAGTCGATATGAAGAGTACAGAAAATTTACCAAATACCAATGTATCTCAGGCTTTAAGAGGGAGAGTGGCAGGTGTTCAGTTTACTGATAATGGAAGACCCGGACAAAACGGTTCTATTCTTGTAAGGGGTCCAAGATCTTTGAGTGCGGGAAATAGTCCGTTGATCGTTTTAGATGGGATATTCTTTAATGGCAGCCTCATTGATATTAATCCCAACGACATTGAATCCATGGAAGTATTGAAAGATGCCAGTGCAGCTGCCATCTATGGATCTAGAGCTGCCAATGGGGTGATTTTGATTACATCAAAAAGAGGGGTTTCTGAAAAACCCAGAATTACTATAAATTCATTTTTTGGATTATCCGATTGGAGTTACAGACCTATTTTGCTAACACCTGAGAGATATATTCAGAAATCAAAAGATATCAGGACTCAACAGGGAATTCCTTTTGATCCTAATGACCCGGAATCTTTTCTTACACTTTCCGAAGCAGAAAATTTTCGGCAGGGAAACATCATAGATCCCTATGACCAGATCTCTCAACAGGGAAGAATTCATTCTACTGACGTTAGTCTTTCCTCCAGTACTAAAAATACCAATTATTATATTTCTGCATCTATGTCACAAGAGAATGGATTAATATTTAATGATCAAATAAAGAGAGTGGCATTCCGGGTAAATGTGGAAAATACAGTCACAGATTGGCTTAAAATTGGTACCAATTCCATGTTTTCTGAAAACGATCAGTCTGGAATTCCAGCTAGGGTATCATTTATAGAAAGGCAGAGTCCTTTTGGTAATTGGTATCGCGATGATGGGTCTACGCCTACTCAATTTACTGTAACAGAAGACCAGGGTATTTCACTTAACCCGCTTTACAACAGTTTTCTATCGAGTGATGAAAATGTAAGAAGCAATTTATTTGCAAATTTTTATACGATTATTGACGTGCCAAAAATAGAAGGATTGACATTCAGGGTAAATTATTCTAATAATTACAGGTGGATCAGAGACTATCAATTTACTGCGCAAGACCAGAATTTGCCAAACACCAATACGACCAGTGCGTCAAAGAGAAATTGGAAAGCAAATGATTGGGTATTGGAGAATATCCTGGATTATAAGTTAAAAATTAATGAACTACATAATGTAGATATTACTCTTATGTATGGTGCCAACAGAAATTTCTTTGAAACGACTACAGCTTCCGCACAGCAGTTGGAAACGGATGTTTTTGGATGGGATAACCTGGGGGTAGGAGGAGTTCTTACAAACACATCCTATGCAGAGAGAGTAACGGGCATTTCATCCATGGCCAGACTCAACTATCGATTTAAAGATAGATATTTGTTTACATTTACTGCACGTAGAGATGGTAGTTCAGTTTTTGCAGCCAATAATAAATACGCCACCTTTCCATCAGCAGCGATTTCCTGGATTGCATCGGATGAACCCTTTTTGTCCAATGTTAATAGTATTGACTATTTAAAATTGAGAACATCTTATGGTGCTGTGGGAAATCAAGCGATTTCACCTTATCAATCTTTAAGCCTTGCAAGTAGTAATCGTTATGTATTTGGAGATGGAGGACCATCCGTCTTAGGCGTATTTCCATCCAATATTTCAAGTGATGATTTGAAGTGGGAAACTACCTATATTGGTAACATAGGATTGGATTTCGGATTATTTGACTATAAATTGACAGGTTCGTTAGAGTTATACCATATGAGAACCAATGATTTGTTGGTAGAGAGGTCTTTACCTTCTATGACAGGTTATAATGCTATTTGGACTAATCTGGGTCAGGTAAATAACCAAGGTATAGAAGTGACATTAAATACGGTAAATTATAGAAAAGATAAATTTGAATGGAATTCCGGATTGGTTTTTTCGTATAATGAAAATAAAATTGTCAGTCTATACGGAGAGGATTTGGATGGTGATGGCAGAGAAGATGATGATTTGGGTAATCGTTGGTTTATTGGTCATCCGATTGATGTTCATTACGATTTTGTTTTTGACGGAATATATCAGGCTGGAGATGAAATTCCAGCAGGAAGTCTTCCTGGTTTTATAAGGTTTGCGGATTTAAATGAGGATGGTGTTATTAATGCAGCAGGCGATAGACAGATTATCGGGCAATCAGGCCAACCTAAATATAGATGGGGTTTGACCAACAACTTTAATTATGGAAATTTTCAATTGTCTATATTCATAAATGCCATGCAAGGTTGGATAGGTACATTTAACCAACTGGATCCACCTTACACGGGAGATCCACTCAGACCTGTTAACATGCTTGATGCGGGATATTGGACAGAAGAAAACCCTTCTACAACGAGACCCTCATTAATATACAGGAGAAGTGTATTGGGGCATAATTTTTACTTGAGTAGAAACTTTATCAGGATTCAGGACGTATCCTTGGCCTACACTTTTCCACAATCATTTACTCAGAAAAATAAGCTTTCAAATTTGTCGATATTTGTTAGTGCTAAAAATCTTGTAACTTTTACTGATTGGTTGGGCACAAATCCGGAAACGGTCACTCAGTTCCCTATGGCCAGAATGGTGACATCTGGTGTTAAGATTGGATTCTAATTCATTTAAAAAAAAAACAATCATGAAATTAAATAAAATATCAATCAAAATAGGTTTTTGTTTATTGATTTTTATATCGATAATCGGCTGTCAAAAGGACTTCCTTGAGGAAGTACCTCCTTCAATATTTAGTACTGATCAATTACTATCCACCAGAAGTGGTTATGAAAATTTCATGACAGCTCTTCATGTGTCTGCAAGAGACGAAATGGCTTTGTATCATGACAATCTTAATTATTATTGGATCATGTTTGCCGGGACAGATGTTGCAACCCACGGGCATGATGGAATTCAGAGAACAGATTACAACAATTTCTTAACACCTCTGGTAAGTGCTGTAGAAATTGTTTGGGATTGGGCATACACCACCATGATTTTAAGGTCGAATACTATCATAGCCCATGCTTCAATGGAAAGCAATAGCCATATTTGGAAAGATGAGGCTGATAAAAATGCCATAATTGCTGAAGCAATGTTTTTTAGAGCCTATACTTTTAACATGTTGGCTAATCTTTACGGAGCTGTCCCCTTAGTTGATACAGTGTATACCAGCCCTAAAACAGACTTTGTAAGATCATCAAGAGAGGATATTCTGAGATTTGTACAAAATGACCTTGAATTTGCATCAATTTGGCTACCAGAAACAGTTCCTGCAAGCCGAGAGGGAAGGATTGTTAAGGCTGCTGCGGATCATCTCTTATCTGAAGTAAATATCAGTCTGGGAGAATATGATGCAGCTATACAAAGTGCTTCTAAAGTCATTAATTCCGGCTTATACAGATTGATGACTGAAAGGTTTGGTTCGGAAATCAATCGACCCGGTGATGTTTTTTCAGATCTATTCAGAGATGGTAATCAAAACAGAAGCTCCGGAAATCTAGAATCCATATATGTATGGCAATTTGAAGACGTTACTCCGGGCGGACAAGGCACTAGTAATGGCAACATGAAATTGCGGTTTTGGGGATCATGGTATCACAGACTTTTAGATCCTAATGGAAGCCCCGGAATGATGGTCGTTGACAGCATGGGTCGAGGTGTTGGAAATGTTCGACCAAATACATGGTTTGAATATGAACTGTTTAGAAGTGATTGGGATAATGATATTAGAAATTCACATTTTAACATCAGAAGAGATTTTTATTATAATAATCCCAACTCTCAATTTTTTGGCCAAAAGGTTGAAAAGAGAAATAGCCATATTGATACCATGAGAAATGTATATCCCATCATAAGGAAGGTAGAGGGAAATGTAGGAGCCCTTACCCACACTGCTATTGCATGGTCAGGAAGAACATATCAGGATGTAGCGGTTTTCAGGCTTGCAGAAACCTATTTGTTGAGAGCTGAAGCATATTTAATGAAAGGAGATCTGATCAATGCTGCTAATGACATAAATATAGTACGAGAAAGATCAAATGCAAATCCTATAGGGCCCGGGGATGTGACGTTAGATTTTATTTTAGACGAAAGGGCTCGTGAACTGATGGTAGAAGAGCCCAGAAGAAGAACTTTAACGAGAACTGGGAAGCTGGTCGAACGAGTAAGAAAGTACAATATGCGTGCTATAACACGAAACACAATTCAGGAGCACCATAGATGGTGGCCAATACCTCAATCAGCTATTGATGCCAACATATCCTCTGATCTTGGTCAAAATCCCGGTTATTGAATTCCTTTGTTTTGTGCATCCTAAACTAAGTGTAGAGTTTTATTAGAAATTTTTATGGATACATCATTTGCAATATGAATAAATATATCATTATAGTACTTGTCTTTGGATTTCCAATACTAGGGGGGTGTCAGGTTTATAAAATATCAGACACTGTGGATCAGGCAATGGAAATTCCAACCATAAATACGGATCCTTTACCTGATTACGAGTATAAAAATCTTGATTATGGAATGACCATCGGGATAGAAATAACCTCAAACGGTCGTATTTGGGCATGCTGGGTAGGTGGAGGAGACAACGAAGATGCATTTTTTGTATTGAATTTCAGTGATGACAACGGTAAAACATGGTCTGATCCAAGTGTTGTCATTGACCCCCACGACCCTTCTTTGGAATATAAACGAAGAACTTTAGTTGGAAACCTTTGGCTGGATCCGGATGGAAAGCTATGGTTATTTTTCGATCAATCGTTGACTTATTTCGATGGAAGAGCAGGGTTATGGTACACTGTCTGTGAAAAGCCCAACAGTGAAAATCCTCAATGGTCAAAACCAGTTCGTATTTGGCATGGATGTGCATTGAACAAGCCTGTCATTCTTTCTAATAACACCTGGATGCTGCCTGTTTCATTTTGGGACAGGGGAAAAATCAAACATGAAGATTTCAAGGAAGCCTTTCCAGAACTAGATACTTTTAGGATGGCAAATGTATTCATATCAAAGAATAAAGGGAAAACCTGGGAACGTCGTGGTGGTATCCAGTTTCCGAGGCCCCAATTTGACGAACATCATATCATTGAACGCATCGATGGTTCACTTTGGATAACTGCACGTACTGAAGATGGTATATGGGAAAGTATTTCTTTAGACCAAGGTAAAACTTGGTCTGAACCAAAAAAGTATATGGAACATATCGGATCGCGGCATCATATGAGGCGATTAAGTTCCGGTAGGATTTTGTTGGTGAAACATGGAGATATAGATGAGCGCACAAAATTTCGATCAAAATTAACAGCATACCTTTCCGAAGATGAAGGAAAAACATGGATAGGGGGATTAATGATTGATGAGCGTAGGGGAATTTCATATCCTGATGGATTTCAGACACCGGATGGCACCATCTACATATCTTATGATCGGAATCGAAGCTTGGACGGAGAGATATTAATGGCTTGCTTTACTGAAGAAGATATTTTGTTGGGAAAATTCCAAAGCCAAAATGCCCGAAAGCGCATATTGATCAGTAAGCCATTGGGTCTCGATAAATTACCAGCACCTTCATCCAGAAAACAGTCACATTAATGATTTGATTTGGTAAAAATCAAATCTATTATTGAAAAAATATGATGATTCTTTTTAGAAATAAAAAGATTATAAGAGGAAGACCCAAAGAAAATAATACAATGATATATAGGATTATTTCAATTTTTGTTTTTAAATGTTGGATCACTTCTTCAATGATGTTACAGGCCCAGCAAGGAGAAATTAACGCCCTTGATGATTTGGCATTGGAAGCGCCAACCATTAACATTACACCACTCCCTTATTATGATTATGACAGGCTCGATTACAGTATGAATCGTGGAATTGCCCAAACTATAAAAGGCCGAATTTGGGCTTGTTGGGTTGGCGGAGGAGATAATGATGATGCATTTTTATTATTTAATTCAAGCGATGACTATGGGTTGACTTGGTCTAAACCAAGAGTAGCAATTGATTCACATTATCCCGAAATGCACTATAAACGTAGAATCCGTGTGGGAAATGTATGGGTTGACCCTTATGGAAAGTTATGGGTATTTTTTGATCAAAACATGACTACATTTGATGGCAGAGCAGGTTTATGGTACACCGTATGTGAAAACCCAGACAGCGAAAATCCTCAATGGTCAAAGCCTGTACGAATCTGGCATGGGTGTGCATTGAATAAACCGGTTATTCTTTCAGATGGAACCTGGATGCTACCCGTGTCATTGTGGGATCGGCAGAAAATAAAACATGAAGACTTCAAAGAAGCTTTTCCGAATCTTGATACATTTAGGATGGCCAATGTATTTATATCTAAGGATAAAGGGAAATCATGGGAACGGATTGGGGGTGTTCAGTTTCCCAAACCACAATTTGATGAGCATCACATCATCGAACGGTATGATGGTTCGCTATGGATGACTACGCGAACTGGGGATGGAATCTGGGAAAGCATTTCTTTAGACCAAGGCCAATCCTGGTCTGAACCCCAAAAATATATGGAACATATCGGATCGCGACATCATATTCAGCGATTAATTTCCGGTAGCATATTATTGGTAAAACATGGAGATATAGATGAACGTACAACGTTTCGATCAAAATTATCAGCTTACCTATCTGAAGATGAAGGAAAAACATGGATAGGAGGATTAATGATCGATGAACGAAGGGGTATCTCATATCCTGATGGTTTTCAGGCATCTGATGGTACGATTTACATATCGTATGATCGAAACCGAGACTGGGACGGAGAGATATTGATGGCTAAATTCACTGAAAATGATATACTTCATAGAGATTTTGTAAGTCCCCAATCACAATCTAAAATAACTATATGTAAACCTGAGGGTTTGGACAAACTTCCACCTCCAAGTGATATGATTTTTAAAAAGAATAATGAATAATAATTATATGATAGATATGTCCATAGAAAATAAAATATACATAAAATTGAGTGCAATTCTAAGAATCAATATAAGATGCTAATAAATAATCAGACATTCTTCAGTTTTATTTACCTAACTGGTTTGATATTGGGGTTGTATTGCAAAAACGATGTGCAGGTTTTGGACACTCGACCCATTGTCAGGGTATGGCCGATTGAAGGAGATTCTGTAAGATTTTTATATGAAGGAGCTGAACTATTCTCAGATCACTTATTTAAAATTGACAAAATTCCAGATATTTTGAAAGGCTCTCATTTCCTTTTTTCTAACGTAAATGATATGAAAAATCTAATTCCGGTAGCAGAAGGATATCTTTATGTTGCTACTCCGGAACCACCACATCCAAAGTCAAAGATCAATGAATTACAAAATTTGGAATTTATCAGTTTGGGTGTCTCATTCATTACCTTTTACGAATGCGAGATCATAAATTGGCAATTATTTTCTCGTCCCGTTCGATTTGATCGTTTCAGGCTAGAAAATATTGAGTTGGAAGGATGGATACTACCCTTTTTTATTTACGATTCATTACCTTCCTTGACAGAAAAGGCACAATTGCTTCTCGAACCCGAACTAGAATACAGTATAGAAAACCGTTTGTGGCAAGGATGCCCATCCATAGAAATTACAGGCAAGAAAATGTGGGCAGCCTGGTTTTCAGGGGGAAGTAGAGAACCCGATCACGGTAATTATGGCATTATATCCACGAGCTCTGATAACGGAAAGTCCTGGGATGATCCCACAATGGTCATTACACATCCGGATGAAAATGTTAGGGTAATGGATACACAATTATGGAAAGATCCCCTGGGTAGATTGTGGATTATGTGGGTGCAAAATACGGGGTCCAAGGGATTTGACGGTATATGGGGAACCTGGGGTATGTACACGGAGAACCCGGAAAATCCCAATCCGAAATGGTCGCAACCACAAAGATTATGCGATGGTTTGACCCGAAATAAGCCATTGGTGCTTTCCAGTGGTGAATGGCTACTTCCATCCTATGACTGGATCCATTATCAAAGTACCATTTACCTGTCTGATGATCATGGAGCTACCTGGAGAAAACAGGGGGGACCTGTGAATGAAAAGATTCAAAATTTTTATGAACACATGTGTGTGGAACTCTCAGATGGACGTATCTGGATGCTCCAGAGAAATATTCAACAGAGCTTTTCCAAAGATAAAGGCAAAACCTGGACAGACCTGGAACCCTTACCCGGTTTTAATTCGGCCAATTCCAGGTTGTACATAGGGCGACTACATTCAGGAAATCTCATTTTAGTCTTTAATGATGATGAAGCAAAGCAAAGAAGAAATATGACCGCCTATCTTTCAACCGATGAAGGACATAGCTGGCCACATAAGCTGGTTATTGATGAAAGAGATGAAGTATCGTATCCGGAATTGGTGCAGAATGACGATGGATTGATTTATTTGGTGTATGACAGATCACGTACCGGTGAGAAGGAAATTCTTATGGCCGTATTTAATGAAAATGATGTAGTGGCCGGGAAGTTTCAATCTGGAAACGCTTTACAAAAGCATTTGATCAGTAAAGGATTAGGAAAATTGTAATTTTTTTGATAATAAAAACATAATAAAATTGATATACAGAATTGAATATATAGTAAGAATGATATTGATTTCAAGCATGGTTTCCGGTGCGTTTATGTGTCTCATGACTGAAAGTGGAATGGAAAAATCCACAAATGACCCATCAGGAGACGGTGCTGTCGAACCGGTAGAAATTAAAGTGGGAAGCCGGACTATAGTTACGGACCAATTCACCCCAGCCGGCACACCTGTAGTACCTATGTGGAAAGCCGCAATGGCCGATACCAATCTTAGAAGGGGCGCTGGTTTTCCCATACTTGAAAATGCAGAACATTCAATAGTGTGGCAACCCGCTTCTTTGGAAGAAGGAGCTTACAACCACTATGCATGCCTCATTCAATTTAATGGTGTTTTTTATGCCATGTGGGGCAATCACCCGAATGGAGAAGATGCACCGGGTCAGCGTGTGTTGTATTCTGTGTCTAAAGAATGGGGAGTATGGTCAGATGCCAGGGAATTATTAAGCCCTCCGGGACCCGTTCTACCTCGAAGTGAGAAAGGAATTCATCTAAAACCTGATCGATGGGCTGTGATATCTGGTCAATTGTACGCTATAGTCTATGCCTATGGAGCGGGAATCTATCCAATCGCATTAAAAATGAACACAGATGGAAAACCAGGAAAGCCTTTTCTACTAAACCTCCTCGAAGAAGGTAATCAATTACCTGAGTATATGACTGAAAAAAATATTCCAGGAGAGAAAAAAGATATAGTACAAAATTTACATAATTGGTATGGTGAAACCAACCAGATTAGTTGGTGGGCATGGACATCTGATTCCTGGGGCGTAAATAGAAAAGCCGTCGATGGGGCAAATCTCATTGAAAGTTTTATGTACCGGGCAAAAGATGGTACAAAAGTATTGATGATGAGAAATTGGGGGACACCCAGAAACCCGGTTCATAATAACAGAATGTACGTGTGCTTTAGTGATAGCCAGGAGCATGGATGGGGGCAATTATATCCTACGGATATTCCTGATTCCCCAACCCGTGCCCAGGCTTTAACTCTGGACAATGGTAAAGTCTTGTTAATAGGCAGCCAGAATGTGCCCTATTATGATCAGGCTTTGTATCTCGATAGAGACCCGATTACGGTTTCAGTAAGCGATGATGGTTATTTTTTTGATAGAGTGTTCGCCTTGAGAACCGAATCCCCTAAGGGATTCAGGTTTTCAGGTGTAAGTGGCAGAAATCCCGGCTATGCCTATTCAAGTTCGGTTGTATACGACGGGTGGTTGTACACTTTATATTCAATTGGAAAAGAGGATATGGGTATATCCAGAGTTCCACTTTCAGAATTAGGCATTTAAACCAGCAATATTTAAAAGTATGAAATGTATTTATTGTAAATTTTTATTGATCATTTTTGTTTTCTCACAATGTACTTCTGCTAAACCGGATGAGACAGGCCTTAGTGAAACGGGGGCTAGTGAACTACTGTACAACGGGATAGAACTACCTGCTGAATGGCCTCCCAAAGATATAGATCCTGCGTCTGATGAAGTGGTGCAAGCACCTTACCTTCAAAGTCCACCCGATGTGATACCCATTAATATAGGAAGACAGCTGTTTATAGATGATTTTTTGATAGAAAATACGGATATGGCCAGAGTGTATCACAAGGCTAAAAAATTGGAAACCAATCCTGTGTTTTTCCCCCAAACCCGACATGAAATAGAAGAACACCATGAACATAAAGAAGTAACATACTTTGGACATGGGGGTTTGTTTTACGATCCTGAGTTTAAGCATTTTAAAATGTTTTATACAGCAGGATGGCGGGGCGGTTTGGCAATGGCTACCAGCAAAGATTTAATCAATTGGGAAAGACCTGATCTTGGTCTTTACGGAGAAAATATGATTCTTCCGCCAGGTCCTTTATTTGCCGGCGGGGATAATGCGGTTTGGCTCGATTTGAATGCAAATGGTACTGAACAAAAATATAAATTGTTGTCCGAGCGCCTGGTTGATGGGCATTGGAGAAATTATTATGATAAAAGGGAAGATACACCTACCCATACTGCCCATTTCTCTGAAGATGGAAAATTCTGGTCTCAGGGAGTGCATGCGGGCAGAGCAGCGGATTATTGTTCCTTTTTTTACAATCCCTTCAGAGAAAAATGGGTATTTAGCATCAAACAAAATACGGTCAGAGGGCGAGCGAGATTCTATGCAGAACACGATGATTTCCTCAAAGGGTCTAAATGGGATGATGCCGTATTTTGGGTCAACACAGATAAAATGGATCCCCCGGATCCGGAAGTGATGGATCCCCCTCAACTATACAGTCTTAACGGAATCGCATATGAAAGTATAATCGTAGGGCAGTTTTATATCCATCTGGGGCCGAACAACAAAATATGTGAGGAGGGCCAATTTCCAAAAATGACTGAAATCCATTTAGGATATAGCCGTGATGGCTTTCACTGGGACAGACCCGACAGGACACCTTTTATTGGAGCGACCCGGAAAGAGGGTGATTGGGACAGAGCCTATTTGCATGGAACCAATGGGGTATTTGTTGTATTGGATGATGAAATCTGGTTCCCCTATTGCGGATATTCTGGGGATGCCTCTGATGGATCAAAAGGGATGTATACCGGAGCCAGCATTGGTATGGCCAAACTGAGAAGAGACGGTTTTGCTTCCATGGAAGCTGGAAATACACCGGGCACATTGACTACGAGAACCCTGAAATTTGATGAAGGACTCCACCTTTTTATCAATGCAGAATGTGAACAAGGATCATTATCCGTAGAAGTCCTTGATGAAAATGGAAATACACTACCCGAATTTGCAGTTAGTCATCCTGTCTCGGTCAATTCAACAATCCAAAAAATAGAATGGAAAAATGGCACAAATCTGCAGTCTTTACAGGGAAAAAATGTAAAATTTCGCTTTCATATGACTCGTGGAAAATTGTATTCATTCTGGGTGAGTCCTGAAGAAAGCGGTGCGAGTTATGGTTACCTGGGTGCCGGCGGACCCGGTTATGAAGGTGTAGTAGATACCAAAGGACTTCAGGCAAAAAACCAATGAAGATGTTGAAATTAAAAATAAAAAACCTGATTCCAATTCTATTAACCGGTATCGTACTGTGTGCCAGTTGTAAGCAGGAACTTCACCAGGAAGATCCTGGTTTAAAGCCTCCAAAAATAATACTCAATCCAGGAGGAAAGTATAGTCTGGAAGAATTGGATTACGGAATGAATATGGGCATTGAAAAAACACCCGGAGGAAGATTTTGGATGTGTTGGACAGGAGGAGGAGATGATCCAAGTTCCTTTATGTTATTGGCATGGAGTGATGATAAAGGACAAACCTGGACTCCACCCGTCCTGGCTGTAGATGGGCAGGATGAGTCCTTAACACAATTTAGGACAGTACAGAATGGAAATTTATGGACCGACCCCAACGGACATTTATGGTTCTTTTTTGATCAGGCAATGATGGACTTTGACGGAAGGGCAGGGGTGTGGTACATACAATGTAAAAATCCCGACAGCGAAGAACCCCAATGGTCGGAACCACAGAGATTATGGCACGGTACTGCAAAGTCAAAACCCGTAATCGGTGTAAATGGTGAATGGATCCTGCCCGTGTCTTTACTTTCCAGAAAAATCATTTTTAAAAGCCCATCCTTTATGGATGCATACAGAGAGTTGGATACCTTAAGAAAGGCTCATGTATTTATATCAGTAGACCAAGGGAAATCATGGATCAGAGCGGGTGGAGTTAGATTTCCGGATCCGAGTTATGACGAACACCATATCGTAGTATTGGAAGATGGTAGATTGTGGATGACAGCCAGAACCAATGATGGTATTTGGCAAAGTTTTTCAAATGACGGGGGATATACCTGGTCAATCCCGGAAAAATATTTGGATCATATTTCTTCACGACATTTTATAAGAAAGTTAAAAGATGGAAGGCTAATCCTTGTAAAGCACGGTAAGATTAATGAAAGAACAAGTAAGAGATCACATTTAATGGCTTTCGTTTCAGAAAACGAGGGACAAACCTGGTCGGAAGGATTATTGATCGATGAGAGAGAAGGAATCTCTTATCCGGACGGCTTTGAAGATGAAAACGGTATCATACATATAACATATGATTATGAAAGAGCCCGACATGGTCAAATAACGCTTGCCAAATTTTCTCCTCAGGATATTTTATTAACAGAGTCAGGCATTATTGATCCCGGACAAAAAAGACTTATTTATGAACCCGGAGGATTAGCGAACAAGATGATAGTAGAGTCTTTGGAGCTCACACCGGATCCCCATTTTTTTAAATTGCCTTCTGGTGTTCATTTAATTGAAGCCTCAGGAATTGCAGTTGATTCAAAAGGCCATATTTATGTGCTTCACAGAGGAGAGGAGCCATTGATGGAATTTAACCGGGACGGAAACTATGTAAGGTCTTTGGCTAAAGGAGTTATTCAAAAGGGACATGGACTGAAAATAGACAAAGATGATAACATCTGGATTGTGGATCGCGGGGCAAACACGGTCACAAAATTGAACCAGGATGATCAGGTATTGATGGTTTTGGGAAGGTGGGGATTTCAGAGTGATCAACCGGAGCAATTCAATCAACCGACTGATATCGCTTTTGATTCCCGTAGAAATATTTATGTTACAGACGGCTATGGCAATGAGAGGGTGGTTATGTATGATAAAAATGGAAGATTTCAGATGACATGGGGAAGTGAAGGAACCGGACATGGACAATTTAGTTTACCACACAGCATTGTCATTGACAGTCTCGACAGGTTATATGTAGGGGATCGTAATAATAACAGGATACAAATATTTGATCGTGAAGGCCATCTTTTAAAGATATGGGACAAGACAGGATCACCTTGGGGGATGGCCATCCATGATGGGCAGTTTTATATGGTGGATGGGCACCAGAACCGGTTGGTTCAACTAGATTATGATGGCAATATTATTAAATCTTATGGTAGCAAAGGTAAAATTCCGGGGCGATTTGAATTTGCCCACATGCTGGCGATAGACAACGAGCATAATTTTTATATAGCAGAAATCCTTAACTGGCGCGTGCAAAAACTCACGCCGAAATCCGCTTCGGGCATAATTAATAAATAACAGAAAGAACAACTTACAAAGGAATCGATAATAATGAGAAAATTACTGGATCAATTTGTTAATCTTTATCCCGTTTGGATAGTAACCAGTTCCCTGATTGGATTTATTTACCCTCCGTCTTTTGCCTGGTTTACAGGGGACTTAATGGTGTATGCATTGGCTATTGTCATGTTAGGCATGGGTCTTACCATCAACGTGGATGATTTCAAGCAACTGAAAAAAATGCCTGGAGCTATTGTCCTGGTAGCTTTTTTACAATATTCCATCATGCCATTAACCGCCTGGGCTATTGCAAAATTTTTGAATTTAGCACCGGAACTGGCAGTTGGACTCATCATTGTAGGGTGTTGTCCGGGGGGTACGGCCTCCAATGTCATTGCCTATTTGGCCAGAGGTCATTTGGCTTTATCGATTACCATGACTACGGTATCTACCATTCTCGCTATCGCATTGACTCCAATATTAACCGATGCTCTTGCAGGTACATATGTGCCTGTTGATGCCTGGGGTCTCTTTTTTACTACAGTAAAGGTCATTTTGATTCCGGTAGGTTTGGGTGTATTTCTAAATTACAAATACGAAGCTCAGGTTTCAAAAGTCAGATTTACAGGACCTGTTTTGGCCGTAATGGCGATTGTGTTTATTGCCGGTGGAATTGTAGCCCAAAGTGCAGATACCATTGCTTCACATGCTTTAAAACTATTTGCTGCTACTACCAGTCTGCATATTGTAGGTTTTATATTGGGCTATTTTCTAACAAAAATTGTAAATTACGATAAAATAGTATCGAGAACAGCTGCCATTGAAGTGGGTATGCAGAATGGAGGGTTGGCTGCTACACTTGCAAAACAACATTTTCCACTTTACCCTCTGGCAGCGGTACCAGCTGTGTTTAGCAGCGTCATGCAAACCATCATTGGTGGGCTATTAGCTGCATGGTGGAGGTCCAGACCTATACAAGAAGATCCAAATACACTTCCTGTCCAGGTAGAGGAGAATGCATTATAAACCTGACAAAACGAAATAATGTGCATTAGAAAAGACATATATTATTGGAAATGTGACAGACCTAATGCTTTCCAGCATTTGAGGAGTAAAAGTGAAAATTTATACACCCATGAAACGGAAGAGCAAATCAGAGAAATCATGCATAGGTTTTTAGGTTCCGAAAAATTTGATTTGAAGTCAGCAGGGGGTCAGGGTAATCATCTTACTTATCTGGTACAAAATGGCGATGCTTCTTACTTTATCAGATTGGAGAATGGTGATGAAAAAGACGACTATATGCTTGTGGAGTCGGAGATTATGCGACAGGTAAAAGCACGCGGAGTCTCAGTACCTCAAATATTTAAAGTCGATGTCAGTTATGAAGATTATTTGTTTTCATATCAAATAATGGAGTTTGTCGAATTTCAGGATTTGAATAAGCTAAAGAAGTCGGGAAAACTGGATATTTTTAAAATAGCCAGGGAGATAGGCAGAAATGTAGCTTTATGGCAATGGGTACAAACTGAAGGTTTTGGGCCATTTGACGTAAAGGCATTTAAAGCGACCGGTAAATTAATTGGCTACCACAAAACGTACGGGGATTACTTTTATCTCAATCTGAACAAACATCTGGATTTTTTAACTGAGAAAAAGTTTTTATCCTCTCAGGAATCAAAAGATATTTTAGAAGTTGTCGACGATTCGACGGGATTTCTGAATATTGAGGAAGGATGCCTTGTGCATAAAGATCTTGCTCTGTGGAATTTATTGGGTACGAATAATGAATTAAAGGCTGTTGTGGATTGGGGGGATGCTATCGCAGGAGACCCAACTGATGATATATCGCTTTTTGCATGCTTTTATACTGAAGATGTGTTGAATGAATTAATTTTGGGATATCAGGATGAAAGCGAACTTCCCGACCAGTTTTACCCCAGGTTTTATTTGCATTTTCTGCGAAACATGATTGTAAAAGCGGTCATTAGAGTAGGTGGCGGCTATTTTGATAAAGATGAGGATTTTTTCCTTATTGATTCCGACATGAAGGGCAGGGATCTTGAAGAATTTACACGGTCTAGAATTCATCTTGCATGCGAAAATTTGAAAAATAATATATATTCCATAAAATTATGAATAACAGATCTATAGCAGAATCTGTAAGAAACAGAAAAAAAATCCATAAAGGAGCCTGGATGTCTATCGGACACCCGGTGATTTCAGAATTGGCATCTTCATATGATTTTGACTGGATACTTTTTGATTTGGAACACGGATGTATCAGCGAAAATGCATTGATCTCAAATTTTCTGGCTGTGAAAAATGACAATCTGGCCATTTTGGTGCGAATCGGAAAATTTGACCCGTTACTGATATCCAGGATTTTAGACTGGGGTGCTGCTGGTATAATGTTGTCACATGTCAATTCTAAGGAAGAGGCATTAAAGTGTATCCATGCTATGAATTACCCTCCAATTGGCAGCAGAGGATTTTCGAGCTCTTCCAGATCATTTTTGTATGGCAAGTCCGGCCATGGTATGAAAGAAAAACATTTTAACCCACTATTCTTTGCACAAATAGAAACCATGCAGGGAGTTGAAGTGGCTGAAGAAATTGCCAAAACAGATGGGGTAGATGTGCTTTTTGTGGGTCCTACAGATCTGAAATTAAATTGGCAATTACATCACGCTGACCAAAGCAGCGAAGAATTTTGGAATGTACTTGCTCGTGTAGGAACAGCTGCCACTCTCCACAAAAAGCAAGCGGGAATTCTGGTAAAAAATATAGAAGATATTCCACTATTGAGGTCACTGGGATATTCTCACCTTTCCGTTGCCTCAGATGTGGGTATTTTAAGAGATGGTTTTGCGAATATCACAGATAAATTGGCAGATATTTGATTTTTTTGAAGCTATATCTTTCAGTGTTAACTATTTAAGCAGCAATTCAGCGTAAAAACATAATATATTAAAAAAGAGCAAATTATAAACCACTGATAAGAAATACTTTACAGATAATTTATATATTTGCTCAAAAAAAAAGCATGAGCAAAGTTAAAAAAAGAACAGGAATAATTTT
>JBGTBR010000019.1:0-63213 GCA_041749255.1 Saprospiraceae bacterium
TTCATATGGTTAAAAAAGGAATGGTAATAAAAATTGAGAAACTACTCTGCATCTGGTATTAATGAGTTGTTTTGTCATGATTTTTGCGATAGTTCAGACAAATTTTTCCCTATTGACGGGACAATAATCTTCATCTTGGCAAAAATCCAGCCAAAACAATTGCTGATTCATCTCATAACACCGGGTTGAAACCCGGTGCTATTCATATTTAACCCCCAAAGCTTTGAGGGTTATAGCTGAGTAGTTACAAAATTGAATATAGTGATCTTTTAATCCCGTATTTCAACAATGGCTTCCACTTCACAAGCGATATTCCAGGGCAAAGAAGCCATACCCATAGCAGAACGAGCATGCTTTCCTCTTTCACCGAATACCTCCACCATTACATCAGAATAACCGTTGATCACCTGGGGGTGATCTTCAAAAGTGGGAGAAGCATTGACCACTCCAAGGACTTTTACAATTTTGACCACTTTGTTTAAATCTCCAATCATGACTTTCAATACAGAAAGGTGATTTATGGCAGTAAGTCGGGCAGCATCATAACCCTGTTGTACAGTCAAATCAACACCTACTTTTCCTGTAATTTTTTCTCCATTAGCAAAAATAGGTCCATTGCCCGATAAATAAATGAGGTTTCCGCTTTGGTTAGCGAGTTTTATGTTAAGTCCGGGAGGTAGCACAGGATCACTTAATTCGATTCCCAGTTCAACTAATCTTGCTTCTACATTATAATCATAGAGCACTTGCTGGCTGCATACGTTGTAGTATGCATTTAACATTAATATGAGTAGCAATAATTTATGCATGGTATATCATTACTTTTAATTTAAAGTGAGAGTATGAAAGACATTTGAGCTGTATAATTCGATATAAAATTCATAAAAATTATGGTAATAAATCTTCTTTCAAAAGCTTTTATCCAAAAAAATAGGTAAGCCCTACACCAAGTGAAAAACGAGTAAAAGAAATATTTTGAGATGTTGTCTGGCCTCCTGTTTCTACTATTTCAATAGTAGGAGATGCATGCATAAATTGGAAGATCCCATTCAGGCCAAGTTGATCGTGGATGCGATAGGAAGGGTGTAAAGCGAAATTATATTGGAAACTTGATGTGTTACCCGATGCATATTTGATTTGGGTCAAGGGTTCTGTAATAAGATCAATGTCAATTTCTGGCGTAAACACTATTACCATTCCCGATCCTGCTCTTGCCCTCAATGTCCATTTTCTACTTACATTTAGATTATAAAAAACTCCGGGAGAAAGTGAACTGATATAAAATGATCCACTCCTGATTGTTGTGGAAATGGCCAATGCATCCTGAGATAGAAAATATTGGCCAGCTTCTTCACTCCGGTAGGCATGCCACGAAAAATCCTTTACCAGACTGATTCCCCAATTTTTTGCAAAGTTGAAATACAAACCTGTGTGAATGGATGGGCCACTTTTTGCCAGCCCAAATGGGAATCCCAATGTGGATAAATTACCATTAATTATACTATACCCTCCGGATATTTCCACAGAGAAACCGGTGGAGTTTCCCTGACTGAAAAGGGTCTGGTTTTGTGTGGCAACTAGCACGGTTATGATGAATATGATGATGATTTTCTCTATTTTATCCACTAGCAATATTTTGATAGATGACCTAATTTGGCTTTTCCAACACAAGTCTATTATTCAGGGGCTGGATTGGACGAAAGTTGTCAAAGTAAATCGAACCGAAACGGCTGATCTGACTCATAGAGGCAGTCAAATGTTCTTTTAGTATCACAAACTGAACCGTAGCTGAACATGGAGGAGTGGTCAACGAACCGTAATAGGTATAGTATGCTACATTTTCCGGAAGGATCTCATTGAGGTCAATAGAAACATTTGTCATAACTGGTACTCTCTGCTCATCCGGAATGTTTAAGAAAATGAAATCAAAAAAAAAATGAGGCGTCCCCTCGGCAATCATAAAGGTCAATACCAACAAATTTCCATCACCATCCTGATGCACGCAATGTAGTTCCATGGGTCTGTATTCGCCATCAATTTGATGTTCACTTTGGTGATGAAAATGCAACTGGACGAATGTATATTTCACTCCATTAAAAAATAAAGCATTATTCCCGGATGGTGGATTCACTTGAATGGTATGAGAGTTGTCTACAATGATCATATTAAAGGGACGGTAATCAAAAACCAAAGCAGGCATATTTTCATTGGCAATGGTATTGGCGGTTACAATGTTAATGGGAGATTGAGCATTTCCCCCACAGCTTTGATACCCTATTTCTTGCCAATCGGGATGTTCGTATTCCCAATGTGCCGATTCACGTTCTACTGTTACCGTACGTTCACAGGCAGTAAACAAAAAACTACCAATTAGCATAATTAGAAATAGATGTTTTTTCATCTGTATACATTTTATTGCCATTAAAAATTAAAATTAGCTTGAGTTGGCTTATCCAATTGTATTCTATGTTCATTTCTTGCAATCTGGTGGAAACACAAAGGAACCTCCAGCACCACTTTGAATTACAGTTGATTTATTGTGATTACAAATTAATGGAATAAAATTAAATAAATGTAAGCAATGTGTTTTCTGATGTAACAATTTAAAATTGGGTTTGATTCCAACTCAGAAATGTCACAATAATACTACTTATTGAGAAACACGGTTTGTTGTAAATCAGTACTTTTTCGGGCAGCCTCCAGGATTTCCATGACGATCATATTGTTTTCCAGAGAGGATAGATCATAAGGATGCAATGTAATTTCATTTTTGATAACAGCGGCCAGCAAAGAAAAGGGATCATCATAAGGTGATTTCCTTTCCTCAATTTCTAAAATGTTTTCTTCGTATCCGTCGTATCCTTCGGCTTTTCGCAAACGCAAAACATTGCGGTTATCGGAATAGATGGTCCCGGTGAGGCCATGTATTTCCATATCTTTTCTTCCTATGGGCCAGTTCCATGATGCCTGGATGACGGCATTGCAATCGTTGTACGTCAATATGATAATGGCCTCATCATCCACATTTGGATTATTTTCAGCCTGGAGTTGCTGGGTAATGGCCGTTACAGATATAGGTTTTTCTCCTTCCATTATCCAGGTCATGAGGTTGGCACCATAGCATCCAAAATCCATCAAAGCGCCTCCTCCATTTTGTATGGGATCAGTAAGCCAATCCAAAAATTCACTGTTTATGCCGATTTTTTTAGGGCCTCTGTGCCCATCATTTACGATGACTTTTCGCACATCACCGACACTTCCATTTATTAATAAATCATAAGCTTTGTGATTGGAAGGATACCACGTAGTTTCATAGTTGGTGAGAAGATGAATGTTATGCTTTTTGGCGAGTGCTTCCATTTGTAAGGCGTGATCCAAACTTACAGCGAGAGGTTTTTCAACCATGACGTGAATGCCCATTGGTGCTGCTATTTCTACCACTTCTAAATGTTCGTATATGGTTCCAAAAGCCGTTACTGCCTGGGGTTGAGTCGCAGCAATCATTTCTTCCATACTATTGTACACCAAACTCATAGAAAAACCATGTTGCTGCGAATAGCGTTCTGCCAATTCGCGATTGGGCTCTGCTATGCCAACTACTTTGATATCGCCCCGGTCTTCCCGGCCTAATATCCAATGCACATGGGTATGGGTAAGCCCTACAATTCCTATTTTTAAGGGCTCATCTTTCAAACTTTGGTTTGGTGAAGTCAGCAGGATCAAGCCTATCATTAATGGAGTAATGAATGTCATAGAATTTTAGTTTAAAGATGCATATTCTTTCCCTAAAACATCAGAAAATATAAATCAAATAAATCCAATTTTTCATATTATCATAATGCCAAAGTGACTATGATATCATCGCACTTATAGTCTTATAGCCCTCAAACGCAAAGCATTGACTATGACTGAAACCGAGCTAAAACTCATGGCTACCGCAGCAATCATGGGAGAGAGCAATAAACCAAAGTATGGAAAGAGAATACCTGCAGCAATGGGCACCCCTAATGTATTGTATATAAAAGCAAAAAATAAATTTTGTTTGATATTTCTCATGACAGCCTTGCTTAAGACTTTGGCTTTAACTATGCCCTGCAAATCGCCCTTTACAAGAGTTATTTCAGCACTTTCAATGGCCACATCCGTGCCAGTACCCATGGCAATTCCCACATCGGCCTGTGCTAATGCAGGAGCATCATTTATTCCATCTCCCGCCATAGCTACTATTTTACCTTCGGCCTGAATTTTTTCAATTGCCTTTAATTTATCTCCGGGTAAATAACCTGCTTTATAAGATGTTAGATTCAATTCTTCGGCAACTGCTTTGGCAGTATTCATGTTATCTCCTGTGATCATGATGACTTCCACTCCTAAATCCATTAATGCTTTTATAGCTTTAGCACTGGTTTTCTTTATGGCATCGGTGATGGTTACATACCCAACAACTACATCGTCCATGGCAATGTAGGAAACTGTCTTTCCCTTTTTCTGCTCAGATATCACCTTTTCTTCTATATCATTCGAAATAACTGCATTGACCTGTTCCATCAATTTTTTATTTCCTAAAGCCATCTTTTTATTGGAAACCGTACCTGTTACCCCTTTACCTGGTACAGTATCAAAATCCGGCACATCAACCAGGTTGGCATTTTTATCCTTTGCGTAATGAACTATCGCTTGTGCCAAAGGATGTTCGCTGTATTGATTTAGTGAAGCGATATTTATCAGCAGGTCTTCTTCATTGTCATTGTCCGCATAAATTTCTCCAACGGAGGGTTTACCTTCTGTAATCGTTCCCGTTTTATCGGTAATCAACACATTGACTTTATTCATTTTCTCCAGAGCTTCCGCATTTTTTATCAGCACTCCGGATTGGGCACCTTTCCCTACCCCAACCATTACGGACATGGGTGTCGCCAGACCAAGAGCACAAGGACAGGCTATAATCAACACTGCAATGGCGTTGATAAAACCATATACCATAGCTGGTTCTGGACCGAAATAGGTCCAAATGAAAAAGGTGATGATCGAGATAATTATGACGGCAGGTACAAAATACTTTGAAATCCTGTCCGCTAATTTTTGAATGGGAGCCTTGGATCTGCTGGCATTATTGACCATTTGAATAATTTGGGCGAGTAAAGTTTCCGATCCCACTTTTTCAGCCCTCATGGTAAAAGATTTGTTACCATTTATGGTGCCTGAAGTCACTTCATCTCCTTTCTGCTTATCTACAGGGATGGGCTCACCGGTAATCATGGATTCGTCAATGCTGCTTACCCCCTCCGTAATCATTCCATCAACTGGAATTTTGCCTCCCGGTTTTACTCTTAATAAATCTCCTTTTTTTATGTCGTGAATGGAGACCTCTCTTTCCTTTCCATCTTCCAGTAAAAAAGCTTCAGCAGGCGCGAGTTTCAGCAATTCTTTTATAGCACCACTGGTTTGACCATGTGCTCTGGCTTCCAATAATTGTCCCAATAATACCAGAGTAAGTATAACCGTGGCCGCTTCAAAATACAGGTGTATGGTGCCGTGCACTGTTTTAAACTCATCCGGAAATAAATGGGGAAATAACATACCTGTAACACTAAATAAAAAAGCTACACCGGTACCTATACCGATTAGGGTAAACATATTCAGGTTCCACGTAACGACAGATCTCCATGCCCTGACAAAAAACATCCATCCTGAATAAAACACCACGGGTAGCGATAAAATGAATTGTACCCAATTCCATTTTTCCACCTCCATCAGATGGAGCAAGGGATTGTTGTCTACCATATCGATCATGGCGATAATGAAAATGGGGACGGTGCACAGAATGGCGACCTTCATTTTTTTGACTAAATCGTTATATGCCGAATTCTCCTCATCGTCTCCGGGTGCAATCTGCACCAAATCCATTCCGCATATAGGGCAGGAACCCGGATCATTTCTCAGAATTTCCGGATGCATGGGACATGTGTATTTTTTGGGTTCCGTGTCCAGATTCAAAGATTTTTCCAGGTTCATACCACAAACCGGACAGCTGCCAGGTGCTGGGTATGTTTTATCTCCTTCACAATGCATGGGACAATAGTAGGTTCCTTTACTTCCAGACTGAGCCGCTGAGTTAGCTTCTTTGTTATCTGAATCCTTTTTATGATCTATCTCCTGTTCCTTAATAGGATGAACAGATATAGAGTATTTACCGGCACGTGAAAGGGCTTCCTGGAACGTTTCTGTCGGTATGTGTTTTTTCATTTCAATGGTCGCGACAGGTGGATTCAGCGTGACATGGGCTTCTACCCCATCCATCTGATTTAAGGCTTTCTCCACTTTCGAACGACAGCCATTGCACGACATGCCGCTTATATGATAGGTATGTTTCATAATGTTAATGATGTATAATTATATAATTATAGACATAACACCCATTATGCGCTTTTAGGTTTAATTTGTAAAATTTCAGATGATAATCAATAGGTGAATCCAGGTAAATGCTCTCTTTATAGGAGAACCATGTATTGCATTTTCAGATATGATCAGAAGAGAAATAGTTCCATTTATTTGATCTCAAAAACTACCATATGAATATCCATTGGAGAAGTAGATGTCAGATTGAACGAAGTCTCTGGTTCAATATAAACAAATTGACCTGTTTGGATTTCCTTTTGTTGATTTGTAAAATGGTTATGATAAATCACTTTATCTCCCGAGATCAAAGCAGCAATCATAGGGCTCCTGCTTTTGAAAGTTTTACCATCAATGTGGTCATTGTTGATCTGGTAAGCCGTTGCTCTTTCATTATTGTACAAAACCGGAAAAGGTAAGTTTGGTACATTATTCATTGCCATAGAATCATAGGATGATAGAATTTCGATATCCATAACATGAAACGGATAGGTTTCTAAATTGGTAACGCGATGAATAACACTATCCGGAGTAAATGGGCTGTACCAGGTTTGACCTGGACTAACTAATGATTCGATCCAATCCTGATTTTCTACTTGAGCGTTATACCGCGTCTTGGTAAATACCAGAAAAAGTGAAGGAGTGGAATGAATGTGAAATTGAGTGGTATCCTTCGGTGGTAATACGACATCCAATACCCTTACGTATTGATTTATGAGTACAGGACGGTGCATTGGCTCTTTACTTACCTGTACCTGAGCTATTATTTGCCCTGCATATAACAGCAGAAAAATGGCCAATCCTTTTATGATATTCAAATTCAGATATTTATGTTTTTACAATCGCTAAAGCGTAGATTTTCAGAAAAACAAAATTAATATAATTTCTCTTCAAAACGAGGTTTCAACCTTTGGTTAATAGATTAAACATCCTTAACCTAATTCTAGCAGTTAGGTCGTAGTTCGTAACGCCAAATGGCTTTTAGCAATTAGCCTTTAGCAGTTAGCTTTTTTGTTTTTTCGCTCAGACTTTCAGACATTCTGACTCTCAAACCTCCGACTCTCAGACCTTCCGACCATTTTAGCTCGTAGTTCATAGACATTTATTGTACACTTTTGACGCCTACTCCAATAAATTTGTCTATTAATCATTCAATATAATTTATCGAAATAGCACCAATGTGTAATGAGCATTCGTATTCCAATTTATTGCGCACCGTTGGTGCTTTAACCGGTTTTTCCCTTAAACCTTGGGCTTCACCCAAGGCTAATGATTCCGCACCGTTGGTGCTGGTTTTTCTGTTGTCAACCTATTTCACGAGACATCAAGTCCGACCATGAGGCTCATTCTTTTACAACGTAGCCAAATGACGCACGAAGTGCCAATGACGCGCGAAGCGCCAATGACCATATAAGACGGCGAAGCCTAATGACCTTCGACTTTCTGACCTATTAAGCTCGTAGCTGGTAGCTCGTAGGATTATGCCTCAAATCCGACCTTCCGATGTATTAAGCTCGTAGCTGGTTGCAAATGGTTTTAGTTTTAGTTTTAGTTTTGGTTTAATTTTCAATTTTCAATTTTCCGACTTTGGATCTTCAGACCTTCAGACTTGATTAGCTCGTAGTTCGTAGCTCATAGCTGGTAGTAGTTGGCAGTAGGCAGTGGCCAAACTGTACCCTCATAAAAATAATTACGCGCGTAGCGCAAATGACAACAAATGACGGCGTAGCCAAATGACGCGAAGCCAATGACTAACCCCTAGACTTCCTCAATTACTCTGTCTTAACCTCAACCTTAACCTCAACCTTAACCTTAACCTTAAAACTTATAAGTAATGGCATTGATGTTCATGCCTGCCCCAACTGAAGCCATGATGATCACATCACCTTTTTCAATAATATGACCCTCGAGTTCACCTTTCAACATGAGGTCTAACAAAGTAGGAATGGTCGCTACAGAACTGTTGCCCAGCAGATGGATATTCATCGGCATGATGCCCACAGGAGTATCCATATCATACAGTTTATAAAATCGTTTGATGATCGCCTCATCCATCTTTTCATTGGCCTGATGAAGAAGCACTTTTTTCACTTCTCCAATGGGAACACCTGATTTTTCAAGACATGTTTTCATGGCTAAAGGCACATATTTTAGTGAAAATTCATATATTTTACGCCCCTGCATTCTTATAAAGCGTGTATTGCTTTTATCCGCTTGATTATAAGAAACGTCATAAGTAAGATAGAATGCCTCATCTTTTGCAAAGGTTTGTGAAGCAGTACTCAATATTCCGGAATGGTTTTCTTCAGAACGAGCTTCAACAACAATGGCTCCGGCTCCATCCGAAAAGATCATGCAATCCCGGTTATGCTGATCGATGGTGCGGGAAAGTGATTCAGCGCCTATGATAAGGTAATTTTTCCCTTGTTTTGCCAGGATAGAATGATATGCTACTATAAGGGCTTGTATCCATCCCGGGCAACCGTAAAGAAGATCAAAAGCGATGCAATCCGGATTGTAAATCCCCAGATTATACTTGACACGGGCGGCAAGACTGGGCACCTGATCGGTTTGTATTTGATCTTTTCTAATATCCCCGAAATTATGTGCTACAAAAATTCCATCCAGGGTTTCTGGGTTGATTCCAGCATCTTCAATCGCTTTTATAGCCGCTTCGGTAGCAAGGTCAGAAGTTGATTGATCGGGACGGGCATATCTTCTTTCCCTGATTCCGGTAATTTCCTCAAACTTTTGGATGGTTTCTCGGGGATCCAATTCAATTTTTTCACCTTTTTGGGTATAAAATATATTCTTCAAAAAGTCCTTATTGGGTACGACGACTTCGGGAATATATCTTCCGGTACCAGTAATTTCAAGATTCATCCATTCATTTTTATTCAGGAGAAAAGTGATCAAATTACGTTTTGCATATTAATTACACCTAATCGAAAAATAAAATTAATGAATTTATTGGAAAGTGTTTTAATCCACATCCCACGAATAATGATTGTATTCTGAATTGAGTACAAATCCTGTTTTAGGATATAAATGATTTCCTTCCACATTGGATTTCTCAGTTTCCAATATAAGACCACAGGATTTAGTTTTCCTGCATAAATCCTTGGCAAATTTGATGAACATAATTCCAATTCCCTGACCTCTTTGGTCCTTATCTACATATAAGTCATTGAGCAACCAAAGTCTTTTCATCCGTGTCGATGAAAAAAGAGGATACAATTGTGCAAACCCAATCAACTCCTTTGATTCGTTTTCTGCGACATATATCACTGACTCATTATTTGCCATTCTATCTTTGAGGAATTCTTTGGCACCTGGAATATCCGAAGTTTTTTTATAGAAAACCCTATAGGCGTTAAAGAGCTGTGATAATCCCGGAAGATCACTTATTTCTGCTTTTCTTATCTTCATTTTCTTAGACTTTTATGAAAGTAATATTTGAATTCGCACACAATATAAATGGATTTTCCTTGACATATAAAAGATGGGATTCATAGAATCGTCAACAATCCATAATGGGGTTCTGTGAATCCCTTTTTGCGACCTTTTAGCGTTAAAATAGAAACAGAAAATGTAACATACGAAGTACTATACAACGTACTCTTGGGATGGGTTCTCGCCAAGAACGCTATGAAAAACCGCAAAGGAAACCGCAAAGATGAAATGCTTACCGACCTCCTTTGGGTGAAACCTCTTGCGCCCTTCGCGTGACAAACCTTTGCGCCCTTCGCGTGAAATAGAAACAGAGAATGTAACATAACGAAGTACTATACGACGTACTCTTGGGATGGGTTCTCGCCAAGAACGCTAAGAAAAACCGCAAAGGAAACCGCAAAGATGAATGCATATCGACCTCCTTTGGGTGAAACCTCTTTGCGCCCTTCGCGTGACAAACCTTTGCGCCCTTCGCGTGAAATAGAAACAGAAAATGTAACATTCGAAGTACTATACGACGTACTCTTGGGATGGGTTCACGCCAAGAGCGCCATGAGAAACCGCAATGAAACCGCAAAGATGAAATGCTTACCGACCTCTTTGCACGAAACCACTTTCAACATTTTGAATGAAACCTCTTTGCGCCCTTCGCGAGATACCTCTTTGCTGCCATTGCGTGAAACCCCTTTAGCTAGGGATTATATAATGACTAAAATTGAATTCATTCACTCGCATCCTTATCGTTTACCAAAGGCAAATAAAGAAAATTTAAATACGCAATTTTCCAATGGCCTTCTATCTTTTCCATTATTTTCGTTTCTAACGCTTCGCCCAATAATGACCCGGTACTTTGATCAAAAGATTTTTGTGTGAAAGTCACCCAGGCAACATCACCTCTGATCTGGATATTCAGATCACTTATATTCATTCCTACTGAATTTTCATCCCAGTAAGCTGTAATCACACCATCAAACCTGTTCTTTTTATCTTCTGATACTTCAACCCAGGAATTGTACTGTCGTACTTTCTCATCATATCCTTCCCAAAAACCCCAATACTTCAAATAATCCTCCTGTACATAGGTGCTTTGCCAGGCATCGTAATCTTTTTCAAAGTAGGCCCGGTGTTCCAACCTGATCACGTTCATAATAGCAGTAGAATCCTCAGAATTCTTTGCGGCTCCTGAATACTTTTCGTTTAATGGATGGGTGTCGGAACTCCCACAGCCGGACAGATAAAGTAGCAAGAATACAGGTATAATAAAATGTATGAACTTAAAATGTGTCGTGATATCAAACAGCTTACTTTTCATTTTTACAATATTTGATTTTATAAAAGATCCTCATATTTTTACCTTCAACTAATTCCACAATAATTCTGTGATGTAATGAATAAAATTTTTGCTAAATCCACAACGGAATCTATTTCTACCCATTCCACTTCCTCGTGAATCCCACCCCCTTTTGGGCCAAAGATTACAGTTTCAATACCGGCTTCACCAAAAATGGCGGAATCTTCCCACCAGGTGTGGCCAATCAAATGTTGCGGAAAATTTTTTATAGAAGATCCCGCTTTTTGAATTTCTCTTACAATCACACTGGATGGAGAAATTTCATAAGGACTTCTCCAAATTACTTTTTCCATAACAGCACTAAACCCGGGATCCAGGAAAGTCAGTTGATCTATCAAGTCTTGTAATTCTGACGTAACCTGACTTTCGCTTTCACCGGGAATGGTTCGCCTTTCCACCTTGATCCTGCATTCATTTGAATAAATGAATAAACTTCGGCCACCTTCCACCATAGGAACATGCAATGAGGCTTGTCCACATAATGGATGAGCCTTTTGGCTGGAAAGTTTTGTCGAAAAATCGTGAAGCTTGGATAATAATAAACCCATCTTCATATTTGCATCAACTCCCAGGTGATGATTCCCTCCATGTGCTGTTCTGCCTTTTGTTAAGATTTCAAACACCCCAAATCCACGGTGTGCCAGGCATATATGCAAATTTGTGGGTTCAGTTACAATAGCTGCATCTGCAGCATGGGTTCTAACCAGGGATTGTGCTCCTTTACTTTCGTATTCTTCATCGGCTACAAAAGAAAGTAGCAGGTCTCCTTTCAATACAATTCCATTTTCTTTCATGGCTTTCGCCACTGCCAAAATAGCCGCTATACTTCCTTTCATATCATAGGAACCCCTGCCATAAAGTTTACCATTCATGATATCTCCTGAATAGGGTCGTTCCATACCTGCCACACCTACTGTGTCCATGTGTGCATTGAGCATGAGAGATGGTCCGGACCCAATACCCTCAATAGTCGCTGTAACATTGATCCTACCGGGTTCCAATTCATCTACTATCGCTTCTATCCCCATAGAATGTAACAGACCAACTATAAACATCCCGATTTCTTCTTCTCCACCACCACCGGATTCCAAAGAAGGATTGACAGAATTGATCCTTACCAGTTTTTGCAGCGTTTCTATGATAAAAGCCTCACTGATCATGCTCAAATATTTAAATCATATTCAATCCATTCTCTAAATCCTCTATCAAATCCTCCACATTTTCTATACCCACAGAATATCGGATGAGGCTTTCGGAAATGCCTAATTGTTTTCTCTGATCCTTAGTAAGCTCGACATGACTGGTCGTTCTGGGAGGCCCGGCCAATGTACTTACCGAACCGAGACTTGCTGCCAGATGTATCCATTTCATGTTGTGCAAAAGTATTTTTACAGCTTCGTATCCTCCTTTCAGCTCGAAGCTTAAAATACCACCAAACCCCGACATTTGCTTTTTCGCAACAAGATGGCCTGTGTGGGTCTCAAGACCCGGGTAAAAGACTTTTTGCACTTTGGGGTGCTGAGCCAAAAAACGAGCGATTTGCAGGGCACTTTCATTTTGGCGCTTAACTCTTAATTCAAGCGTCTTCATACCGCGAATAACCATGTATGCCGCATCGGGATGGAGGCTTGCTCCATTGATCTCCCGGTAACGAAAGATCTCTCGCACTAACTGGCTTTTACCACATACCAAACCACATAAAGTGTCTGAATGACCACCTAAAAATTTGGTAGCACTATGAATAACGAGGTCAACCCCGAGTGCTAAGGGGTTTTGATTTATAGGTGATGCAAATGTATTATCTGTGACTGTGATAGCTCCTGCTTGTTGGGCAGCCTTGGATATTCGTTCAATGTCAATGATCTTAAGAGTTGGGTTAGTAGGACTTTCCAGGTAAACCAATTGACATCCTTTTGCGATCTCCCGTTCCAGTTGGTCATGGTCCTCTGTCTCACACAGTTGTACCTCGATATTAAATTTGGGCAGGTATTCCAGGAAAATTTTACTGGTTCCCCCATAGGAGTCTTTAATAGAAACCACGCGATCTCCCGGCTTTAATAATGCAAACAAAGTGCTGCTGATGGCGGCCATACCCGTAGAAAAAGCTATGGCATCTTCTGCATCTTCCAGAATTTTTATTTTCTCTTCCAATACCTGGACGGTCGGGTTGGTATTTCTGCTGTAAATGTGTCCCTGGCGATTTCCTTTTGCTACCTCATACCATTCGTCAAGGTCATCGTAGGCAAAAGTGACCGTGTTGAATATGGGTACTGTAGAGCTATCCTGGTCAAATTTTCCGGTCTCACCCGCCCAAACAGTTGTTGTTCCTTTCTTTTTTTTTGAAAAATCCATTATGTGCTATGTTCTTTTTAATCAATATTTATAAAATATAATACTCTTTTCTCACTCGTCTATTTTTCAGCTATAAACAAGATTCTCGATAACCTTTTTTCACTGGCGAGAATGTGTACTGTTTTTAGAAATTTTTGCAAACCCTCATAATTCGCATTACCTTCTATTGTCAATAATTGATCCTTTCTCTTTTCTCTGGCATTATGCCATTTCAAGGAAACCATTGCCATATTTTCTGTTACGTCTTTCGACTCGATTTTTTGAAACCCTGCTTCTTTAATAAGACGCTCGTTTTCTCCCAACGGTAAAAAAAGGAAAAAACCGATAGAACTCCTGATTGCCAGCTCTTCAAAAGTGACAGCTCCGGTCACTACCGTGGTATCCGTGTAGAGCATTTTTCCTCCTTTTTTTAAAACACGGTAAAACTCCTTTAATACACTTCCTCTGTGATTAATATGATTCATGGAGTCTATAGAGATTACCACATCAAAGGACTCATGTGGGAAGGGCAAAGGTTTAGATGCATCGCCGAACAAAAAACTGACCTTTTCGCTTACATCACTTTCAACCGCAAGGATATTGGCATTCTTTATTCCATTTTCATTGATGTCCATTCCTGTAACATTACAGCCCGTTTCTTTCACCATAAAAATGGCCGGACCTCCTGAACCTGTAGCAATTTCAAGTACTTTATTTCCGAATCTTACATTCAACATCTTAATGAAACTTCTATACTCGTCTGCAGTAATCCAACTGCTCTGACCGATTTCTTCACCGTATGTCTCTTTTCTGATTTCCTGATATAGATTTTCAGCGTGATGTGTATAGGTATTGGAGTATAGATCAACTTGTGATTTCATTATAGATGCCTTATGGTTTGAATCCTAAAAATACATTAATTTTTACAATCGTATGGATGGCATTTCATTTAATAAATCTCAGGTAAATGAAAAAATGTTTTGGTTAGAATGTACAATTTACCTATCAAATATAAGGTCATTTATCATTTGAATTTATCAATTTTATATCCTGAACATGATCTGGAATACCGATTCCGTTTTGTTTTAGTGTTTCAAAAACTTTAAGCATTACATCTGACCGCAAGCGGTTATTTATATTTCTGCTTCCTTTTAAACTATACCAATAAGAAGCGCGCAAATGAACGATTCCGTTGTCAAAACTGTCAATCATGACACCTGGCTCTGGTTTCTTCAGAATGGCATTAAATGATAATAAATCAGACTTAATCAAATCCATTACCAGTGATATGTCATTGGAGTTAAAAACTCTGATGTGAAAACTGCTTCTTAAAAGATCGTCAATAGTATAATTATGCAAAGGTTTTTTCAGAATGTCGGAATTGGGTATAAAAAGATCTTTACCATCTAATGACTTGATAACTGTTTCTCGTAATGAAATTTGCAAAACTCTACCCACGAGACCTTCGATTTCAATGATGTCATTAGTGCGAAAAGGTCTGTTAAATACTAAAATAATACCCGATAAAAAATTTTCACCAATATCTTTTAACGCAAAACCGATGATAAATGCAGTAATACCGGCACCTGCTATGATTTTACTGGTCAGCATTGTAAATCCTAAAATATTCAGACAAAACACGATGATTATCACATAAATAATAATCCCCAATATATCAGATGTAAATTCTGCTGTAAGTGCTTCCCCAGATCTGGCTATTATTTTAGAGGCTACCTTCCTTTTAATGATTTTAACCACCCAGTGTCCTAAAAATAATATCAGGACAGCTGTGATGATCTCAGGCAAGAAGTCAACCATATTGTTCATCGCATTTAAGAGCGTTTCTTTATAATTTTCCATAGATGATTGATATTATAATGCAATAATAGACCCATTTACCTTCTATGAATATACCATAAATGTGTTATATCAAATAGCTAAGTACTATATTTTTAAAAATATAGTGGAAAATGCTTTATGAAAAGAATGAGTAAAAACCATCACCTTACTTAAACGGTTAGAATTTTGTGAAACCAGTAAATCTTAAAAAATTCAAAGAATGATCATAGATGTACATACACACCTCAATAATTACCATGAGGAAAGAGTAGTTTCCATTAACCAATGCCTCGACAATCTTCAGGAATCAATGGATCAAAATAATATTGATTGTGCTCTGGTACTTACTTCCTATAAAGTAACAGAACATCGTCCCAGTACTACATCGGTGATAGAAGCCACCCGAGACTTAAAAAACATTTTTGTAGTTGCCGGTATCAGCTACCTGAATTATAAAGAAAAAGATTTGAGGGAAATCAGTGATTATCTGAAAGAGGGGTTGGTAAAAGGCTTGAAGCTCTATCCCGGCTATGAACCCTTTTATCCTCATGACAACCGAATGAAGGTGGTCTATGATCTGGCGGTAGAGTTTGATGTTCCGGTGATGTTTCATTCAGGTGACACCTATTCCCCTAAAGGCAAGGTCAGATTTTCCCACCCATTACATATAGATGATGTAGCAGTCGATAACCCGGAATTAAAAATAGTGATTTGCCATGTCGGTAATCCATGGATAACTGATTGCATGGAAGTCGTCTACAAAAATGACAATGTTTATGCTGATTTTTCCGGCTTAGTTCTCGGTGATTTTACGGATCGGTTTGAAAGGTATATGAGGGGTCAGCTGGAGGAGATGATTCTTTATGCTGGAGAGCCTAAATACCTGTTGTTTGGAACGGATTGGCCTATATCCACTATGCGTTCCTACATCAATTTTATGAAACAACTTGACCTGGATGATGAAAGCAAGGAGCTTATCATGTGGAAAAATGCATCGATGCTATTTAAAATTAATGTGGATGATTTTAAAAATTAGATCTACTCTTCCTGATCTGAGACGGGTTCACCGTCCAATCCTCTTTCATTGCGGGCCCTGTTTTCACAACGGCTGCAAAGATTGGTAATATTCTTTAGCTCTCTTGCCTGAGCTACAGTGCCCTCAAATATTTCAGAAGTCCGGTCGGTATTGATGTATGAGCAATCAGAATATATGTGAAATGCTGTGCCGGATTTGGTCCAATAAACAAAATTTTGTCCATCATTGAGATATTGTACCAGTTCTGTCTGTTCTGCGTATTGCTCCGCTGAGGGCGGATTAAAATCAACACCGGCAAAACTGGCTATTAACAATGCTACAACCGCCACACTACCCGCTATTCCCTTTTGTTTTTTATCCAAATTCTTACTTCTAAATATTAAAAACACCAATGGCAAGAATGCGATGATAGCAGCGACCAATCCCAATTGGCTCTGAATGAAAAATTTGATTTTGTCTTTCTCTGAGGCAGGATCAAAACGGTTTGATTTTTTCCAAAGCATGGCTCCGATTACTACAAAAATCAAATCCAAAACGATCAGGATAATAAGCCATGTCATGTTTACAGGAGGCTTGAACAAAAGCAGGATAGCACCCAATTGAAAACCAATAGCCAATACCCAGGAAATAGCGGCAAAAATCCGAAGGTTTGTTGCTTTTGATTTGCTCTCATCCGTAGGAACGAAAGTCCTTGTAAACTGTTCAGTAGAAGACGATTCGCCGCCCTCGACCCTTGTAACTTTTTTAGATGTATTTCTTTTTGTCATGATGTTTTTAATTTAAGTTGTTTTTAAAAAATGGATCAAATTCCATTTTGCTATAAACTATTGCATTGGGATACCCAAAGATAAAATTCTATTTTATAAGTGGAATAATGCATAATGTGACTTGTAAATATATAAAATCTTTTAGAACAATAGAAGAATTCTAAGATGTTTGCTTTTCTATATTAAACCCAGATGTATGGGGCTTTGTATTGTAAAATAAACCGATAAGACAAAACCTGCACAGACAATATTAAAAGATGCTTTTACTTATTTTGTCGTTTTACCTCCCATAGAAGTTAATACGCTGTCAACCGGTTCCCATAATTCAATTTTATTCCCCTCCGGATCCATGATGTGGACAAATTTACCATAATCGTACGTCGCTATATCATCCAATATTGTGACGCCTTCATTCCTTAATTTTTGTATCAGCCCTTCGATATTTTGCACGCGGTAGTTAATCATCCATTCCTTTGTGGATGGAGCAAAGTAATTGCTGTTTTTTTCAAAAGGGCCCCATCTCAGGTAATTAATTTCATCTGGTCTGTTGGCATTTCTGAACTCAAAAACTGAACCATAGTCATCCGTTTCCAATCCTAAATGAGTGTTGTACCATACTCTGGTTTCCTTGGGGCTTTCAGAAAAAAAGAAAATTCCGCCAATTCCGGTGACTTTAGGAGTTGTATCGACTTGCGACAACTCCTTTTTCTCGTTCTGGATTTCTTGTTCTTTCATACCATTTTGAATTTTAGGGGTTGAATTGCAGCTTAATATAAAATATATGAATGTTGCAGAATACACATATTTTCTCATTCTATGACTAAGTGTTTATGGTGATTTAACAAATATATGATAACTAATCCTAATTGAGGAAATGGAATAAAAATTTGTACGAATTTGTATTCTTCTAAAGCCTATCTTCGTATATATTAAAACTTTTTATTTGAATTGTAACCGTGGATCTTGATTCAACTTTCTAAGACACTAAAAACCAGTTCAGTGAGATACTCTGATGGATTTTGTCCTGATATGTCTCCAATTTCTGTGAGAGATGGCAAATGCTCTGCAAAAAACATTTGATTATGGGCGCTTTCGATAACTGTAGATACCAGGGCTCCCGGAAAGCGATATTTCGGGTTGATCTCTCTTATAACATCCGAAACTCTGCGGCAAAGACGTTTATAACTAATGAATAGACCTTCTCTATTTTCAATATCCACTTCCTTAGTCAGGTATACTTTTGATGATTCAGCAATGACTATGCGGTACAGTATACCTTCATCTATATAAATATGATTGCTATCTTGCTCAAGTGGTTGAGAAAGCAGGGTTAATGCAATTCGCAGTCGTTCCTTTGGTGAAGTAATATTGGCAGTAGCTATGATAATTTTGTATTCAAGCCAATTCCAGTACCATGAAATGAGGTATAATAACAATTTATGCTTATTCTCAAAGTAGCGATAAACAGTAGGCTCTGAAATACCTATGTTTATCGCCAGTTTTTTAAATGTAAATGCTTCGAAACCAATGTTGTCAAGAAGGAGTATACCATGCTTTAATATTTGTCGACCTACCTCAGAAGAAACTGGATCTTTGAGAGATAATTTATCGTCTACCTGAATGAGAACTTTAATTGAATGGTGCTCCATGCTTACATGAATATTTAAATGAAGGTAAAACGTTATGCACCTTTTTTCATTGCTTTTAACTCATTTCGTCGTAAAAATCCACCTGTCCTGTTTCTACATCGTACATTGCTCCTATAAGCATAATCTCTTTGTTATTTACCATATCGGCTATTAAAGGGCTCTTCCGTAATATTTGATTCATGGCCAGTTTGACGTTTAATTCAGCAACACGATCTACAAATTCTATATTACTTGATGTTCGGTTGGTTTTTATAGTATTTTCAGAATCTACAGCCGGACGAATTTTCTTTACCAAAGCTGTGAGATTCCCCAGTTCTACATTATCGCAGGCTCCTTTTACTGCTCCACAACGTGTATGTCCAAGTACCACTGCTACTTTGCTACCTGCAACCTTACAAGCAAATTCCATGCTACCTAAAATATCTTCATTAACAATATTCCCGGCTATGCGGCAACTAAATATATCTCCCAATCCCTGATCGAAAATCAACTCAGCTGAAGTGCGTGAGTCAATACAACTCAAAATAAAGGCGAAAGGAAACTGTCCATCAGAAGTTTCATTTACCTGTTGAAGTAGATTGCGATTGGCTTTCAGGTTATTCACAAAGCGTTCATTACCCGTTTTCAGGATTTCCAATGCTTTCCCAGGAGTTAATGCCTCCTGCATCTTCTTAGTAAGTGTTTTCATGCGTACTTAATTTATGATTTTAATTTGATAATATTTGCAATTGATCTTTAAGTCCTATAGTCATGCGAACATGATCAAAAGTTGAATAAATTACAAAAGTAGTATTACTAATAAATACAAAAGTAATACAAAATGTTTTATTGGTATTACTAATATTGTTATAGAGATACAAATGTATCACCGGGGAAATCTGAAGCAAGTATTAAAAAACTTGCTACTATTTCTAAGGATATGTTGGGTTGATAAACTTATCTATTAAAATAAAATAATGAGATCAGTATAACTTAGTAATCATAAATCAAGAATTTAAAATAATATACAGAAAAATTTTCTATTAAATTGAAAATTGACTATAATTATGTGAACATTTTAAAGGTAACATAGAAGATATGCTTTTGTGAATTTCACAAAATGTTCTCTTTCTTTTAATTGAATTAAGCAATGTTGGTATGATCTACACGAATTGAATCAGAGTTCAAACTTTAATTTATTTTTTACTATGGTCGACACATTAAATAAATTTGAAAAGGATCAATTATCAGAATATATAAGCGAGCTTTTCGGAGAAATCCAGGAACGTACACTTGAAGATATACTTGAACATAATGAATTGCTTACCCTCGATACCGGAGGTGTATTATTTGATGAGGGAGACCAGGCAAAAAGTCTTTTTATACTTTTAAGAGGAAGACTTCGCGTAGTGAAATCCGCTAATTCTGAATCGCAAATTGTACTCGGGGACATCAATGCCGGTGAACCCGTTGGTGAAATGGCTCTTTTTACAGATAATGCCAGAATGGCTACCGTTTTTGCTCTCAGAAAATCCCTTGTCCTAAAAATTACAAAAACCAATTATCTCCAACTAGTATCAAAATTTCCGGTTCTTTCTACCAATCTGGCCAGGTTCGTAATGGAACGGGTAGCGTCAAACACGCAACTGAGCAAAAAAAAGAAGAAACCTCCAAAGAATATAGCTGTACTCAATTTTGCTACTCATTATGATAAAAGCCATTGGGTTAGCCAAATAGATGAGCAACTGGCAGTCATAGGAATGAATGCCAACATTTATGATCATGAAGCTGCCACATTTGAACAGATCAGCGTCAATTTCGATGAAGTAGAAAGAAAAAGAGGATTAAACTTTTTTATTTGTGCTGAAGAGTTAAACGAATGGTCAGAAGCAGCACTCACCTATTGCGACATCATTATTATTGCGGTTGACTTTAAGGACAGTCATCACATCAGGCCCATAGAAAAACAATTGGAATTGTATTCCAAAAATCTGTTAAATAAGGATGTATTCCTGATTATGTTGCACAAATCCGAAGATGGAGAGCCAGTAAATACCGAGAGGTGGTTTCACGAAAGAAATATTTCTTATTATTTCCATTTACGGGAGCAAAACGACAGGGATGTACGAAAATTCTGCAGGGTTATCACCAATCAGGCCATAGGATTGGTATTAGGAGGTGGAGGTGCCAAGGGTGCAGCTCATTGGGGAGTGATTCAGGCATTGATTGAGGAGGGGCTAGAATTTGATTTTGTGGGTGGTACAAGTGCGGGAGCTTTATATGGAGCCATTGCGGCCAATTGTGATTTTAATTTTTCAGAAATACAAAAAGTGGCAGATGCAAGTGCAAAAGTTAATCCTACAAAAGGTGATTATACCATCCCGTTTTTATCCATGATGTCAGGGAAAAAAATAAAGAAAATTTTGATCAATGCATTTGGTCAAAAAAAAATGGAAGACTTATGGATCAATTTTTATACTCTTTCAGCCAATTATTCCACTGGTAAGCCCGAAATTCACGAGAAAGGATTCATATCAGATAAAGTGGCAGCCAGTATTGCCGTTCCGGGTTTACTTCCTCCCAAAATTATAAATAATGAAATCCATATAGATGGTGGTGTTTTTGATAATGTCCCTATTACACACATGCTCAGTAAACCCGTAGGTCAAATTGTCGCTGTATCGCTGCAGGTTAAATTCGTTTATAAAACCAACATCAATAACATACCGAGTGCCTGGCAATTGGTTCGAAGTAAATTTTCAAAAACTAAAAAATATAAAATTCCTTCTTTAGCCAGTTTGCTTATAAATTCACTTACGATTAACAGTGCATTTCGACAAGATGAAATGAGGGAAAAAGTGAGTCTATTTTTAGAACTTGATCTCAGGTATGTTAATTTTCTGGATTGGGAAAATTGGAGAGAGATTTGGCAAGAAGGATATGTTCAGGCTAAACAATTTTTAAGTCAGTTGCCTGAAAAAGATAAGTTTTGGAAATATAATTCCAACATTCCATAAAGTCAAAAAATCCTTATTGCATTCATCTTCTTCAATCGTGACTGAAATGCACTGTTCTATATGGAGGAATGTGGTCAAAAGCCAACTGCCATACCTTCTAAACTTTACTGATATAATACATTTCCATTTTACCCATATTCTTGGTGACTATGGCACCTCTGGGTTCACATGGAGTATTGGACTTGATCAGTTCATAGGTACTGTTAGAGATATTGATTCTGCCGGGTTCCGCATTGGATTCCATTCTGGCTGCAATATTGACTGCATCTCCCCAAACATCAAAAACAAATTTTTTAGTCCCCACCACACCGGCGCTGACAGGCCCGGAATGTAGACCTATTCTTACATTAAAAAGAATTTGGTTTTTCTTCTTCCGCTCAATATTCCATTCTTTTAAAAATCGAACAAACCCCTGTGCAACTGCAACCGCTGCATCCGCGTGATTATTGAGAGGAGTTGGAACCCCGGCTATACACATATAAGCATCCCCAATGGTTTTAATCTTTTCTACTCTATGTATACCTGTAATGGCATCAAATTTACTAAAGCAATAATCTAAATCCTGTACCATCTCCTGAGGTGATAAATTCTTTGCTATTTGACTGAAGTTAACAAAGTCAGCAAATAAAATAGTAGAATTTTCATAATATTGAGCTATGACCTTGCCATTGGCTTTTAGTTCATTGGCCACATCAACCGGCAGGATATTTAACAATAATTCTTCAGATCTTTGTTTTTCATCTGCTATGATATTGTTTTTCTCTTCAAGTTTTTTATTATACGTGCGGAGAACACTGAATCTGTAAAATAAAAAGCCCGCTACAAGAAGTATCAGGCCAGCTAGAGACAATAATAAATTTCGCTCAGCTTGCTTTAATTTTAATTCGGACTCTTTTTGTCGGAGTTCTGCCAAATTGGTTTCAATGATGATAGAGTCTAAGGTCGCCTGATAACTCATAGAGTCCAAAAGTCGTTTATTCTTTTCCAGTATTGCTTCTTTGATTAAGTTTTCCTGAGTCATGCTGCGTATCACATCCTCATTTTCTTTCATCCTTGTAGATAACTGACCCTGAAATCCTTTAAGGTCACTAACCACTTTTGACAGGCTTTGCTTTTCTAATTCCAGATTCTCAATGACCTGAGGTTGTACTTTAATAGCTGTGGATTCCAACTTTTGCTTATGATACTCTGTGTGGGCTATCTCACTTATGGAGACCAGGTTGTTTAATTTTTTATTTCTTCTTAATTTTTCATCTGAAGAATAAAGCATTTGAGTTATTTCATACACCCTTGAAAGACTCGATAAATCGGTTGTATTGGTTTGCACATCATGTAATAAATCAATGATGGTATTGCTTGTTTTCTTGGATTGATCCGGATATTTGATTAATAAATCAGCTATTTCCAGTGCGACTACAGCAATGGCATCTTTCTGTTTTGTGTTTTTGATCTCATTGACTGCTTTTTCAAAAAAATCCTTTGCTAATTCTATATCATTAGCTCCAAGTGCTTTCTTGCCTGTTTCAATGGCCTTTTTAATGTAACTACTCCCCCTTTCTCTGTTTAATTCCCTTTCTAAAGATGATTTATCCAATGACTGAGAAAATAAAACAGGCACAACCAGCAAGCACAAAACAGCTGTTATAAAAAATTTCATACTTTTGAATGCATTCATTTTGGAACTGACATACAATAGAATGTAAATATATAATATTGAATGAATATTGATGACAATGCACAATGTAAAAAACATGCTTTGTTCTTCAGAGCCAATCTTAGTTTGAATTATTGGGTAATATAAAGACCTTTGATGTAAAAGAAACTGAAAAACACCCGATCAATCATTGGAAAGAAAGAACAATTACTTTGAGTATGAATATTTTGACGAATTGAATTTCAATTTATTACAAGTTAAAAAATAGTCAGGAAGACAGAAGATTATGAGCAAAACAAACCAAATAAAATGTCCGAATTGCGGTACGGTCATCGATGTACAGGATATCCTTACCCATCAATTGGAAGATGAGATCAAACTAAAATATCAACTGCAATACAAAGAAGATAAAAAACGCTTTGAACTGGAACAGAGTAAACTTAGTCAGGAAAAGGAAGAGTTTGAAAGGAAGAAAAAGTATGAAAATGAATTGTTTCAGGAACGATTGGAAAAACAACTGAAAGAAGAAAGAAAGGCATTGGAAGAAAAGATCAAATCCAAATTAACCGAAGAAAATTCAGAACACTACCAAGCTTTACAAAAAGAACTGAATGAGAAATCCGAACAGGTTAAAGATCTGAATCGTACCAAAGCTGAAATAGAAAAACTCAAAAGAGAAAAGAGTGAATTGAAGGAAACTGTGGAAGCTGAAGCTCAAAAAAAACTGAATGAAATACTCTTTAGTGAAAAAGAAAAAATAAAAAAAGCGGAGGAGATCAAAAATGAGATGCATATAAGAGAGCTTCAAAAACAATTGGAAGATCAAAAAAAGCTCACCGAAGAAATGAAACGCAAGCAAGAACAGGGTTCCATGCAATTGCAGGGTGAAGTTCAGGAACTGGCTATTGAAGAATGGTTGGCTGCTCAGTTTCCACTCGATACCATTGAAGAAGTTAAAAAGGGAGCCCGGGGTGGTGATTGCATTCAAATCGTCAATACGCGAATCCGGCAAAATTGTGGAAAAATATACTATGAAAGCAAACGAACTAAAGATTTTCAACCCGGCTGGATCCAAAAATTCAAATCAGACATGCGCGATAAAGGTGCGGATATTGGGGTATTGGTTACAGAAGCCATGCCTGCAAACTTCGAAAGGTTGGGTATCATGGAAGGAGTCTGGATTTGTAGTTATGAAGAATTTAAAGGGCTCTGTGTTGTTTTGAGAGAATCCATTATCCAGATCAATATGGCCATAAGCTCCCAGGAGAACAAAGGTGATAAAATGCACATGTTGTATGATTATCTCACAAGTACAACATTCAGGATGCAGGTAGAAGCTATAGTAGAAGGATTCTCGTCATTGAAAGTCGCTCTGGATATTGAAAAACGTTCCATGCATCGCATTTGGAAAGAACGAGAAAAGCAAATCGAAAAGGTGATCACCAATACCATAGATATGTACGGATCCATAAAAGGGATTGCCGGTAATGCCATCCAATCGGTAAAAGCTTTAGAATTGCCAGAAGGAGAGAACACTGACAAAGAAAATGGAGAGTAAATAAGAATTCACATACCTAAAAACAGAGATTTTTAATTCTATTTACGACAATATTGTCGTAAATAGATATATATGATTATCTTTGCATTGAAAAAGAAGTAAAATGTTTTCAAAAGCTTGTGAATACGGAATCAAAGCCATGATCTATATAGCGACGCAATCCATGCAGGATAACAGAGTGAAAATAGGAGATATCGCTGTAGCGACGGGGACACCAGAGGCATTTACTGGAAAAATCTTGGGCGCATTGGTAAAACACAACATTGTCCAGTCACTTACAGGCCCATATGGTGGATTCCACATAGACAAGAAAAGGCTTAAAGACATTACAATTAGTGAAATTGTATATGCTATTGACGGCGATTCTATTTACAACGGTTGTGGTTTAGGGCTCAAAGAGTGCAATGCTTCACAACCCTGCCCTATGCATGATAAATTTGTAAAAGTCCGATCTGAATTAAAAAAAATGCTAAATAACACAACAGTATATGACCTTGCAGTTGAATTGCATTCCGGAAAAACTCTATTAATGAGATAAAAGGTCATTAGCCTGGAAGAAAAAAATTTAAATCTATTTACGACTATTTTATCAGAAATATTTCCAAAATGAAAGGCACGAAAAGTATGACTTCTTCAAAAAATGAAATTACAAATATCCAGGATATCAAAAGACTGGTTGAACAGTTTTACAAAAAAGTGAGACAAGATGAATTACTGAAAGACATTTTTAATTCTGTTATACAGGATCGCTGGTCAGAACATTTGGAAAAGATGGTTCGTTTTTGGCAAACTGTGTTATTGGAAGAACACACTTACTATGGCAGCCCTTTTATACCTCATGCTCAACTTCCTGTTGAAAAATCTCATTTTGACCAATGGCTCAAGCTATTCAATGAAACAATAGACGAACATTTCACTGGCGAAAAAGCAAAAAAAGCTAAATGGCAGGGAGAGAGAATGGCAGAAATGTTTCAACACAAAATCGAATACTACAAAAATAATACTGCAAAACCGATACTGTAACCATCATGAGATATCCTTTTGCTCTTGCTGCTGTATTTATTTGGATTGGTTTTATATGTGCCATCAGTTTTATGGAAGCATGGTTAAAATTCAGAGCTCCAGGCATAGATCTTAGTCTGGGATTGGGAATAGGCAGATTGGTATTCAGTGCCTTGAATAAAGTAGAATGGGTCCTTGCTCTGATCATTGTTTTGAATGTAGTTTGGAAACCACAAGGATTATTGAAATGGGATTTAACCCTTTTCCTTATTCCTTTGATATTATTGATAATCCAAACTGTTTGGCTATTGCCAGAATTAGATGCCCGTGCAGAAATGATCATACTGGGACAGATGATAGCTCCTTCCAATCTTCATTTCGCCTATATTGGATTGGAGGTAGTCAAAGTCATTTGTCTTTCCACATTTGGAATAATACTTTTTAAAATAACCAATTAAAATTTCAGATATGTATATTTCAGAAAAAAAGTAAGCAGTGGGCAGTGAGCAGTGGGCAGTGGGCATTGACAAAATGAACCCTTACACTCAAACCTGCCGAAGGCGTAACCCTTAACCTCTTATTAGCTCGTAGCTCGTAGTTGGTAGCTCGTAGCAAGGCCATTAGTAGTAGTCAGAACCATCCTCTGATAACAAAATAATTAAAAAACCCACAACAACTCGAAGACAACAAATGACAGCCAACAAATCAAGACAATAAATGACAGCGAAGCAAATGACGGCGTAGCCAAATGACTAACCCCTAAACTTACTCAACCTTAACCTCAACCTGTTGACAGTTGGCATTGCCATTGACATTGTCTCGTAGGATTATGCCTTAACTTCGGCTTGCTGTTCTCCCGACCTTCAGACTTTCCGACCTTCGACTTTCTGACTTTCAGACTTTCAGACTTTCAGACTTTCAGACCTTCTGACCGTTTACCGTTCACAGCTCACTGTTCACCGTTCTTTCGACCTACCGAAGGCATAAACCTTAACCTCAACACTTATATATTTTCATTATTGTAAATATCAACATCTTATTGTATTTTTGTGCTAATATGAAAGCGACAAGCTTTATACTATTGTTTGCAGTATTTTACCTCGTGCTAAAGCCAGGTATTGATGCCATGAGTTGTGGTGAATTGAACTCACAATCTTGCTGTGTGATACCGTGCATTTCAAGTGCTCATGAAGTTGACTTTGAGAATACAAGTTCTCCAAATGATTGTACTGAAAAATCATGTAACCCCTTCCAAATTTGCAGTTCATGTGTACTTCTTTGCCTTAACGTGCAAAACATTAGTCTTTCAAAATGGGAGATACCAACAACCCATAACTTTTCTCTTACTCCTTGGTCTACCTCTCATTTAGATTCTGACTTTTGGCATCCACCTCAGTGGGTATAATAAAGACTTTAGGCTCTAAACTTTTATTCATTTATTATACATCATAAAATCAGAAATAATGAAACATCATATAATTCAATTTTGCTTAATTATAGTATTGCCATTGCTTGCCAATACTGCTTTTACACAAACGGCAGAACCCATTAAATCTACGGAAACAGAAGTAGATGTTAGTGTAAAAGTTAAAGGTATTACCTGTGCTGCCGATGTGGAAATGCTTTCCGGAAACATTAAAAAATTAAACGGTATAATTAGTTGTGTGCCAAAGAAAAAAGGTCCTGTCACAACCTTTCAAATTCAGTACCAATCTTCACTGGTAAACATCGAAGAAATCCACTCTGCCATCGAAAACACGGAGGGATGTAAAGATCCCAAAGACAGACCGTATAAAGTAAAACAATAAGAAACAGGGAGTCTGCAAGGCTCATATTGTTCTATAGACATATTGTTTTATACTATCAATGGTAAGTGATGAAAATAATATATTTTATAATATTTGGATTTCTTATTCCAATGGGGATTGCATCTCAATCCATCCAAGGAAAAGTAATCGACAATTTGAAAAACCCACTACAGGGTGCTTCTGTATATTGGCTCAATTCCAGTATAGCTACTCTGACCGATAGTACTGGTCATTTTGAAATTCAGGCTTTCGATCAGGAGAAGATGAAGTTGATTGCTACTTTTGTGGGATACACACCTGATACCCTGGAAGTAAATCAATTTGACTTTGTGGAATTCAATCTCTACAAAAAAAGCGTTTTGGACGAAGTGATTATAAAAGGACAGCGTGACGGTGTGATTATTTCACAAATCAACCCCATAAAGACTGAGCAAATTACTCAAAGTGAACTCAAAAAAGCTGCTTGTTGTGATCTGGCGGGATGTTTTGATACACAAACAACTGTCCAACCCCAAACAACCAATGTGGTTACCAACTCTAAAGAACTTCGGATGTTGGGCCTTTCAGGAGTCTATAATCAAATCCTCATTGATGGTCTCCCCTTAATACAGGGCTTAACCTATACATACGGTATAAGCAGCATCCCTGGTACGCTTGTAGATAACATATATGTAGCAAAAGGAGCCAATAGTGTATTGCAAGGTTTTGAAAGCATTAGCGGACAAATCAACGTCGAAACCAAAGATCCCGATAATACTGAAACTGTTATGATTAATGCGTATGTGAATAGTTTTATGGAAAAACATTTCAATGTCAACTACGCTTTTAAACACAAAAAATGGAGTAATCTGACGGCTGTACATACTGTACTTCCTGCGGGTCGGATCGACAGAGATGATGACCAATTTATGGATTTACCACAAATAAGTCGATTCAAAGTCTTCAATAAGTGGAAGTACGGAAATAAAAATGACTGGGGGTGGTATAGTACTGTGGGTTTGGGGTATTTACGCGAAAGCCGGACAGGTGGTCAAATCCTTTTCGATGAAAAAACAGACAGAGGTAGTACGAGCATCTATGGCCAAACCTTAAGTATACATCAACCTGAAATGACTTCAAGCACGGGCTACCGATTTAATGATACCCACCATGTTGGCGTTAATTTGTCTGCATTACATCAGGATCAGGATTCATATTTTGGATCCACTAATTATATTGCACAACAAACCCAGCTTTATGCCAATGTACAATACGAACTGAATTATGAAGGTAATCAATTTAAGACCGGGTTCAGTTATCGCCATTTAGACATCAGTGAAGATATTGCATTTACTGACACGTTTTTACATCGAACTTATAATGGTCTTTACCACAGAATAGAAAAAATTCCTGGTATGTTTTTTGAAAACACCATGCATTTTTTTAACAAAAAACTGACCTGGATGACGGGTATGAGAATGGATCATCACAATCAATTTGGATTCATGTACACACCCAGATCTTTATTAAAATTTGACTTAAACTCAAACTCTTCTATTCGTGCCAATGTGGGTACCGGCTGGAGAACCACAAACCTTTTTAGTGAAAACATCGGACTGCTTGCCAGTTCAAGAGACATTATTTTCATTGAAAATCTCCAACCTGAAAGGGCTGTTAATTTTGGCATCAATCTAACCCATAAGTTCGAAACGACTAATGAAAATCTTTCAGGTTACCTGAGTGCAGATTTTTACCGCACAGAATTCCTAAATCAAATATTTCCAGATTATGACATCCACCCTACAAAAGCCTATATCTATAACTTTACAGGGGAGAGTGTGAGCCATGTTTTTCAATTGGAATTAAACATAAAATTATGGAAACGCTATGAAATAAAAGGAGGCTACAATTACATGGATGTGTACAGAATGATAGAAGACCAAAAATTACTTTTACCGTTTAATCCCAGACACAGAGTCTTAGGTACATTCAGTTACAAGCCGGAAAGTTCCCCGTTTCAATTTGACTTAAATGCACATTGGTACGGTGAACAGCGATTACCAGACACACAATCCAATCCTTCAGAGTTCCAGCGTCCTGATTTTTCTAATCCATTTACCATTATCAATGCCCAATTTACCTATTATTTCAAAAGTCTTGAAATATACGCAGGATGTGAAAATATTTTCGACTTCCGCCAACATCAGCCTATTATCAGTTGGCAAGATCCATTCAGTCCTTATTTCGATACGTCATCCGTTTGGGGACCTACCAGAGGACGTGAATTGTATATGGGATTCAGGTACAGGTTGAAAAAAGACTGAACCACTTTACATAAGTAAGTCTATTTTAAGAATTTAGAATCAAGACGTAGGTCGACAGGTTTTCAATTGACGAAGCAATGCATTGCTTTATATTTAAAAATGAAAACCCATTTCGTGCTTAGTCAAAAATGATCTTTTAAAAAAATAGTCGTAGTGTTGCAAAAAATTGACCATCTTTATCCAATAGGATCAAAGCTGATGAGTTACAAATGCATTTTGCACAAGTAAAAACACAGGAATTATTTCATTTTCAAAACTTTACACATCATGCGTTTTGCAATTTTTATTCTTATTGGACTGTTCGCATTCAGCTGCCGCCAAACGCCTGCCATTGAAGAGGATACTTCCACTTCTGAAAGAGACTGGGCATTTCCCTATTTCGAAAAAGCCGATAGCCTCAATCCTATCCTCTTGCCCTCCAGCCAGTTGGAATTTACAGACCCCATTACAGGAAATGTCTTTCTTTGGGAAGAAAGAAATGTCCTCAACCCTACTGCTGTGGTAAAGGATGAAAAAATACACTTGTTGTACAGGGCACAGGACAAAAGTGGTACTTCGCGTATAGGTTTGGCCATCAGTTCGGATGGACTGCATTTTGAAAAACATCATGCTCCTGTTTTTTATCCCGATGAAGACACCATGAAAATGTATGAATGGAATTACCGTAAATCCACAAAGTGGCCTGCCGAAGCCGAAAATTGCCACAACTGCTATTTCGATGGAGTTGAAGACCCGAGAATTATAGAAAATCAAGATGGAAATTACATCATGACATATACGGCTTATGATGGAAAAACAGCCCGATTGAGCATTGCATCTTCAAATGACCTGCTAACCTGGGTGAAACACGGACTGGCTTTCAATGGTGATTCTTATCGCGAAATGTGGTCAAAAGCAGGAGCCATTGTAGCAGAAAGATTGGGAAATAAAATTATTGCTAAAAAAATCAATGGTAAATATTGGATGTATTTTGGCGACACCGACATTTATCTGGCTACATCAGATGATCTTATTAAATGGGATATTCTAGAAAATGAAGAAAACTCTAAAATGGTATCGGTTTTACATCCAAGACCAGGTTACTTCGATAGCAGACTTGTAGAGCCCGGTCCATATGCTTTATTACAAGATGAGGGTATAGTATTGATCTACAACAGCAGCAATGCAGCCAACAATAATGATCCCAATCTGCCTGTTTTCACCTATGCAGCCGGACAAGCCTTATTTGACAAAAACATCCCTTATAAATTGACAGATAGAACCGAAAGCTATTTTATCTATCCCGATAAAGACTACGAAAAAGTAGGAGAAGTCAATGAGGTATGCTTTGTAGAAGGCTTAGTGTACTTCAGGGATAAATGGTTTCTTTACTACGGTACCGCTGATTCTAAAATTGCAGTTGCTATATACGATCCAAAGTAAGCATTCTGGATCAACCTTTCATTCACACTTACATTAAATAGAGTATATGATTTATTTTCGTGGCTTTTGAATTGTTTCAAGCAAAGTGGTTCTCTAAATTAATTATCCATGCAATTCACTTTTCTACTGAGTAAAGACCCTGATGTCGTTTTTCATTATCTCACTGATATGGACAAGTTTGTATCAGTTCATCCACTCATTTATAAGATCGACAAACTAGACCATCACAATTACAAAATTTTTGAAAAAGTGAAATTCGGCCTCCTACCCTATTCATTTAACTATATAGCCTGTATAAAAAATGATGCCGAAAACAGGAAAGTAGGAATCACTGCCACTATAAAATGGGTTAAAATGAACATGACTTTTACTGTAAAACCTCATGAAATCGGAACAGAAGTTGTTGAAGTTTTTCAAATAGAAACCCGTTTGCCTGTCATCGGCTATATGCAAAAATTAATAAAAGACCAACATGCTCAACTTTTCAAAAATATCGAACAGGATAATTATATAATACAAACTTCTTAAAAAAAATAGGAGTGAATGTTTAAACTCATTCAGCCATTCTTTAAAATGAATTAGTTTGAGAGTTGTTATTTCAGAAGGAAATTATACCATGAAGTGATTAAAAAAATGTATGAATGTGAGGCATAACTCCTATGTTTGTATTCATTCAAAAATGAAATTCTATGCATCAACTTAAACTGTTTGTACTCATCTGTATATGTATTTTATTTATGATTTCCTGCCAGCAAAAAGCCCCTATTACCATTGGATTTCTCGATATTGTGGAAGATGCTACCCTTGCACTGGCACGAAAAGGATATTCAGATGCACTGGAACAAAATAATTATGGCTCAGAAACCGGAAAAGTAAGTATCATATACCGAAATGCTCAGGGCGATATGCCCACCCTCCTCCAGTCAGTAGATTACTTTATCAATCGGCCGGTAGACATTATTGCCACCAATGCCACCATGTCGACCATATCAGCTGTTCAGCGTACCAAAGAAATTCCTATCTGCATGATGGTATCTCCTGAGCCAGGTCTGGCACAAATCAACGACAGCAATGGAAATCATCCTCCTAATCTCTTTGGTGTATTCGAAACCCTGGATTACATAGACACGTCTCTGCAGATCATTCATACATGGATGCCGGAAGCCAGGCGTATAGGGGTCATTTACAATCAGGCTGAAACTCAAAGCAGGCTGGCTCTTGACAAAATAAAGGAGGCAGCGGAAAGGATCGATATGACCATCATCGATATACCTGTTGTAAACTCAGCCGAATCACAATTGGTGACACAAGCACTGATAAACAGGGGTATTGATGCATTTTTTGCGATGCCCGACAACATCATATTTGCTTCTTTCGAGGTGATATTCAAGCTTTGTTCCGAAGAAAAAATTCCCATATTCACCAGCGAAGCCGGACTGGTGGCAAGAGGAGCTGTAGCTGCATTCGGAGCTGATTTCTATCAATGGGGTTTTCAGGCAGGACTACAAACCGTTTCTTATCTAAATGATGATCGTAAAGAGATTCCATCTCTGGAAGAAGTTGTTGTCCGGCAAAAAGTATATAATCCAACACAAATTATTACTTTTGGGTTTGTACCGGACGATTCTTTTGTGCCCATAAACGCGGAATGATTTGTTTTATCTGTCTGCCATAAGTCTCGGATTAGCCCTGGGTGCAATGTGCCTGGGTATATATATTTCTCTCAGAATTTTTAACTTTCCCGATATCACTACCGATGGCAGTTATACACTGGGAGCGTCGATCACGGCTGTTGGAATTGTGTCTGGATGGCCAATGCCTTTTATTATATTCTGTGTCTTGACTGGTGGACTGTTGTCTGGTGTAGCTACCGGACTGATTCACACTGTGTTAAAATTAAATAGTTTGCTCAGCGGCATACTGGTAATGACGGGATTGTATTCCATCAACCTGGCCATTCTTGGGAGATCCAATATCCCTTTACCTGTAGATGTTTCGCATGTATTTTCTTACTTCACATTATTCTCGCGAACCCTCTACAATGAATTAACCATACTCATTATCATTATGTCTGTTCTCGTATTGTTAATGATCTGGCTTTTAAAAACCGATTTTGGATTGGCACTAAGGGCTACCGGAAGCAATATAACTATGGCCAGAGTATTTGGAATTCATGCCAAGGCATATAAAGTTTGTGGTTTGGCTCTGGCTAATGCACTTACAGCTTTAAGCGGATTTCTGGTAGTACAATTACAGGGCTTTGCAGATATCAATATGGGTATTGGAATCGTGATCCTGGGTTTGGGTGCTGTGATGATTGGGGAAAGTGTAATGGACATTTTTAATTTGAAAAGTATACCCATGCGACTGATAGGAGTGCTTATCGGTTCGATATTATTCAGGTTGATACTATCTCTGGCATTGAGTGCAGGAATAGATCCACTTTGGATTAAACTACTCACAGCAGTTATCGTTCTCATCATTGTAGGTTTGCCTAATTTAATGCCCAATATCAAAAAACGCCTGGAACCCGATTAAACTATGTTAAGTATACGGAATTTATCTAAATCATTTGGCCAGGAATCCGGTGAAAGGATCATAGCTCTGGACAATGTCAGCCTGGAGTTTCCGAGGGGATCCTTTACTACTATTATTGGTGGAAATGGTAGTGGTAAATCCACCTTATTAAATTGTATCGGAGGAAATGAATCGGGTGATACAGGAAATATTTTTTTGAACGGTCGGCGCATAGATCAGTTGCCAGACTATCATAGGGCTTCCTTTATGTCGCGCTTGTTTCAAAATCCCTCGGCAGGAACAGCTCCGGATATGAGCATTGCAGAAAACTTCCGGATCGCCTCCCTGCGACGACAAACAAGAGGTTTACGTATGGGTATAGATAAAGCTTTCCGTTTAAAAGTTTCAAATCATCTGGAAAAGCTGGGTCTGGATCTTGAGAAAAACCTCGAGCAACCTGTTGGTCAGTTATCAGGTGGGCAGCGACAGGCCCTTTCACTCATCATGGCCATATTCGATCCGCCCCAGATTCTTCTCCTCGACGAACCCACTGCAGCACTCGATCCGAAATCTTCCAATCTGGTATTACAAATGGCAAATGAGCTTATAAAGGAACACGAGCTCACTTGTCTTTTTGTTACACATAACATGCAGGATGCTCTTTCTTATGGAGACCGGCTCATCCAACTTCACAGGGGTAAAATTCGTCGTGACCTTTCCCTCAAAGAGGCAAGTGTACTTAGCCCGTTAGATCTCATGACCTGGTTTTTAGAAGGGAAATAAGCTAAAATTTCCAATTTAATTCAGATTCGTAGTAGTTGATTAAGGATTCATAATATATGAACCAATAATAACCCTGTGGTCAACTCTGATCGACGATCACTTCTTAGCGTTGCGCACACCATCAAATCAGGAAAAATGAATAACTTTTATTTTTTTGAACGCAAAACATAGTTAATAACGAAAATATTCGTTATATTTGTAAAATGAATCGGCTATTACTAATAGGAATTATGATTTTTAGCGGCATAAGCACATTGATGTCGCAGACAGACCTTACCAGGGCTGGTCTATATATGCAAGAGCAGGAATACCTCAAAGCCATGCATATATACGAAGAGTGTATAGCAGAAGACAGCACCAGGTTACATTGCATCGAACAAGCAGGAATAGCGGCTTTCCGATCCGGAATTCTCCATAAAGCGAAAAGGCAATTTCACCTTTTAGAAAAGGATCCAAAATATTTTAAAAATGCATATATCCATTTAGCCAATATTTACGAATTGGAAGAACACATACCCAAAGCCATTAATTACAACAGATTATTAAGGGATTCCTTTCCGGAAAATGCATTGTACTACCGCAAAATGGCACAGCTGTATATGAAAGCCCAACTTCCTTTTGAGGCTCTTTCTTATTTCCAGGAAGCGTATAATCTGAACCCTCAGGATCTGATCTCTTTAGGCGCCTTGATTGATCTGCTTGTCCAATCAGCTCAGCACCAAATGGCGGACAGTCTTTTGGGGTTGGGTTTGGCCATTGACCATGAAAGCATTCAACTCAGCCAATTAAAGGCTAAGAATTTTTACAAACAGAGAATGTATGATAGTACAGTAAACGTGTTGCAGACAATTTATCAGAAAATAGATTTTACCAATTACTATAACAAAATGATGGGCTTTTCCCTTATCCAGATTGACTCTATAGATAAAGCGATATTCTTTTTAGAGCGATCTTTAGTCAATGAAGGAGACCCGGAGTACGCCCACTATTATCTGGGTATCGCGTACGAAAAACAAGGAGATATACAGGCTTCTGTATATCATTTCAATCAGGCCATAGATGCCGGAAAATCTTCCGGATTGCCTTTATACTATAAAAATCTCGGCCGAATTCATGCAGAAAATAATCAATGGAAGAAATCTCTTTCCGCATATGAATGGAGCTATCGCTACGAACCTGAATCCATATTGCTATATTTCATGGGGGAAGCAGCAGAAAAATACTACAAAGACAAAACGATAGCCATCAACTATTACGAACGATATATTCGATCCAATGATTTGAGAGAGGATGTAAAAAAATACAGTAAAGACAAAGTCAGATATCTCAAGGAATGGCAACATTCAACCATGAATAACTAAAATCAAAAAATAATTAATTATGATAAAACTAACAAGAGCAGAGGAAGAAATTATGCAAATGATCTGGGATCACGGTGAAATCACTGTGACTCAACTCATAGAAACCATGAATCCAAAACCACCTCACTCATCCATATCTTCCATCGTGAGGATTCTGGAGAAAAAAGGATTTGTGGGTCATAAAGGTCATGGACGTGCTTATTTGTATTACCCTCTGGTCAATAAAAAGGATTACTTTAAATTCTCCTTCAAAAGGCTGGTAACCATGTATTTTGAAGGCTCTATGAATGAATTGGTTTCCTACCTGGTGAAAGAAAATGATCTGACTTTGTCAGAACTGGAAGAAATTAAAAAGGATCTAGAAAAAAATGAATAATGATCACTTATCTCATATACGTCAGTCTTTGTTGGCTGGTATTCTACGGAATATACCACGCCTTTCTGAGAAGAGAAACCTTTTTCGGAATTAACAGGATTTACCTTTTGACCACACTTTTTGCCGGACTTATTATTCCTTTATCCGGTCCTGTTATAAAGAATTGGTTGTTCTCATCTCCCGCTGCTGAACCGGGGCTCATATATGTGCTTACCGACTCTTCCCGATACTTGTCAGAATGGTTTGTACAAACCGATCAAACAATGAAAGAAGCCATGCCGGCATGGCAATTGGCTCTTATTTTACTATATAGTTGTGGGGTATTTATCACCGGTAGCCGTTTTATCCACGGCCTTTTGAGAATTTACCATTTGTACAACACAGGTGAAAAATTTACGAAGAAAGGCTATACATTGGTAGAATCTAAAAGTGCACACCTGCCATTTTCTTTTTTTCACTTTGTTTTCATCAGTAAGAAAGTACCCATTAAAAAAGAAATTGAGGAGATTATCCGGCATGAACTTACTCATGTCAAAAGCTGGCATAGTTTAGATGTATTACTCATTGAGTTTTTACAGGTATGGTTTTGGTTTCACCCGCTTATCCCCTTTTATAAGAAAGCCATCAAAGAAGCCCATGAATACTTTGCGGATGCTTCAGTTCTTATGGCAAGTGACAAAAAAAGTTATAGTCAAATCCTTTTGGGCCAATCTGAAACCGGACTTGAAATAGCTCTTGCAAATCAATTCTTTAATTCACAAATTAAAAATCGTATTACTATGATGTACAAAAAACAATCCGGAAGGAAAGCCATGATTAAATATTTTGTTGCCCTCCCGGCACTTTTCATGGCTATACTCCTTTTTTCTAATCATACACTTTTGACTGGTAATGAACTTTCGGAAATGGACAATACCACTTTACAAGATACTATACCAGGTATCAAAGCAAGTCCGACACTACAATCCGATAGAGAAATATTTACAACTGCACATGAAATGCCACGCTTTCCAGGCTGCGAAGATATGGAAGGAACCAATGAAGAAAAAGATGAATGTTCTAAAAAAGTTTTGCTTCAATACATTTACCAGAACCTTCAATACCCTGAAAAAGCAAGAGAAAATGGAATTGAGGGTATGGTGGTTGTACAATTTGTAATTGAGCCGGATGGACTTTTATCCGGTATTCGAGTTGTAAGAGATATAGGAGGTGGATGTGGCGATCAGGCAAAAGAAGTGATACTCGGTATGAATCAAATGCAGGAAAAATGGACTCCAGGCAAAATGAATGGAAAACCGGTGCCCGTTCAATATACTTTGCCGGTGAGGTTTAAACTGGACGAAAAATACCCTGGACCACCAGTCCCACCTCCGCCGCCTCCACCGCCTCCTTCGCCTGAACTTATGGAAAGACTTAAGTCTATGTCTATATCTGATCCGCAAAATCCAGTCCCACCACCCCCTCCGCCTCCACCTCCACCACCTCCCTCTGGAGAAGAGATTTTCACATCGGTAGATCAAATGCCAAGATTTCCTGGCTGCGAAGAAATGGAAGGAACCAACAAAGAAAAGGATGATTGTTCTAAAAAAGCTTTGCTTCAATACATTTACAAAAATCTTCAATATCCGGAGAAAGCAAGAGAAATTGGAATCGAGGGTATGGTGGTTATACAATTTGTAGTTGAGCCGGATGGACTTTTATCGAACACTAAAATTGTAAGAGATATAGGAGAAGGATGTGGCAATCAGGCAAAAGAAGCGATACTCGGTATGAACCATATGCAAGAAAAATGGACTCCAGGTAGTATGAAAGGAAAACCGGTTCCCGTTTTATATACTTTGCCAATTCGCTTCCATTTAGATAATCCCGACATAAAGGAATCACCCGATGGAAATGGAAAGATCATTCAGGGAGAATCTACTGTTCTTTTTAAAACAAATGGTATTGGGGAAGGTACATCACCTACCGATAGGGAAAATCAAATTGCTATAAAGAATAAAGAGGAGGCAAATCAACCTCTATTTGTAGTAAATGGAACTATATTGGGTCGAACCTTAATGGACAGTAATCTCAATCCCGATCATATCCAAAGTGTCAACGTATTAAAAGGTGCAACAGGAATAGAAAAATATGGTGATATAGCCATACATGGTGTAGTAGAAATCCAACTCAAGCCAGGAAAAAAATTACAAACAGACATAGCAAAACAGGATGAAATAGTCCGGGAAAAATCCATCATAACAGCAAAAGCTGCATCGGATTTATCCGAAAAAGTTATGTATGTCATTGATGGCAAAGAAGTGTCAGATGAAGTTGGGAAAAATATATTTCCTGGTTCTATCGAGCGTATACAAGTTCTCAAAGGTGAGATAGCTGTAGAAAAATACGGCCAGAAAGGAATGAACGGTGTATTGGAGATCACCACCAAACCTGGATTTCAGGCTATTGAACAACAAATAGAGGCTGCATGGTCAAATAGTGAAAAAGAAAATATTCCATCAGAGTCAGAGATGCTGGTTTATCCCAATCCCACGAGTGGGAGTGTCAACATTTCATTCCGGGGAGTTGAAGCTCCATTAGACATCAGAATCTACTCAATGGATGGTAAAATGATCCACAGCGAATCGCTTCCCGATTTTAATGGTATATTCAACAAAAATATTCAAAACCCGAAATTTGTGCAAATGACGGCCATTATAAGTATTGTTCATGATGGTAAAGTTCACAGTAAAAGGGTTGTTTTTACTGAGTGAAATATAAATTGTCTACATAGTTTGTTGGTGTGATTTTAGGTTAACATCTTTGGATAATCCCGGTATTCCTGCCGGGATTTTTGTTTCAGACATAATGGTGTATTACTTTAATTTGATAATCCTCATGAAATTTTGTAACAGATGTCTTGTAGATAATTTAAAAAAATGATTCGGCTAAAAAATGAATAACAGGATGACTTAGGAAAGAAGCTTATACATATGCATATGCAGGTTGGTTTTCACCAACCTGGTCAATCTATTTTCGGCATAAAACCCAGCTAACATGTTTAATTTGTAAAATTTTGCAGTACCTTCTGTACCTCACAAATAGTTTATCCTAAAAATAAGTATAAGTAGATTTAATTCCTAATAATCCATAAATTTTAACATTTCAGGATTTGTTTTTGATCCGCATTGATCTTATTTGATCTGTTTTGATCCGGAGTTAAGTTTAAGGTTGAGGTTGAGGAAAAAGTTTTTGGTTTTAGTTTTGGTTTTGGTTTTAGTTTGTTTTTCCAAAATAAAAAAAATACCTGTAACTCAACCTCACACTACATTTACTTAACACAGGTGGTCAACTTTCATCACAATCCCACTGCCATTCCGATAAGGGGTATAAGGGTCCCGTGTAATAAAAATGCCACCACTCTGTCCTAATAGGGAGAAATCCGGCTTCTTTCATATAATGCTGGAGCACTTGTCTGTTGCCCAATATCTGATCAGAGTGCAACAGGTAATCCGTATGTGCTTCTACTCCAAAAAAGTCAAAATCGGTTCCCATATTTCGCTCAATACCCGCATCATCGATCAGAGTTACGTCAACAGCCATACCTCTGTTATGCATAGATCCTTTTTCAGGAGGAGTGACATAGTTGGGGTTGGGTACAATGTCCCATAATTTCTGCTGGGCAGGAAGAGGTCGATAACAATCGTACATTTTCAACCGCCAACGGAGGTCTCTATAAATCTTTTCGTTTACTTCATTGAGTCTGTCTGCAATTTCAGGTCGCAAATAACAGGCGGCACATGGGTAAATTTGTTTCCCGGTAAAATTTTGGATGCCGGCATACCTAATATCCAAAACTATACCATTCTTGTTATTTCGTATTTCTTTCCACTCTGCCGGAACATATCTCACTTCCACATCTTGGGAGATCTTATTTTCTATGACGAATGTATCCTTTATGTTGTTTTCACCTATGAATTCTTTGACAGGCTGATCACTTTTACACGAGATTATTAGCAAAATGAAAGATAACAGAATACTAAGTATCAACGATCCGTTGATCTTTTTAGGATTGACATAAATTTGCCTTGAGGCTATTTGTTTAAAACTGTACATTTTTTTACTTCCGGGAATTAAACCCGGAAAAATCAAACTTAACTATGACTGTTCAATTTGCTTAAAAACTCTTCCTCCTGCCAGATCTCCACTGTGCCCAATTGCCGGGCTTTTGTAAGTTTTGATCCCGCCTTCTCCCCCACTACGAGAATGTTCAAATTGCCCGAAACGGCCGAAATGACCTTTGCTCCATTTTTCTCTGCCAACTCCTGGGCTTCTTTACGCCCCAATTTAAGCAAAGTGCCCGTAAACAATATCGTTTTGCCGGAGAGTATAGCATCATCATTGACTTTTAGCGGCTCATCTTCCAAATTTCGAGTCAGGTTTACCCCTCTGGCTTCCATTCTTTTCAGCATCTCTATATTTTCCTCTTCTTCAAAATACGCCACTACATTTCTGGCTACCACAGGACCTATATCCTTAATAGCGGTGAATTGCTCCTCAGTAAAATCCTTCAGATCCAATACATGGTTCACTTGTTCAGCAATAAGCCTGGAAGCCTTTTTCCCAAGATGATGAATACTTAAACTATGGAGTAATCTGGATATGGGATTTCCTTTTGCCTTTCCGATGGCTTTGGACAGGTTTTCCGCTGATTTTTTACCAAAACCTTCCAATTGTGCTATAGCTTCATAGTCCAGATTATAAATATCACTCATATCTTTTAGCCACCCCAATTCATAAAATCTCTCTATATATGACTTTCCAAAACCGTCAATATCCATAGCGTCTTTACTCACATGAAATATCATTTTCTGTAAATCCTGGGCACCACAAACACAACCTATACATCTCCAGGCAGCTTCTCCTTCTATTTGTACCAAAGGAACTGGCTGACCCGTCGTATTGACAGGACAATAGGTGGGAAACACTACTTCCTGTTCCGTACCGTCTCGTAATTCTTCCAACGCTTTGACAATGTATGGTATTACATCTCCTGCTCTTTCCACAATGATCGTGTCGCCGATTCTCAAATCTTTAGATCGAATAAATTCTTCATTGTGCAATGAAACCGATGATACGGTCACTCCAGCCAGCGATACAGGTTCCAGTTTAGCAACCGGTGTAATTGATCCTATCTTACCTACCTGATATTCAATAGCTTTTAATTTTGTAGTTGCTTGTTTTGCTTTAAATTTATACGCTATAGCCCACCGTGGATGATGAGCTGTACTTCCGCACATTTCCTGATACCTGTAGTCATTGACCTTTACGACCATACCGTCTATTTCGTAGGGAAATGACTCTCGCTTTTCTTCCCAAAATGCACAAAAATCAATGGCTTCCTGAATACCCTTGCATAATTTTATTTCTTTATCGGGTATTTTAAAACCAAGCGAAGCCAATTTTCGAATACTATTATAATGATTTTTAAAGGTGGGTAATACATTTTCACCATGATAGCCTTCAGCATATCCCAATTGAAAAATAAATGCTTCTACTCCCCGTTTTCGGGTTTCTGACGGATCCTTCGTCCTCAGGCCTCCTGTTGCTGCATTTCTGGGATTTGCGAATAGCGGTAGTCCCTCCAATTCCCTCTTTTCATTTACTTTTTTAAAGATGTCTTTTCGGATTAAAGCCTCTCCCCTTAATTCTACCTTTAGGATTCCCATGGTAGAAAATCCGGCTTTTAAAGGTATGGATTGAATGACCCGGGCATTGGGTGTCATTTCTTCTCCCATGATGCCATTGCCCCGGGTTGCCGCTCTGACCAAAGCATCATTCTCATAAACTATTGCTATGCTACCACCATCGTACTTTGGCTCTACCGTATACTCAACAATTTCCTTTTCCGGTAACCTGCACAATTTTTTTACCTGCTTATCAAAATCTTTGAGATCATCCGCATTATAAGAGTTGTCAAGGGAAAGCATAGGGATAAGGTGCTCTACCGATATAAATTCTTCAGTCAGATCGCTGGAAATTCGCTGAGTCGGAGAATCGGGTGTGATCAATAATGGATTCTCTTTTTCGAGCTTTTGAAGTTTTTTATAGAGTAGGTCAAACTCATAATCAGCCAACACAGGATTGTGCTGAATGTAGTATTTCCACTCATGGTAAATGATGACATCCCTTAAGCTGATGATGTCTTCAATAGTCAATTCCCTGTTCAATATCTCCTTGGAGAGTTTGTAAAAGTTTTTTTCCTGTTCCGGGGTAAACATTAATTCTATTGCATTTTTAAAGGTGAAATATACATCTTTTGCTTTGAAAATAGCAATAAACCGGGACGAATGAAATGACAAATTACCTGGACAAAATAGATTACTGGTGAATCAAATTTAATATTATTCCACATTAGTAAATACAAAAATATGATCACAGAAATGATAAAAATCATTATTTTTATCCCAATACAAACAACATGAGAAAAATATTACTTATCGCACTCCTGGGTTTTAATACCCTCCTATTTAGCCAGCAAGTCATTCATATAAAAGACGTTGCAGTACTTACAATGGTCACAGAAAATATCATGCCTCACCAGGATGTGATTATTTCCGGTGGAAAAATAATGTTAATTCAGCCTACATCAGATTTGCCTGCAGATCACGAAACGGTCATAATCGATGGCAGAGGTCTTTACCTGATGCCGGGGCTGAGTGAAATGCATGCCCACATACCTGTTCCTCAGGAGGGAGATGATACTTATGTAAGGGAAACCTTACTTTTATTTCTTGCCAATGGCGTCACGGTCATAAGAGGTATGCTTGGAAACCCCTATCATCTTTCTCTCCGCGAAGATGTTAAAAATGGTAAAATACCTGGTCCCAGGATTTATACATCCAGTCCATCACTAAATGGCAATAGTATACCGACCCCAGAAATAGCCAGAGAAAAAGTGACTCAATACGCCCGGGATGGTTATGATTTTCTGAAAATACATCCTGGTATCCAACTCGATGTATTCCGTGAAGTGGTAAAAACCTCAAGGGAAACCGGAATACGGTTTGCGGGACATGTACCTGTAGATGTAGGGGTCAGAAATGCAATCGATTTTGGATACTGGTCTATAGATCACCTGGACGGTTATGTTGAAGGCCTGGTACATGATGATGATCTGAAAGGCAAGGGAGGATTCTTTGGGTACCAGTTTACAGATACCCTTAATATTTCTTTGCTATCAGAATTGGTTCGGATGTCGGCAGAAAAACATATTTGGCAGGTTCCCACCCAAACGCTCTTTACCCGCTGGTTTTCGCCTACTCCTGCCGTATATATGATACAGGAACCTGAAATGGACTATATTCCCGCCAGACTCAGATATAGTTGGGTTACAAATAAAGAAAGACTGAACAGCGACACATCCTATTATTACGATCAGCATGCGCGATTTGTCAATCTGAGAAAGAAGATTCTCTTTGACCTTTACGAGGCAAAAGTTCCCATCCTGCTCGGTTCTGACAGCCCGCAGGTAATGAATGTGCCCGGCTTTTCCATTCACCACGAAATAGATGATATGCTGGATGCCGGCATTCCAGTGTATGATGTTTTATTATCCGGAACGGCCAATCCTGCCAGATTTTTTGGTATGGAAAGTCAATTTGGAACCGTCGTTCCGGGAGCTGATGCAGATCTCATCCTGGTTTCCGGAAATCCGCTTGATGACCATAGTGTTCTCAGAAAACCATCCGGAGTCATGATTCAGGGTAAATGGTTTGACAGAGTGGCCCTTGATCAAATTCTGGAAGAAATAAAGGAACGCCATATGGACAAAGAATAATACATGTAATTACTCAACCAACATAGTAAACTTAATTTAACACCGAAATTAATATCCACTTTAATGTCCAAGCTACCATTTTACTTTTTTATAACGGCATCAATTCTTATACTTTTTCCATCTTGCCAACAAAAAATCACTGAAGAAGGAACCCTCCTTTTGATGAATGGTAAAATCTGGACGGGAGATGAAGCCCAACCATGGGCATCATGGGTATTGATCAGTAATGATACGATTGAGGAAATAGGTACTGGCCCTGATATGCCGGATGCAGGTAGTGTGATTGATTTGCAAGGTCAGCTTACCGTACCGGGGTTTAATGATTCTCATGTTCATTTTGAGTCTGCCGGATCACTGTTATTGGGAATTAATTTGCTCGATGTAAATGATGAATCCAGCCTTGTTGAAAAAATGAAAGAAACCATATCCCGTCTTCCAAAAGGTAGCTGGATCACAAGAGGTGACTGGGGAGCCTATGAAGCATGGGGATTGGGATCGGAAGGAAATACTGGAACCAAAACCATTTTCACACCTCACAGGAAGATGATCGATCCATTCACTGGTGATTACCCTGTTTTAATCAACCGTTTTGACAGGACTGAAGGGTTGGCCAATGAAGCTGCTCTTGCATTCCTGGGTTTGGAATCGGTGTCCGGATTACTCACCGGAGAAGTATTACTAGAAGCATGGAAAAAAATCCCTGAAAAGTCATTTGAACGAAGGGTGGCTGAAACCAAAAGGGCTCTTGCAGAATGCAGAAAATGGGGTGTCACCACAGTTCAGGATATGTCGCGATCCGATCAGGTAGATGTATATCAAAGTCTAAAGAAAAAAGGCGAACTCACCGTAAGAGTTAATTTTTCACCGTCCCGATTGATCGAATATACATCTATGGTAGAAAAAGGGTGGGTTATTGATCCCGGAGAAGATGGTATAATGCAACCGTCAGGAGATGACTGGATTAATTTTGGTACTTTGAAAACTCATATCGATGGTATTATGGGGGGTCGCACTGCCCTCTTTTATCATCCTTACAGCGATAATGTATTGGAGAATCAGAACTGGCGTGGCTCATGGCGTGAATTTTCTGACGACTTGCCTTCATTCAAGGAAATGATACTCGCTGCAGACAGTGCCGGAGTACAACTCAGGATTCATGCTATAGGAGACAGAGCCAATGCCATATTTCTCGACATAGCAGATACCTTACATGTAAAAAATGGGATAAAAGACAGGAGGCTGCGACTGGTACATGCACAGGTGATCGCGCCTCAGGACTTCCACCGGATAGAAGGACTGGATTTGGTGGCTGAAGTACAACCCTATCACGTCACCGATGATATGCGATGGATGGAAGAGCGTATAGGCCATGAACGTTGCAAAGGAGCCTATGCTTTTCAAACTTTAGATGTACTGGGGAGTATTCTTTCGTTTGGTTCGGACTGGCCGGGTACCAATGCATCTTATTATCCCATCAATCCATTAATGGGATTGTACGCTGCTGTTACCAGGCAGACCATTCACGGAATGCCTGAAGAAGGTTGGTTTCCCGAGCAAAGAATATCTTTGGAAAAAGCATTAAAAGCATACACATGGGGGTCGGCATATGGTGCATTTGAAGATCATAAAAAAGGGATTATCAAACCCGGCATGCTGGCAGACTTAACGGTCATAGATACTGACCTCTTTGAATCCTCACCACAACGTTGGCTGGAAGCCGAAATTTCCTATACTATACTAGGTGGAAAAGTAGTATATCAAAAGGAAGAGCAAGGATTTCAATAAAGAATGTACATCGCATTAAAGCCTAAAAATAAATTCTTACCCAATAAGAATTAAGACCACAAGAATATCATACCTTGCACTAAAATTCAATCTAAAATATGAAACACAAGATCATTCTACTTTTTGCGGTACTTTTTTCTTTTACTCAAACGGTTGAAGCTCAAACGGAAATGCTATGGGATAGTTATGGGCTCGGTTTTACACTTCCTAAAGGGATGCGTATTACCCAAAACGATGGTGAAGTTTTCTCAGCTGAACGTAAAGAATTATTTCTAACCATACATCCGCTTACCAGCGAATATGTGACGGAAGATGATCTGGTAGAGGCGGTCATCGCTATGGCTGAAGAAATGGATTACGACGATATCAGCGATGCGGACGCTTTGCAATTGGATGATCTATTAGGCGCTTATATTGAAGGTACCACCGATGGAGTTCCATCCTTTGTAATTGCATTGATGGACACGGAAAGTGATCAAAACTACATTGTCATCGTCGTGTTTACACCCGAGTACAGGGAGGCAGCCATAGAGATGATACACACTTTTTATCCATATGATGAAAGGTAGATTAACTGATAATCGAGCATCATCACTTCTTAAGGTCTGCCCCTTTTATAAAGGATAGTTAAGTATTGTCCGTCATGGATTATATTTCCTCTATGATGGAAGAACCAGAGGATTTATTACCCGATGTCCATTGCCATTTTTCATGTAACCTTATTTTACCTGAAGTCATGCGTTCGGGAATGGAGGTACATATCCCATTCCTGAACTCCCCATCTTTATTAATTTGCTGATAGGTCATTTCGATCCGGCCGGAGGGATCAACAAGACCAATCAATTGTCCATATCTTATACTACCTCCGGAATAGGTGGCTGTGACCATATTTTCACGCTGCCGATAGTGAAAGATGGTTTCATCACTTGTTTCCCCATTTTCTGTATTACTGACAACCCTGAATGTCTTTTTGTCAAAATTCCAGTTTGTTATAGGTGTTTTCACGTGAATATTATTTTTAACCGTTCAATTTCATCATTTCACGATTTAAGGAATGATATACGACATACTCGCTAATTAAAGTCAAATCGTATGCCTAGTGAAATGTTATTTTGATCAATATTATTGGCTTTGAACATTGGATTCAGCTCGTATTTCATATACAAGCTGACATCTCTGTACCCAATATAAGCGGATGTGCCATAAATAAATTGATTGGTGTTAAAATCACCGCGAACTTTCATTTTGACATCATTGCCATTTTCTCTGAACCTAAGTTTTTGAACTGTCCGGGTATTAAATCCTGCATAAGCTCCCAACCCAAATCTGAAACTACGTTGAGTCCTGTAAACCACTCTATCATCATAGGTTCTCTTTTTGGTAAAATCAAATTCCAAATGAACCGGAAACACGAGCTGTACATTTCTGAAATAGGGTTCTTTTGTCAGGATGGCCGGAAAATCAGCTAATACTGTTTGATTGCCATCTTTTACAAAATAAGTGTTTTCCTGAGGTCGAAGATTGTTATACATAAAAGAAAACCCATACCTCATGTGAAGAAGATTGTTGTCTTTAACAAGTCGTGTTTTTGCGGTGAATCCCCACTCGTAAAATCTCGATCTCATGATGTGAAAATCTGAATCATTGATCGTACCAAGGTCTCCGTTCGTTATGACGTTATTTTTACCAAATGCAAATAAGGGCATACAGGTAGTGCGTCTTTCACTTCTCCTTTTCTTTGTCCTGTACCGGGGTGAAAAATCAATAGTCACACGTCCCACCCTTACTTCTTCTTCTTCATAGTCTTCGCTTTCCAGCGAACCTTCAACCTGGGACTTTACCAGAGCTTGCAACTCTTCCTCTAATACCCCAATGCGATTCTCTATATTGGTGGCACTTTTTTGAGCTGCTTGATTTTTAAGAAGTGTTGCTTCTTCTGAAGTAATCTCTTTATCGTCCCATCTCTTATTAATAGCTGCGACTTCTTTTCTCAGCATTTCTTTTTCTTCGTCAGTAATGCGTTGGATTTCAATTCTGATTTCCTTTACCCGGGACTCAAAAACAGTTTGAGCTATTAATGAAACGCTACTGATAGTGCATAGTAATATTATGTATAAAATTTTCATATTCTTTATAGATTTAACAATGAAATAATTATTTAAAACGCTTGTTATTGATCCTGTCGACTGATAATCCCCGCTATAAGATCACCGGACTTAATAATTCCTTCAGTAAGACGGTTCATAAAAGTTTTAATTTCAGCTTTTTCCACATCCGCCAGCAGTTTTTCTGCGTCTACCCTGAATCCCGGGTTATGATCTTTCACATCGGCGATTACTTCCTTCTCAGTTATGGTCTGATCAACTGCTGCCAATAAACGGGATGCATCTATTCTAATTGAAGGTTTTTTTGGCAATTCCTTTGTGTAGGCAATTCCGTTATTCTCGGTTTCCTCATCCAAAATATTTAATCCAATTTTGGTCTCAGTTTTAATATCTGATTCACCGGCCTCCACCCTATCCGAAATGATCTCTTTAGCTTGTGTCTGAACCCGGATTGGCTTGCTTGCTTTTTCGCGAAAAGCAATGTTGTTCGATGTGGATGCTACAGCTTCCTTTACATCTTTTTCAATCTCTTCTATGGCAATAGTAGGGCTCCCTATTTCACCTTCATTAGTCATAATGGGTTCTAACGTAACAACTTCTATACCTGACTTAGAATTTTCAGTACTTCGATAAACGGTAATTATCATTACCATAAGTACAATAGAAACTGCGATGGATCGTACCCAAAAAATAGAAAATATCTTTTTACCCGGTGGTTTCTCATCCAACTGATCTTCCAATTTAGCCCAGACATTCTCCGATGGCTGGATCTTTCTATCCTTAAAATAGGATTGTATTTTATATTCAAATGGATACCTTTCCATGATAATATCGACTATTATGATTAATTAATTTTTGTAACGACTTTCTGGCATAGGCCAGTTGGGATTTTGAAGTTCCCTTACTGATATGTAGCAGACTCGCAATTTCCTCATGTGTATATCCTTCAATCACATACAGGTTAAAAACCGTTTTGCATCCAAGGGGAAGTTGATCGATCATGGATTGTAAATCCTCAAGTAGCAAAGATTCATCCGGTGATTCAAAATATATTTCATTTTCAATAATTGATTCTTCGAATACCAGCGTATTCTTTTTTCTTAAAAATGAAATACTTTCATTTACTGCAATCCTTTTAATCCAACCTTCAAAACTCCCCTTAAATTGGAATTGGCCAATGTGGTCAAAAATCTTCATGAATACGCAAATCATAAGATCTTCAGCCGTGGGAATATCGTGTACATATTGTCTGCAAGTACTTAATATCATTGGTGAATAACGACAATATAATTCCCGCTGAGCCTTTCTGCTACCGCCACTAGCTTCTTTTATCCAATTGTTTACCTCCTTGTTCAATCCTATAATTTTCACCAGCATTACTTTGAGTGATCATATTGATGACGAAAGTTAGACTAAAAGGGTTGTAATAGGGTAAATATATTTTTAAAAAATTTTACTAAAAGTGTAAATTGCAATGATAGGAAAATGAGTAGTCGCCCCGGCCATTACTTCAAGCCATTATTTTAGTATATATAGAATTCCAAAAGTGGGACCCACTCCTGTATACAATTCAATATTATAATAAGATGTTATATTCTTCGAACTAATAAATGGTATAATAAATTCTATACCAAATTTTTCATTAAAGAAATAGTTTCCACCTATTCCAATGTGAAAGATAGCCATTCCTCCACTCAGATTTGTGTGTTGCACATTAATAAATTCACCCTTTTTAGCAAAGTATTTGATGGTTCCAATTCCAAATCCGAGCTCTGCGAAAACTCTGAGTTTTTCTTTATTCACAAAATAGTTTCTCAATGTTGGAATGACAGCATAGGATTTATAGTATGAATTTACATTTCCAAGTTTTAAGTCACTAAAAGTTACATATGAAAAATTTATATCAATTGATGCTTTATCAGAAATAAAAAATCCAACTGCTGGATTAACTACAAGTCCATTCACCTCAAATCCCGATTCACCTGAAAAACCAATTAATGGTAAAGCAGAAACTCAACTTTAAATCGTTTTTTTCCAATTGGCTAAAACCTTTTAAAACACCAATTAATAGAAATGTTAGAAGTGTTAATATTTTTTTCATCGAATACATTTTTTGATCCTAATGAAAAGCATCTTTTTGAAGGGTTAGGTTGTAATGTTTAATTGGGATAAAACCACCTTTTAACAAGCACCCTTCCATTACTTTTTGTGTATAAATATCTTATATAACGGCACTACTGGTAAGGATGTTAATTGCATCTCCAAATTTCTTAAATGCTTCAGGAGAATGAAATCCAGAAAGCTTGTATACGTTTTGACGAGCTCAATACGTAGCTAGTTTGGCGTCGCATGCAATATTATTGGTAGGAATTTTAATGGACTGTATCTAATAAATAAGGGTTCGAAATTGATTGTTTCCCGAATCGTTTAAGCAAAGCAATTTCATCTTTTTCTGAAATATTCTCTTCTTTAATTGTTTTTTGAACCCGAGGTTGCCCTAAACCCGGAATTCGAATTTTAAAAAATGGCCACAGTATTTCACTATAATAAATTTTGTTTAAATCTGGAAATCCGGAAATATAACTTAACTCATTGTTATGTTTAAATTCCTCAGAGTAATAAAATTTCCACTTTCCTTCTTCAACTTCAAGATGACCAATTAGAATATCCTTATACAACAAAGCAAATTTGTGTACTTCTTCTTTTGGCAATGGTTTTGTAATCTCATCATCTTTGGAAAACCAATCAAAGAGTTTTTTGATCATATTCTACAGTAATTTTTCTTAACCTACTAAATCTTTCTTTAATAATATAAAGCACTAATATATTTCGCTCCTCAATAAAATAATGTTTAAACTCAGTATTGTATAAATCTATAACAGATTCCTGGTTTTTTAACGAAACCAAATCAAATATTGTTCCGCTATATTCGTCATAAATATTCCATATATATTCTATGAGATCAAAGTGATTAATATCTGAATTTTCTTCTATGCTTATTCTCGGACATCCCTTGATAATGTAGTTTTCTATTTTTTTTCCACCAGATTTTAGATTTTTTAATTGCTTTGAAACTTGATCATCACTCCAATTCCAAAATAAGCCTCTGGCTGTATCATATATCGGTGAAAATGTTGGTATTTTATCATCCTGTTTAATACTTTTGATAACGCCCCAATTATAAAAATGTCTATCATTATTTCCAACAATTGCATCATAAACAATCATCTTTACCAGTTCCTTGTTTAAGTCCTCACAGCAATCCTTAAATACAAATTTTATTGCTTCAATTATAAATTGGAAGGTAAAGAGTTCTCTTGCTGATTTTTTATCATCTGCTATTTGTTTTGCAAAAGTTTCATCTTGAAGATATTCACCACAAATCTCAGCTCCATGAATCAATTTCTGATTATTGATGTCCAGGAAATATTCTGAAAGAAACCTTATTTGGCCATTCACTTTAACAAGTTTTATTCGATTCATATTTAATCCTAGTTCCACTCCGATCCTATTCAATAAATACTCTATTATTGATTCATGTGGATACCATTTTTGAGCGCTTTTTGCTATGTATGAATTCCAAGTACTAAATTTTGATTTGTAAACCTTACCACCTTGTTCATAAAAATAAGCTTTCATAAATCTTTTTGGAGCATTTCCATCTAAGTTGAATGGTATAATACAATAGTGTTTCTCTTTAAGTATTGGTATTTTAGATTCATTCAAGATTTTACCTGATGAATATTCAGAATCTTCTTTTTTCAGTCTTTTAGAAAAATCATGTTTCATATTTAGCTTTGGCTCTTTCCGTTACATTTTTTTAGTTAAACTGTGTCTAAAACGTTGTTGCTAAGCAGTTCTTTTACATATAATGTTTCTAAAGTTAACCAAAATAGTCTGTTTGATGTAAATGTTTTGAAAATAATGAAAGGGACAACTCTGGCAGGTGAATATTTTCTGATGTATTATTCTGCAATAAAAAAAGGAACCGCCCCGTATATCAAGAGCGATTCCTTTTCAAATAGTTGATGTTTGTATTTTTATTCCTGGCGGATCAGACCCTGACCTTCCATCCAGGGTGCACCTGCATCTGAAAATGCTTTTTGCAGTGCCGGAATTTCCGTATCAACCAATGGTTGCAGCATAGATTTAATATTTTGCAACTCCATTTTTCCAACTTGTACCGTCTCTCTGTGCATTTGCGTGGGTCCGTATGTGTTCATCATACCTCTAAAACCCACAAACATCCTATTGGAAGGTGTTGGGTCATCCAGTTCCCTGACTTCGGCCTTAGCAGGATGGCCACTGAATAGCCTGTCAATATCCATCAGCTTCTTTTCTGCCTCATAGACACTTTCCATAAGTCCCGCTGGAATATGATCAAGTGAAGCCATTGCTTTTTTCATAACCTTAATCTTATCCCTGGTACTTGTCAAAACCGAACCTGTAGCTGCCAAATCCTGCTGAAATTCAGCCACTACTGCCATAAATTCCTTTTTAACGTCTTCACCTACAGGAGGAAGAGCACCTTCCCTTAAAGGAACCACATTAAAGCTTTGATTTTGGCCCATATCAATCAACTCCTCTCCCTTTTTCAAATAAAGATGAGCTGTGTATGTCCCGGGAAGTGCCATAAATCCAAAACCTCCTCTACCACCACTGCCGCCGCTTGTAACCGCTCCTTTTGGGGCATATCTCAAATCCCAGTTAATCCTGTGAAGACCTGGTGTAGCTGAACCATCCACCATCCTGACATTTCTTCCATCCTGATCCCTGATCATGAGTATGGCACGTGGTCCCTCATCATGCATTTCTTCTGCCAGTGCATCCCATCCCGGAAACGGAATATCTTTATTTTCTTTGTTGAGTTTGGCTTCTGCTTTCTTCCTTTCCGCAGCCATGGTTGTTGCCCCTTCCTTCAAATAATAGGTAAGAATGGCGCCAAACTTAGGATTGGGAGCAGTATACATGGATGAACCCTGCGAACTAACTATTGATTTTGGTGAATACAAGTGTGCATCTTTTATATCAAAGAGAACCGCTTCCTTTCCTAACAAATCATCATTTAAATTTCTTAATGGAGTGTAATCATCGAGAATATAAAAACCCCTTCCAAATGTAGCTCCTACCAGGTCGTTCTCCCTTCGCTGAATGGTAATGTCTCTAAACGCTATCGTAGGTATTCCTTTGGACATTTTAAACCACTTCTCTCCCCCATCAACAGTACAAAATATTCCAAATTCTGTAGCGGCAAAAAGGAGATCCTTCTTGACATGATCCTGAACCAGTCTCCATACCAAATGCCTGTCGGGAATATTGCCGCTTATAGATTTCCAGGTTATGCCCCGGTCTATACTTTTTAATAAATAAGGCTTTAAGTCGCCGAACTTGTGGTTGTCAAGTGCCAGATAGACGGTATTTTCATCATACAAGTCGGCTCTTACATCATTGATAAAAGCGGTTTCCGGTACACTTCCCATATTCCCCACTGGAAATTTCATCCAGGAATGCCCTCCATCAGACGTCATGTGCAATAGACCATCATCTGTACCCGCATACAAAATTTCAGGATTTACAGGCGATTCCGCCAATGAGGTGATCGTATTGTATTTTGACATGGCGTAAATGTCCCAGGGGTTATCCCAGCTTTGCTTTCTGCCCATAATGGGAAGGTCAAACCTCTCCTGATTATAGGTCATATCACCGGTTAATGGCACCCAACTATCACCTCTGTCTTCTGATTTCCACACCCTTTGCGATGCAAAATAAATGGTAGAGGGATTGTGTGCACTCACCACGATTGGAGCATCCCAATTATATCTTTCCGCCGGTTCTCCTTCTCTTGGCTGTGGCTGAATGAATACCTGCTCGCCCGTAATTCTGTCCACCCGGTGCAAAACACCTTGCTGACTCTCCGCATACATGATGTTGGGGTTACCCGGTTCTGTAGCAGACTGATGTCCGTCACCTCCCAGGGTTTTAAACCAATCCGCATTTCTGATGCCATGGACATTATCGGTTCTGGAAGGGCCTCCCATAGATCCATTATCCTGTGTACCACCGTAAACAAAGTAAAATGGTTCTGCATCATCTACTGCCACTTTATAAAACTGTGTGATGGGCATGTTATCGATAAATCTCCAGGTGTCGCCGTGATCAAAACTCTCATACACGCCACCATCCGTACCTACCAACAGATAGTCCGGATTATCGGGTCTGAAATTGATAGAATGCGCATCAGAATGCATTTGACCCTTATTTAGCAAAGAAAATGTCTTGCCGTGGTCTTCCGAAATCTGGATATTCATGTCTACCAGATACAACCTTCCTTCCTTATGTGGAGAGGCGTAAAGTTCCTGATAATAATGCGGGCCGGTTACCCCGGAAACGGCAACGGACATTTTCGTCCAGGAAGCTCCCCGGTCAGAAGACATAAAAAGTCCACCCTGTCGCCTATCGAGCTCAATATCTGCGTAAATGACATCGGGATTAAATGGAGATATAGCCATCCCGATTTTACCTTTGTTGGATTTGGGTATGCCATTGGTCATTTCTTTCCAAGTCTCACCTCCGTCTTCGCTTTTGAAAAGCCCTGTTCCCGGTCCACCGCCCATATAGGCCGCTACCGTTCTATGACGCTGCCAGGTGGCAGCATATAGTCGATTCGGGTCTCTGGGATCTATAACCATATCTGTAGCCCCTACCCATTCGTCATCACCCAGAACTCTCTTCCAGGTTGTGCCGCCATCAGTAGTCTTGAAAACCCCTCTTTCCCCTCCTTTATTCCAAAGTGAGCCCTGAGCAGCTACCCATGCTACGTTGGAATCATCCGGATGGATGATAATTTTACTTATATGTCCGGAAGTCTTGAGTCCCAGATTTTTCCAGCTTTTTCCCGCATCATCGCTGCGGTAAACACCATCACCAAAAGCCACATGGCGACCCCCTACGTTTTCACCCGTCCCCAACCAAATGGTGGTGGGGTTTTGAGGATCTATGGATATACATCCCGTTGAATAGGATGTATAATTGTCAAAAACCGGTATCCAGGTAGTTCCGGCATTTATGGTTTTCCACACTCCACCTGAACCCACTGCTACATACCAGGTATTGAGGTGATCGGGATGAATGGCAATGTCAGCGATACGCCCAGAGCAAAAAGCAGGGCCTATATTTCTGAATTCCAGACTTTTTACAAATGATTCTGCAGAAGGCGACTTGTTCTCCTCCTGAGCTATAATGGTAAACGAATACAATAAGCAAGCAATGAAAAATAAATATTTAATAATCTTCATGTTTTAATACAACTTTGATTTATAAAATGAATGAGTTTAATACACAATTGGCATACAGTAATATAAAGCAACCCGTCCTGCCCAAATGACAGGTTCAGGGAAATAATTATGCAAATTTTTGATGAAAACCAAAAAAGCAATGCAACGTTTGACAGGCAAGCAAGAAAAGCATATGGGCAAAGTCGATTTTTGTACATTCAACAATAATAGTACAGCGTGTCGATGTATATCGACCAAAACTTTGTCATTCTCAAAGATAGAGAAAAACTCTTTAAAAAAGCTATAATGGCGGTAATCCAGTCCTAATAATTAATTATATTTCCCAAACACCAAACATTTAGTGCTCTCCTGAAACTTTCCAATTTTAAATGTATAATTCCGATTTGGAATGTTGAAGTTAGATAGGAGGTTATTAAAAGTGAAGAAATGGTTTTAAATGTTAAAGTTGAGTGGATATTTATGTTTATATGGTATTGATAAAAAGGCGCAATCGCGTCATGTCGAGATATTAAAAATCACTTTTATCAAAATAATTATAAAATAATTTGATTATATATATGTCCATATCTTAGCAGAGCATTTCAAATCTCTTCAGATTGTGGATATTGTATTGTCAGTTTTAATCCAACCTTGAATGATATGAGGTGTGTTTATTTTTAAAAATCAGATGGAAGTGATGCCTAAATAAAAATACCGATGATGAATATAAAATATACAATCCTGAAAATAATAATCTATTGTTCTATCATGGTTTTTCTTTCATGCCGATCTGAAATGGAAGAATTGCCTTCAATGGATCCTGCCGAATATACAGAATCTATTGAAAAAAAGAAAACCTATGTTTTTACGGTTAAAAACAAGCTGTCCGGCAATTTGCTCTTTGATTTTCAAAACTCCCAAAAACACAATACTCTTTTAGTGGCCGATATCAACACCCGTGAGTTTTTTCAATTTGACATCACTTCAGGACAACTTTTGGATACTTTTTCATTACCTGTCGAAGGGCCTAATTCTCTCGAGGATTTAGATTCATGGTCATCCATTCATAAAATGGGTGATACTTTGATAGTATATGATATGGTGAAAAACGATCTGATCATATTTAATGACTTCCAAACTGTTGAAAAAACCAAAATCTACATTGATCAAAAAAATGTACCCTATGGCAGAGGCCCTATCAAACTATCTCCTTTCCAAAATGGTTTTTTAGTACCTGTGTATAATTTTTCAACCCGTATTTCCCAAATGCCTTCCACCGTATACATAGAAAACGGAAAGTTTTCAGGTGAATATTTCCATTATCCTGAGATTTATGAAAAAAATTATTACTCAGTCTATCCCTGGTGGTATATGTCCTCAATGATATGGAATCCGGATCGTGAAATGTTTGTAGTTTCTTTTCCTGTTGACCCGTATGTATATACCTATGACAGGGAATTCAATGTAACCGGCAGGCACTGGGCAGGCACACAATATTTTGATGAAGTCAAACCGGTTGCCCGAGGAAGAGACGCTTTGGAAAATTATAAAACATATACCTATGATGAAAAAATATTGCATACCATATCAAATTTTGCTTTTCTATTTTATGATGACATGAATAAAAGGTACTACAGAACTACTTTTCTAAAGCCAGAATCCATAGAAGACGTGGGTAATACAGAACACCCTTATAATATGAGTGTCATCATTCTGGATGAGGATTTTAACAAAACCGGGGAATTTTATTTTGAAGAAAGGTATGATTACCCGCATATTTACCTGGTTGGTGAAGAATTGCTTTTGTTGAGGGATCCCAAGTATTTAAATACTGTTGAAGATTCCCTTCTCCAATTTGACGCCTATAAACTTTTGAATTAACACCCTCTTCACTTTTTGTCAATCCAAAAAATTACTTAACATTCTGCTCAGTCCCAATCTGGGTCCGTGATTGATTAAACCATCAGGAGTAAAACCCAGGCCGTAGTCAATTCTGAACATGGAAAGCGAACCGACACCGATATTCTCAAAACCAAAGGATACCTCATAATATTTTTTGTTGCCTGAGTGCATAAATCCTAAACCCAATACAGATTTCAACCCGCTGTTTTTCAGTATAGGAATCCGATCCAATAAAAAGCCATCGAAATGGTGTTCGTATACTATTGAAGCGTAATCATTTTCTGTACTAAATACATAAAATGGCATAACCTTAAATCCATAAACATACCGGTCGTGAAAATTTAGCAATCCCTCGCCTCCAATGAAGTGAAAGTAGTCGGGGAATTCAATAGACCCTTTACGAAGAAAGGTGCCGTATTCCAGATTAACCGTACCATATCCCATGGTATTCATATTGATCTTTCGATGTCTCATTCGCAATAATAAACGGTCAAAGTCAACACCGGAAGGGGAAACGGAGACTGCTTTACGATAATTTATAAAAAATTCTGGCCAGTCTGAACTAACCCTAACCTTGAAGGAAGGAAAGGTCATATACTTTTGCCCTGGCCTCCATCTTATGGAGAAATCCAGAAAAAGAACATCATGGGGTTCAAAAATCGGATTATCGGCCTGTGGATCCAAAGGGTGATTGGAAGTATAATCCCGTTCTTTTCTAAACAAGCTCCAATTGGTGTTATTTTCCAGCGGACTTCTCCTTTCAAAAGAAGTTTTTTGCCACATGTACAAACCATTTAATGGCTCTCCCTGGATCCCAAGGAATGCAAAACTCTTTTCAAAAAGCCGGATAAAATTATCTTTATACAGGATGCTGGACAGGGTATTAGCCAGTAGTGGTGCTACCCCTCTCTCATCAAACTGAAAAGTTTCTCTACCCGCTCCTGCTGTGATCCATGCAAAGGATTTCCTGCTCATGAGGTAATTGCCCTCCCATTGAAATTTCCACCTTTTGTCTGAAAATCCATACCTCCACAAAGCGGAGAGTTGCAATCGGTTATTATCATCGTTATAAAAGCGCGTATACGTTAGTCTGGAACCTATTGCCCACCCTTCTACTGCATTAAAACGGAGCAATGATATAGGAGATCCCACTTTTATTGATGTGTTTTTATACGTTTTATTGTATGTATACCCAAATCCAAGTGCTGACCACTTCCATTCGTTATTGATACGATCAATAGAATCCATATAGGAGCGGGATTCTCTGAGTATCTTTAAGGAATCTTTTTTAATATAGTCCACCTTTTCATCACGGGTAAGTGGAATGGGGCGTATAGAGTCCCAATACTCCATGGAGTGCTTCAAAGCACTGGCATCCACAGAAAATACCTCTGCATTAAAAGTACCGTGAGGAATGGGTTCATTTAGTTTGATGTCCTGAAAAAAATAAGAAAAAGTACCTCCAAATCTGAAAGTAAAAAAAGCAGCCTGAAAATCGATTATCTGACTTTGCTTAAACCACACTCCAGTGGAATTGTCCTTATTCATAATCTGTCGTATCCTTATAAAATCAAACATCCTGTTTTTCATGGCTTTACCGGTAAACCTGAGATCAAGACTGTGAATCCCCCAGGAATCTTCCAGAATATAAAGGGTTCCGCTAAACAGGCCGGCAGCATCGTTGCGGGGCATGACTGAAATTTTATTGATTAGCCTCCCTTTTTCGTCGTATACTACACCTAACATGGTAAACTTGTAATGGCTTATCGCATTATTGTGCAAAGGAGTAATCAGGCTTCGGTCAAATTCGATGATCTGCTCGTAAAAATTAAAATGGGCTCCGGAATACTGATTGAAGGAAAACCCATTATCATCACCGGCTATTACCCCCGATCTCATCACTTCTTTCAACTTGCCGGGAGCCTGATAATATATGTTGGTTTGGGATTCAGACAAGTAAACTATTCCAGAACCGGTGGTATCCAAAAGTCCTTCCATATTCCCGATATTCATACCCATGAACTTGTCGGGAGCTGACAACACTTTTACCAGTCCTTTGATGTAGAGGTCTCCCTGATATGTTGTGATGGTTTTTAGATTTTCATCTCTGGCCTGAATGGCTTTTCTCATGACAGCATAAGCCGGATCTTCTGCATCAGCACTTATAGTTACCTCATCTAAAAATACGGCTTCCACCTGTAAAATGACGTCTAGTAAAATAGGTTTACCATCGACTTCCACTTTCCTGAATTCACTTTTAAAGCCGATATACCTGAATTCAAGTGTATAGACTCCATGTGGGAGGTCAAGAGAATACTCACCTTCTAAATTGGATACACTTCCCTTTTTATCCTCATCAACGAAAATATTGGCATAAGGAAGAGGAAGGCCATCAGCACCGGTCACAGTACCATGGATTTGGGCGTGCATCACACCACTAAACAAAAGCATCAAAATGGTTAATCCCCTCTTTTGCATGATTATTTTCTCCATTCACAAACGACAAATATGTCAATTATAGCGTGAGTTATAAAAAGAAATGTACCGGAATGGCTATAACTCCGATGAATAACACATGAAAATTTGAATTAAAATACTTACACAAACTTGTGTTAAGTTCAGTTACTGCCCAAGAGCATAAAGGCATTGACCGTCTGTGAAAAGGTTAATATACTGATATAAGAGAAGCCCAAAAATAGGGTTGTGTGTTATGATTTCCTTTTAAAAAATTAAGTTTCGCGAGCCTCAAACTCTCATGAACAGGAGACTGCCGATCTTCATACATATTCATCATGACAAGGCTGGTAGTAATGTCATCCAGATTCCATAATGATGAAATCACTACCTCAGCTCCATTGCTTAAAAAGGATCTGGCCAAAGAATAAGTCCCTTCTCTTTCGATAATCTTACCCTTGGCAGATTCGCAGGCGCTGATGACTACCATTTTGGATTTTGAAATCAAAGACTCTACGTCGTACATGTACAATGAATCATACTTTTCGTATGAGTCTGGATTTCTGAATATCAGGAAAGCTGCGTTTCTCCTGTTTTCGTCTGACTTTCCATGTAAAGCTAAATGTATGATGTCATAGTCCTTTTGCGAATACACCTCTTTAAAAGACCCCACATTAGCATTTAAACCCATGGAAACAAAAGAGTTAGGGTATCGTGCGGAAATGTTTTTCACCTCAAGTAAAGAACCTCCCAATTCTTTCAAATCCATATTTTCACGGAGTATGGATTTGTAGTCAGAAAAAGAAAAAATGGCAAGGGTTTGATTCGGATCCAAGGTGAAATCCATTTGATCTTGACTGAAAAGTAGATCGATGGATTGAGTGTGTACAAAACCATGCTGGTAAATGGCATAAGATCCAGGATGATTGATATTGGTAATCAAAGCATCAAAACTCAGGTTTAACAATTGTTCTGATGGGTTTATGATAATCCTGCATTTAGATCTTACAGATTTGGGCACCAACTTTTGATACCATTCATAAGCGTATTGATTATAAGTTCCACTAATCCAATTTCTTTGCATACTCAATAGGGAATCCAATGAAGATGCCTGGTATTCTACAGTCGATAATTGGACATCATCAGAAGTGATGATAAATAGGTGGATCCTATCATCAATAAAATGGTAACTGATAAATGCTTCCTCATCATCTAAAAAATTTTGTACTTCCTGCAAAGAATAATCGTACTTTCTGACCTTTTCATTTATAAATTCGGGGTACTCGGCAAGGTACAGTTGATACAGGTCTTTTAATTCATCTTGCCAATGACGCAGACTGTCATTATTCTTTTGTGAACTGTGCATAGACTTTTCGATATTGTATTGAAGCCTTTTTTCTTTCACCAAAAGGGAGTCGGGGATCGAGTATTTAATATACAATTGCATTCTATTGCCATAAAAAATACTTGCCTTTGTTTTTTCTATCAGATTCAGGTATTTTTCCAGATAGGTCAACTGTCCGGTCAATTCATAAAAAACATGTAAAATCCTGGCAGAGTGAGAAGTAAAATATTTTGCAAAATCGTTGAACACTGTAATTTTCTTGCTTTCTTCGATGGTGTTGATTGGATTGCTTATGTGATCGACTGATAGTTCGCTGAAATAGAGTGCATATTTGAGGTCTTCCCTGTTTCCGGTTTCTTCAAATCTTTTAAAAAGTATCGTTGAAATTTCATGGCTTACAATATAATTGTTTTTTATCCCTATGAGGGAATCTTTGAAAATTTCGAATAAAGATGCCAATGGAAAGTTGGGTTCCAGTTCGAATTGAATTTGAGCCAGACAGGAGTGTAACGCTTTGTCAAACTGCGAAAGCTGTAAATACGCTCTTTGCAGGTCGATATGCAGGACAGAAACGGTCAATCGATCTATTCTCTTTTTCCTATAGCTATGCTCCAGTGCCAGGTTAAGGTGAAGAATGGCTTCGTGGTAATCTTCTGCGTTGAAAGCGATTTGCCCCATAGTCCTGTGGATGTTGACGTAATCTCCCGATATGGCTACTGATTCCAATAGACGATCCAGATACTTCGCCCAGTCCTGTTGAGCCATATTGGTATAAAGGGTCAAATGTTGTAATACTTTTTGTTCCAATACATCGAAAATGGAAGGACTTACCATTCGCAAGCCGTGCAAGAATTGATCAATGCTGTAAGTGAGGTCAAAATATAACAGGCTGTAGCCCGAGGCGACCGCTGCGACACCGACGATAAGAGTGTCATGTGGATGGCTTCCGGCTATCGATTTGGCGTTATTGCCCAGACTCCTGGCATACAGGTATTCTCTGTTATTCTTGGCTATCTGTATGGCTTCATTGCAATAAAATACATTCAGTTTATCGCCCAAAACCGAACGATGCAGAAAATGCCTCGCATTCTTGACATACTCTAAAGCCTGGAGATCATCACCAGAGTAGTGATTTGTATGAAGCGCAATAGCTAAATAACCCAGACCAAGTATATAATCATTGCTTTCAAAAAGATGTAGATAATGCAACAATGGATCTTCATTCACTTCTTCTCCACCAAAAACAGAGTCCACCTGCATCAGGAATATGGCAAACTTCGAAGTATCATTTTCAAAATGAATAAGATCTTTTCTGTATTGACCGGAATACTTACCTAGAATGTAATGGGTCAATCTGCTTTGGAAAATGCAATAGGTTCTTAGACGAGGATCAGTAGTATGAGTGAGTATATCTTCATAAACATTAGCCGCTAAACGGAGATCGCTGAAAAAGAGAGAATCCGCACTTTTCAATTTCAGCTTTACCTTATCTGAATCGACCTCATAAGGGAATCCCGATACACCTTGAAATTGTTTATGGGTATCTGCATTATGGCACGAGCCCATTACTACCAGAGCAATGAAGTATAAAATACATCTTTTGTACATGAATCTACCCATCATGGTATACGGAAGCTTGCCACTGTAATAATAAATACTTATAGTGAAAATTCCCAATGAAATGATAATCAATGTGTAATATCCATCACTTTAGCCATTCCTTAGATACAAAGACTTAAGAATTTCTTATTCCCGGAAATAAAGAATATATACATAATAACAGCCTAATTCAGCAATTCAGAGTGAGAACGATAATAAATGAATAATTATAACAATTAAATACTATTGTTTAGTTATAGGCATGATATTACCATCACCACTAAGTGATGATAAGTCGGTTTAAGGGATTTTAACGATTAGTTCACAT
>JBGTBR010000020.1:0-27479 GCA_041749255.1 Saprospiraceae bacterium
CAATTTTAAAAAATACAAATATTGATTTTCAAGTAATTATGAATTTACAAGTTGCAAACCATGCCTAAATAACTCAAAAATTAATTCAAAATAATTTATTTTAAACACTTTTAATGCCATCTTGAGCAATGTGGGTTAAAAGGTTTGGGATCAATTTACATGGCAGAAAATAAATTATATACAAGATAATCCTGTAAGAGCAGGGAAGTGTAGATAATCCAGAAAAATAGTGGACTCAAATTTTCAAAGTATGACTATTCAGGTGCAAGTCTAATCCTCAGGCCTTCCAGTCCCTGGTGTATTTGTATCTGGCAACCCAGACGTGAATTGTCCCTCACGTGAAAAGCTTCAGCAAGCATGGCGTCTTCGTTTACTGAAATTTCCGGCAAATCGTGAACTGACTCAATGTATACCTGACAAGAGGCACATAAGGCCATACCTCCACAGATGCCATCAACCGGCAATTCATGAGCTTTGCAGATTTCCATTATGTTGATCTGCATATCTGAAGGAGCTACTATTACATGTTCAGTGCCCGTGCGGTCTATTACATTGATTTTTACCTCATTCATCCTGCTAAAATTTCTGTATTGGCTGAATTATATTCTTTTTCAAAACCCTGAATTCCCTGGACAGTAGTGTATTTTAAAGTATATTTTTTTCCAGGATTTACTATAGCAAAGGCAGATTGAACAGCCAATGTGGCTTCATGAAATCCACAAAGGATGAGTTTCAATTTTCCGGGATACGTATTTACATCCCCTACTGCAAATATACCGGGTATGTTGGTACTGTAATCGAGGTTGTTGTCTACCACTATGGCATTTTTTACAATTTCCAAACCCCATTCGGAAATAGGACCTAATTTAGGACTTAAACCAAATAGCGGCAACCATGTATCCGCATGGATGGAAAATGTACTTTCTAAACCTTTTTGACGCAATTCAACCCCGGTTAAGATATCCTCTCCCCATAGCCCTACTACTTCAGCAAAAGCCAATATTTTTATCCTTCCTTTTTCTTCCAGTTCTTTGGCTCTTACAACAGAATCGATATGAGCCCTGAATTGATCACTTCGGTGAACGAGGGTAACCGATGCAGCATTGCCTTCAGCAAAATAAATCGCCCAATCCAAAGCAGAATCACCACCCCCCGAAATAACGAGATGCTTTTCACTAAATATACCAGGATCCTTTACCATATAAAAAACTCCTTTTCCTTCCCATTTTTCAAGATTGGGAATAGCTGGTTTACGGGGCTCAAATCGCCCTAAACCTCCGGCAATAATGACTACAGGGGCCAAATGTTGGATACCCCCATCAGTGGTAACGAGAAATCGGCCATCTTCAAGCTTTTCAATGGTTTCTGCATTTTCGCCCATGGTAAAACCAGGATGAAAAGGTGCTGCCTGTTTCATTAAATTGTCCACCAGCTCTCCCGCCAGTACACTGGGCAAACCCGGGATATCGTAAATCGGCTTTTTAGGGTAAATTTCTATAAGCTGACCTCCGGGTTGTGGAAGACTGTCAATAAGGTGACATCGCAATTTCATGAGGCCTGCTTCAAATACAGTGAAAAGACCAACCGGACCGGCTCCTATGATGATTATATCCGTATGTATCATGTTTGTTCTATCCATTTTTTTGTTAATTCATTCAGGTGATCTACCTTTTCCTTAAAGTCGAGTTTCAAAGTTTTTCTGTATGTATGCAAATTGATGAGTAACTCATTTATATTTTCTGGAAATACTTCTTCGAAAAGTTGTCGTAATCTTTTAGCCATGGTTGGGGATTTGCCGTTTGTGGAAATGGCAATCTTCAAATGACCCTTTGTAACAATTCCTCCCAGATAGAAATCACATATTTCAGGCGTGTCAGCTACATTAACCAATATTCGCCTTGATTTGCAGTCTTTGTAGATTTGTTGATTGACCAAAGAGTCGTTGGTAGCGGCAATGACAACATCCGTATTTTTTAAAAAGTCGACTGCATAGCTTTCCTGAATGCTTACAAGATTGTATTGCCGGCATAATTCCAGGATTTCATCCCTTATCTCCGGAGCCAGAATTTTTACACGCGCATCAGGACTGGATTTTAGTAAAAATGTCAATTTTTCCAAAGCTACTTCCCCACCGCCTACAATCAATATGTCCAGTTCACCCGCTTTCAGAAATATAGGAAAAAGCATATTGTGTTCTGTACTATGCATAACTTACATTTTCTGCTTCATGAAATATAGAATGATCCAACAGTTCCTGTCTGAATTCTCTTCTTAGAACCTCCTTTGCCGCAGAGCCAAAAATGATAAGAGCCGGGTTGGAAATGAGCGATTGATCTCTTAGTGCTACTATGGAATTCAAATCGCCAATAATCACTTTTTCCTTATGGGTAGTCGCATTTTGAATAATGGCCGAAGGATAGTTACCGGGTTTATACATTTTGAAAGTATCTACAATTTCAACAAGTTTACCCATACCCATGTACACTATGACTGTAGCGGATGACCGTGCAGCCCATTGTAAATCATCAGAAATGGTTCCCTTGCATGTAGTACCAGTACATATCCAAAGACTTTCATTGATGCATCGCTGGGTCACCGGAACCTGATTATACGCAGCCATACCCGAATAAGCGGATATTCCGGGTATGATCTCCAGAGCAATTTTGTTTCTTCTCGCTGCAGCCATTTCATCGTATGCTCTGCCAAATATCATAGGATCTCCACCTTTTAGTCTCAGCACATTTAATCCTTTTGACGCATAGGAAATCAGCATCTCATTAATGGTTTCCTGCGTGTGTTTTTTCCAGCCTTTTCTCTTTCCAACAAAGATCTTTTCTGCATTGTGATTGTGATTGAGCAGTTCTTCATTGACCAAAGCATCGTATAAAATGACATCTGCATTTTGGATGGCTTTCAAACCTTTAATCGTGATCAATTCCGGATCGCCCGGACCTGCCCCGACAAGTATAATTCGTCCTGAATTTGTATTTTTCATACTTGAATGGTTTTTAAGTTTGAGGTAACATGGGATTTATGATCAGAAATTTCTTCTAACCTCTTATTTACAATGATCGTTAAAATCCTTTCAGCTTCGGCCAGGTATGAAGAGCTGAATTTTTGAGAAGGAGCATGGGTATTGATCTTGTATATGATGCTTTCAAAAGAGGAACCAGGATAATATGGGCTGGTATTTCCAAAATATTCATCATACGATCTTACAATGGCAGCTTGTGTATTTAGCTTGGCTTCAGTAGTGGTGAGAACAGCTTTAGCTGCATATAACATGGCTGTATAAGCACTGTAGATAGCATCAGCAAATTGTTCATGGCTGTGAAATTCCTGAGCATTTTCCAATTTTTCTTGAGCTTCTGCAAGGAGAGTAGCGACAAGATCTACCATTACACCGGCGCATTCGCCTATTCCAATGGCCTTTTCATAAGGTCTTTCTTCACCCCAATCAATGAAGTCGTCGCGGGTAAGCGCCGAAGTATCGGCATATTCCTTAAGCATCTGATAAAAGTAATCTGTGCCTTTGCGTTGATAGTATTCACCATACGATTCGATATCATCCGAATGTTCTATAAAATCATCCAATAAGGACTGAAGTACAGCCGGAACTTTTCGGGAGGGCACCTTGGTGACCTTGTCTGCATACCGGCCACTGCCATCACCATTTCTGCCTCCACCCAGGAGAATCTGAGTAGCAGGAGCTACGAGTTGTCCGGCTTTGATGGTCATTCCCTGAAACCCAATATCGGCAACAGTATGTTGACCACATGCATTCATACATCCACTTATTTTTATATTGATATTCTTGTGATGTATGATGTCGGCATAGGAATTTTTCAACATTCTTTCCAGTTCTTTGGCCAGACCCATCGAGCTGGCAATACCCAGATTACAGGTATCTGTACCCGGACATGCCACAATATCCAACAAGGAATCAAAGCCTATATCGGCGAAACCCATCCTGGATAAGGATTGGTAAAGTGCCGGCAATGATCTATCGGGAACAAATCGGAGAAGAATGCCCTGATTGACGGTGAAACGCAATTCTTCCAACTTAAAGACGTCCATAATATCAGCTAATAACCGGGCCTGGTTACTGCTCAAATCGCCAGTAGTAATTTTTATACCAATTGCATGATATCCTTTCTGTTTTTGCGGAAAGCTATTAAACTTCAACCAATCGGAGTAGTATTTTGGAACTTGAGGTTCCAGAGAATCTTCTGTGATCACAGTAGGATTTGGTAAATATGGTTCGCCCTCGTCAATAGGGTAAGTTAGATGAGGTAACGATGGAAGTTGTTCGTCAATTAATTTTCTTAACTCGTTCAGACCAATATCATTGATAAGAAATTTTAACCTGGCTTTGTGTCTCCTTACGCGTTCGCCATATCTGTCAAATACCCTGAGTACTGCTTCAGTGAGTGGAATGATTTTATCAACGTGCAAGAACCCATATAAAAGATCAGCATGTCTGGGTTGAGAGCCGATACCTCCGCCGATAACTACTTTAAAGCCTTTTTCCCCGTTTTGGATCATAGGGATAAATCCCAGGTCATGGGCAAATGTATATGCATCATCTTTTTCACTGCTTGAGAATGCAATTTTAAACTTACGACCCATGTCCTGACATATTGGATTTCGGAGAAAGTATTCAAACATGGCTTGTGCATAGGGAGAAACGTCAAAATGTTCCTCAGGGTCAATTCCGGACATAGAGGATGCGGTGATATTTCTGACGGTATTTCCACAGGCCTCTCTTAATGTGATGGCATCCCGTTCGAGTTCTGCCCATAATTCCGGAGTTTTTTCAAGGCTTACATAATGGATCTGTATGTCCTGGCGGGTAGTTATATGAAGATTGCCAGTAGAATAATTGTCGCTTACTTCCGCTAGTTTGCGTAGTTGGGCAGGAGTGCATCTCCCAAAAGGTAATTTGATTCTTACCATTTGAACGCCTGGTTGACGCTGCCCATATACTCCTCTGGCAAGACGAAGACTCCTGAATCGATCTTCATCCATTTCGCCGTTTTTGAAAGCGTTTATTTTTTTCTCCAATTCGATGATATCTTTCTCAACTACTGGATTTTCTAATTCTGTCCTAAAACTTTGCATGATTTTTTAATTTATGAATTAATCAGACAGACCCCAATGGTATTATGATTGACCGGATCAATGACAATGAATGCACCTGACTGTTTATGCATATGAAATGGCTGAGCGTACAGCGGTTCTGCAAAAGTCCAGGTCACCTGGCCTATATCGTTTAGTTCCATTTTTTGTGAATCATGTCTTGACAAGGTATTGAGGTCAATGGTATAGTGTATGGCACTTACCCGGGCTCTAACTTTTCTGGCACCTTGTTGGACAATATACAAAGCACCGGGAATCAAAGGCTTATTGTGCATCCAGCAAACATCTGTTCTGGCTTCTGCATAACTATGGAAGGGGTTTTGGCTGTTAAGTATGATACTGCCCCTTGAAACATCCACTTCGTCTTCAAGCTGAAGGGATCCATTTTCATCATGCAGTAAAATATCTTTATGGGTACCAAATTGATGGATTCCTGAAACCCTGCTTTTCGTTTCTCCCGGAAGAACGATAACATCATCCCCAACTCTCATTTCACCGCTTTTTAGTTTTCCCAATATCCATCTTTTTGAATTGGAGGGATGACCATTCTGCACTCTTTGTATGTACTGACTTTGAAAAAAGGTTTCGACGGATTTGTTATCGATAATCTCTATTTGGTCCATCAATTCAATAAGGGAGGGACCCCAATACCAGGGCATATACTCCGATACTGTGGAAATGTTGTCACCCAACAGTGCCGAGACAGGAATAAAGTATGTGGTTCTGAAGTCACCTTTCATTTTTTCCTGGATTGACATGAAATCTTTTTGGATCTCAGCAAATACACCGGAATCATAGTTTACCAGATCCATTTTATTGACACACAGCACCACATGGGTGATTCTGAGCAAATGAGCGATGTAAAAGTGCCTTCTCGTCTGTAAGGTAATGCCTTTAGTTGCATCTATTAAAATGATCATCGCCTGAGCAGATGAGCTGGCCGTTACCATATTTCGTGTATACTCCTCATGACCCGGAGCATCAGCAAGAATGTATCTTCTTTTTGATGTATTCAAATAAATATGTGAAACATCGATGGTGATGCCCTGTTCTCTTTCTGATATCAGACCATCAGTAGCTAAAGAAAGATCCAAAAAATCCATCCCCCTCGAGGCACTGACAGAGCGAATGTGCTCTAACTGGTCTTTTTTCAAAGCCTTTGTTTCGAGTAATAATCGTCCGATGAGCGTACTCTTTCCGTCATCGACACTACCTGCTGTTGATATTCTTATAAGATCCATATTTTAAAAGAATCAGTGTAAGCGATTTTTAAAAATATCCTGCATTTTTTCTTAATTCCAAAGCGGCATCACTCCTCTTGTCGTCAATTCTGGTGCCACGCTCAGAATAACCCGAAGAATTGATTTCTTCAATGACATCATCAAGAGAAGAGGCTCGGGATGCTGTAGCCGCCGTACATGTCATGTCGCCAATGGTTCTGAATCTTACCCATTCTTCACGTACCTGATCGGCTGGATCTATTTGAATAAAATCGGACCAGGGCATAAGCACCCTTTCTCTTTCCACAACAGATCGCCGATGCGCAAAGTAAATGCTGGGAATAAGTATTTTTTCAAACTTTATGTAGTTCCAAATGTCAATTTCTGTCCAATTGCTTATAGGAAAGACCCTGACATTTTCACCCGGTAAAATCATTCCATTAAATATATCAAACAGTTCTGGTCTTTGCCTTTTTGCATTCCATTGGCCAAAGGAGTCCCGAACTGAAAATATTCTTTCTTTGGCTCTGGACTTTTCTTCATCTCTCCTGGCTCCTCCTATACAAGCATCCAAACGCAATTCTTCAATAGCGTCAAGCAGGGTGATGGTTTGGAGAGCATTCCTGCTGGCATTTTTTCCTCTTTCTTCCAACACCTTACCCTGATTGATCGAGTCTTGTACGTATCTGACAATGAGATCCACATTTAACTCTTTAACCATCCGATCTCTAAACATCAGAGTCTCAGGAAAATTATGTCCCGTATCAATATGGAGAAGTGGGAAGGGAATTTTCCCGGGAGCAAATGCTTTGACGGCAAGATGAACCAATACTATAGAATCTTTACCACCCGAAAAAAGCAAAGCCGGTCTTTCAAATTGACCCGCAACTTCCCTGATAATATAGATCGCTTCGTTTTCCAGTTTGTTAAGTAAGGTGTTCATAGTTTCTGAGTTTGATATCCTTAATTTTATAATTTTCAGCGGTGTAATCCACATTCTTTTTTGCTTTCTTCCCACCACCATCTGCCGGCTCTTATGTCTTCACCAGGCAAAATAGCCCTGGTGCAGGGAGCACAACCAATACTTAAGTAGCCTTTATTGTGCAGGGTATTATAAGGGATGTTATGCAACCGGATAAAAGAGAGTACATCGTCCAATGTCCAGTCAATCAGTGGATTGTATTTTAAGATACCCAGTTTGACATCGAATTCAAAACGGAGTAACTCGCTCCGTGTTGTCGATTGTGAAGACCTCAATCCTGTGATCCAAACCTTAGCTCCTGATAATGCCCGCTTCAATGGATTGATCTTTCTCACTTCGCAGCACAATTGCCTGTTAGAAACAGAGTTATAAAATCCATTGATACCCTGTTTTTCGATTAATTCTTCAAGTTCCAGGTGATGAGGGTAATATGCTTTAATTCTCCTTTTATATTTTATTTCTGTTGCTTGCCAGACTCCATAAGTTTCTTCAAATAACCGACCAGTATCCAGTGTAAATATGCCTACATCGTGAATTGCCTCTGAGATAATATGTGTTAACACCTGGTCTTCCTGACCAAAAGAGGTAGAAAAAACAACTCTTCCAGAAGCATTTCTGATGAGATAGTGTATTGTGTCTTCTATTGGAAGATTGTGCGTCTCCTGAGCTATATGTTCTATTTTCATGGATTCAAAAAATAGGTTTACAAGGATGTTTTTGTATGATGGTACATAATCTTTTGTCCCCAGGGAATGTATTCCCAAACTCGCTCATGCAAAAAGTAAAGCATCATTTTGGTTACCAATTCTATTGACCCTATTGAAATAGCCAGTATCATCTGACCGGTTACTATCCAGGAAATGAGTACGGTGTCGAGAGTTCCTATAATGCGCCATGTTATGGACTTGGCAACACTTCGTTTGATCTTAGACCGACTCTGTCTTTGATTTGATATTTGATCATAAATCCTGTCTGCTATCACTTTCTGACTCTTATTGAAATGCAAATATAATAGATAATCCACATAAATCCTATATACGTAATAAAATCTATATAATTAATAGGAATTAAAATAAAAAAATGGTGGATGTAACTACTAAGCCTCTGGTATAAATGAGTTGTTTTGTCATGATTTTTGCCCCCAAAGTAATTAGGCGAGTTTAACTGAGTAGTTACAATATATTTTAATTGAATATATCACAATTCCAGATCAATAAGGAGCACAGTACTGATGGTTATATAGTAATTCCTAATACAATCTTGCTTATCTTTGGATCAGATAAGAAGTGTATTATGATATCTAAGAAATGCAAGTATGCGATTAAAGCCATTCTTTATATTGCAAGAAATGAATTGGAGCAAAAGGCTATTTTTTCATCGGAAATTGCAGAAAAAGAGGGAATACCCAAAAAGTTTTTAGAGAGCATCCTGCTTGACTTAAGAAATAATGGAATTCTTATCTCCCGGCGGGGACGACATGGCGGATACCGCTTGTTAAGACGTCCTGAGGATATAAGTTTTACTGAGATTATTCGAATTATGGATGGTCCTATTGCGATGTTACCCTGCGTGAGTTTAAATTATTACAGCCCATGTTTTGAGTGTAAAAATGAAGAAACATGTGTAATCAGAATCGTTTTTGAAAAAGTCAGAGACGCTACATTAAATGTATTAAACAAAAGCACCATTAATAGTTTACTTTAATCTCTTTATTCCTATTGTCGGGTAATTCAAAACTTCCATCTTACAAAAGCTTCCATGGCTTCATATTCTGCCAGTCCAAGGGTGTTGTAAAGATTGGCCGTTTCCCGATTACGGTCTTCAGCTCTTTGCCAAAATTCCCTGGAATCATTTCCTGGAAATACTGGGTGATCCTTTTGTGATTGATGAATAAAAATGGCTTTGCGTTTTTTCATCAATTCATCCGGACTTAATGGTACGGCCATTTCAATTTCGTCGATGGGCCATTCATGCCATGCTCCTCTGTATAGCCACAAATAGCAGCCGTTCCACCAGGATTGACTTTTAGTCCTATGAAAAGCTTCGAAAATGGCTTCAAGGCATACTCTGTGTGTTCCATGGGGGTCAGCCAGATCTCCGGCAGCATACACTTGATGCGGTTTAATTTGGTTTAATAAATCAACTATGATCTGATAATCTTTGTCAGCCAATTTGTTTTTGCGAGAGCTTCCAGTTTCGTAAAATGGCATGTTGAGAAAATGTATGTGATCACTCTTAACTCCGCAGAATTTAGCGGCTCCTCTGGCCTCTTCTCTTCTTATCAAACCTTTTATGAGGCGAAGCTCATTAATGTCTTTTTGATTTTGATCTTTGCTTTCAATAAATTTTGATACTTTTTTTATCGACTTTGACAACAGTTCATTTTCTACTCCTAATTCGCGGGCGAAATCAGCCATAAATTCATTATATCGCCAGGCGTCGTTATCGTGAACAGCAATACTACCCGACACCTGATATGCTATATGGACATCGTGGCCTTGTTCGACGAGACGGAGCAGCGTGCCTCCCATAGATATAACATCATCATCGGGATGTGGACTAAATATTAATACTCTTTTCCTGGCAGGAACTGCTCTTTCAGGTCTGTTGGAATCATCGGCGTTGGGTTTTCCGCCCGGCCATCCGGTGATGGTGTGTTGTAATTTATTAAAGATTTTAATATTGAGAGAATAGGCTGAATTGTATTCAGCTATTAATTCAGACAAACCATTGGTGATATAATCTTCATCCAGTAACTTGAGTATTGGCTTTTTAATTTTTAAAGAAAGCCATATAACAGCTTTGGCTATGAGCTGATCATCCCAGTTGCAGATTCCCGATAACCATGGTGTTTTGATTTTTGTTAAATCTGCCGCAGCTGCTTTATCGAGGTGAAATTTTACATTGCTGTGTTTTTGTAAAAAAGTAGCGGGCATCATTTCTGTGATTTCTCCCTCCACCGTTTTTTGCACAATATCAGCTTTGTGTGATCCCCACGCCATAAGATAGATTTGACGGGACTTCATGATGGTGTCAATGCCCATAGTAATAGCTCTGTATGGGACATTTTCTTCTTTATCAAAATCCTGAAGTGCATCTTGCCGGGTTAGATGATCCAACTTAACAAGTCTTGTTTTGGAAGATAGCCAGGATCCGGGTTCATTAAAAGCAATATGACCGGTACGACCGATCCCTAAAATTTGTATATCAATGCCGCCAAATAATTCAATCTTCTTTTCATAAGCCTGGCAGTATTTTTCAACTTGATCTATCGGAAGGTTCCCATTAGGAATATGGATATTTTCAGGTAGAATATCCAGATATTGGAAAAGATATTCATGCATAAATCTCACATAACTTTGGGGAGCAGTAGCCGTCATAGGAAAATATTCATCAAGATTAAATGTGATGACATTTTTGAAAGAAAGGTCTTCTTCCCTATGCATTCTGACCAATTCGTTATATAATTTTATAGGGGAAGAACCGGTAGCCAAGCCCAATACGATATGTTCATTTTCCTGTTGTTTCTGCCGAATGGCCAAAGCTATGTTTTTGGCGATATGCAGTGAGCCATCTTCGGGCGTATCCCAAATCTTTACCGGTATCTTTTCATATTCTTTAAGCTGATATTTAAGGTATGACGACATGTTTTTTTGACTCACTTTTTCACTGATCTCCATAAAGCATGGTTTTAATAGACAAATATCTATTTATATAGTGGATTGTTCAAATAACATGCCTATTTCCTGTGGCAGTTTTGACTAAATGCTTTAACAAAACATACACCCGGGAAAGTGGAAAAATTTTATAGTGAAAAGGTGAATGGCGTTATTATGGAATTGATTTAAGAGATTTTTTACAGAATGCTTTAAACATCGAACATATCAAATACATGCTCAAGTGTATTCATAATATCATTTGCTTTTTGATCATATTCTAAAGTCGGGGCATCAAGCCAATTTATAATACTCTGCGCGAAACTTTCCGTATAAATATCATCCAAAATAGTTACCCCTAATAATCCGAGAGCAGTTGCATTGCAGTGCTGTTCGTAGTGATCTTTAATGGGTATACACATCAGCTTTTTCTTTAAATACAAAGCCTCAGCAGGAGTTTCAAATCCTCCCCCTGTAATGATACCGTGACATGATATCAGACTCTTTGTAAATAACTCATTATCTATTGGGTAGTAGGTAATATTTTTGTCTTTCTGCACTGTGCTTATATCGGATAGAAACCAATGAAATTGCAGGGACTGTAATTTTGTAAAAACTTCTTTCAGACACTTTTTTTGATAAGAGGGTAGATAAACGGTAATATGTCCTTCATCTACAGGATTAGATTCGAGTATTTCTCTTTTTATAACTGGCGGAAAGATAAAGTCGTCATATTTTTCGAAATGAAGACCGGCATAAAATGAGGCAGGAGCATAACGCTGTAGAATCCATTCCCCTATCCTGCTTTTTTTTTCGGGCCGGGGCACAAGTTTACTTTTAAAACTGGCCTGATGTCCAAACTGAATGGATGGTTTATTTTTATGCAGACAAGCCCTGGAGGTGATATATTCAAAATCATTGATTACTAAGTCATACTTCTCTACTGGAAGGGATCTTGATTCTTTCCATGCTTTAAATAAACTGTTAGATGAAGCCATTTGAAAGTAATCAAGGCCGCCACATTCTTTATAGAATAAACTTAAACCAACACTTTTATATACTACAGGTAAGGGACAAGATAAAGTTGCATTTGACCCGGAAAGAAAGACATCTACTTTTCCAAATTTTTCAAGATAAGGGAGTAATTGCTTTGCCCTGCTTATATGTCCATTTCCTGTAGCCTGTACGGCATATAGTATTTTCATAGGTTACCTTGCTAAAATGATCAAAGTGATTGTATCTGTGAGGAGATCATTTCCATGAAGAATATTATATAAAAAAACCCACAACTTGTTTAAAGTAATTGATGTCTATTACCTGTCTGTCTGCTAATTCACCTTCATAATTTTCACCCTCTTCGATTTCAGATGAATCTTGATTTTCATTGTATTGGTATACATTCCATGCACCATCATTGTATTCTAATGAAGTTAGATTTTCTATCCAATCACCGCTATTCAGGTATTGAATATGCCCTTTTCCGTTGTGAAATGTTTTGATGACCGGTTGATGGATATGACCGCATACAACATAATCATATCCATCCTCTATGCCAAGTTCAGCAGCAGTGGATTCAAAATTATTGATCCAGGAAACAGCTTGTTTGACTCCGTTTTTCACCTTTTTTGAAAAACTCATTTTATCTCTTCCAAAAAATTCGAGAGTTGAATTGATAAGGCGGTTCATTATTATAAGCAGATCGTAACCTTTGCCACCCAGTTTTGCGATTAATTTGGCGTAACCTTTGGTCGTGGAATCAAATACGTCTCCGTGAAAAACCCAATATTTTTTCCCGTCTTTTTTAAATATATATTTATCAGTGAGTAAAAAATTTCCGAGGTGTAAGTCTGAGTATTTTCTAAGCGTTTCGTCGTGATTTCCGGTGACATAAACTACTCTTACGCCTTTTTCAACCATTTTGAACAATCTTCTGAGCACTTCCATGTGAGCCGGAGGGAAGTATGATTTTTTAAAGTTCCAAATGTCTATGATATCACCGTTTAAAATGAGCATTTCGGGCTCTATATTTTTCAAATAGTTGAGCAACTTCTTAGCCTGGCAACCGTATGTACCGAGATGGATATCGCTCAAAATACAAATCTCCATTTGTCTTTTCTTCATTTTTTTGATTTGTTTGCACATAAATTATTGATAATGTGCTTTTTTCAAATAAAATAAAAGTCAAATGTATGGGTATTATGTATACTGAAAGTAATCGAATTGTTATCAAATAGAAAAGTTATATACCTTTTTGTTACGCGAGTATTAAGATTGTGGAATATTGTGAAGTTGTCATAAGATATTAAAAAAAACGCCTGCCCCGGAGAGAGGCAGGCGCATCAAAACAAAACGAAAAACCAACTTTACCACTTTAACATATTTCTTGGGTGTTTTGTTATAAACCCTTTCTTAATTTAGTCTTAATTTTCAAGGTTTTACCATCTCTGTTGATGGTAAGCTCAATAACATCGCCCACTTTATTAAATTTCATTTTCTCTCTTATGACATGATAGCCATCTACCTTTTCACCATTGATGGCAACTATAACATCACCCGGTAAAAGTCCTGATAGTTGGGCGGCACTTCCCATTTCAACTTCATCGACATAAAATCCACTTGAAGTTTTAAGTTTAAAATCTTCTGTAAGTTCAGTATTTACATCATAACCAGCTATACCGAGACTTATTTTCCTATCGATATCTCCTCCATTTTCTATGATTTCATTGACCACTTTTCGAACAAGGTTGGAAGGTATGGCAAAGGAATATCCGGCAAAAACACCTGTCGGAGTAGCAATTGCTGTATTGATTCCCACCAATTCGCCGTTGGTATTAACAAGAGCTCCACCACTATTACCGGGATTAACTGCTGCATCGGTCTGGATAAATTCTTCAATTTTTTTCTCTCCTTTGATGATGTCGAGTTCTCTTCCCTTAGCGCTTACTATTCCGGCTGTAACTGTTGAAGTCAGATAACTGAAGGGGTTTCCTACTGCAAGTACCCATTCGCCTACATTTATTTTATCTGAATCGCCGTATTTTAAAACTGGCAATTGTACTGCATCTATTTTAAGTACTGCAAGATCTGTACTAGGATCTGTACCTATTTTTTCTGCATGGTATAGTTTTCCTGATGGTAATGTGACTTTTATATTGTCTGCAAAACCTACAACATGGTTATTGGTGACGATAAAACCATCTTCTGAAATGATAACTCCAGATCCTGAACCTTCTTTTGGCCTGTAAAAATTGCGACCAAAGAAATCATTGCCAAAAAAATCGTCAAATCCAAAAAAATCCTGCCAGGGTGAAGATCTTTTTTGTTGCCTTTCCTGCTCCATCCTTTGGTGCGCCAACTGTTTGCTTTCTTCTGCAAAAATATGTACAACTGCGGAGGTTGATTTTTTTGATGCTTCGACAAAATCAAATGGCGTCGAGGGATATGAAGGTGTTTCATTTGATACCCATTTAATGGAACCGACTTCCTGCCTGGGTTCTTCATTTGAAGATACCAAAGAATTTTGGATGCCTAAGGCAACCAGCCCCCCCAATATACTTGCAAATATCAAATAAAGAAATGTTTTCATGACATTGGTTTTTCAAAATAAAAATAGCTACAGAAAACAACCGGTTAAAGTATACTCGTTTTTTAGAACACCGGTAAAAATCCAATTATAAAACACTTTAAACGATGAACGATGAGTGCTTTAAAATCATTACGATGTAAAAATGGTTTAACATTTCATTAACTACACCAGGGTTAACCCTGATATTTTAAAAAAATAGCATCGATTTCTCTGGCAAGATTGCGATCCTTTTCAGTTACAATATCGCCTGCATCGTGAGTGCTGAGTTTGATACGGACTTTATTATACACATTACTCCAATCAGGATGATGATTGTGACTCTCTGCATGCATGGCTACTTCTGTCATAAAAGCAAAAGCTTCTTTGAAATCTTTAAACTTAAAGTTTCGGATCATTGCATTTTTATCCATTTTCCAATCTTTCATAAGTATAGGTTTTCTATTTTAATATAAAATAGCCAATAATGGTTCTTTTTAAAAGTAAGAGACTGGAAATATTTGATGCCCAGAGAGGAATATCATCCATATAATGTGCTTTCCGGGGCTAATAAAACCATGGATTGGATACCTGGATCATTTTAAACTCCATTCATGTTGGTCGATTTCTGTTAGACAAGCTTTTAGCAGGTTTATGGAATGGGTAATATCGTGTTTGTGAGCCATTTCAATAACCTGGTGGAGATACCTGCAAGGGATAGAAATGGCACCTGCAATAGCACCTCCACGCCCGGATCTCTGAAGACCTGCCGTATCCGTTCCACCTGCCGTCAGAATTTCCAATTGAAAGGGTATGGAATTTCTCATTGCGACTTCCTTCATAAAATGTACCATTCTGAAGTCACAGATGATAGAACCATCCATTACTTTTATAGCAGTACCTTTTCCTAATTCTGTTACCATTTCATGAGGTGATGATCCTGGCAGGTCATACGCCATGGTCACATCAAGTCCTATTCCAAAGTCTGGGTTTATCCCCGATGCGGAAGTTATGGCTCCTCTTATTCCCACTTCTTCCTGTACAGTAAATACAGCATATAAATCGTATGGAAGTTGTACTTCTTTCAATTCACGGAGAGCCTCAATCAGGATAAAAACCGACACTCTGTTGTCAATGGATTTTGAATTGACACAATCACCCATTTGGATTAAAGACCTTTCTCTGGTTATGGGATCCCCTATTTGTACTGATTGTTTTACTTCAGCTTCGCTTAGACCAGTATCCACAAAGAAATCATTTATTTTGGGAGCTTTATTTTTTTCCTCAGGAGTCATGACATGGATAGGTTTTGTCCCCATCACTCCAGGGATGTCTTTTTTTCCATGGACAATGACTCTTTGTGCAGTTAAAGTTTTGGGGTCAAATCCACCTAGTGTATGAAATTTAATGAAACCATTTTCATCTATATGGGTTACGATAAAACTGATTTCATCCATATGGGCAGCAACCATAACCTTTTTATTGACTTTTCCTTTTCTGAATGCAATCACATTCCCCATTGCATCAATTTGAATATCGTCAACTAAACTTTTTGCCTGTTCAATTATAAAAGACCGGATCCTTTGCTCAAATCCTGGTGCTCCGGCTATTTCACAAATTTCTTTGAGGAGACCTACATTAATATCTTTCATTTAATAAATTTTTTCTTTGATTTTAAGATGTGCAGTACTCAAATAATTATGACTGCATTCATGCAAACAGCAAGTTGGATTTAGTATGTATGAAATTTCCATGAATTTATATTTTGACATTTTCACTCAACTGAATACAAATCTCAGATTCACATAATTCAGTGGTAAAACAACCTTACAATTGTTTATAAATGGCATTTGATGACAAAATTAAAATCCGGGCTGCGAATATACATCAATTCGATTACTTTGAGTGATATACTTACATATTTACCTTACTGTAATTGATTAAGCTTATGACTAGAAGTGGTCATGTTTTCCACACCCCTATAAAAAATACAAATCTTTCATTAATCGAACTCGATTTGTGACTTTTTCTATAAGAATGATGTCATCTTTCAATATCTTTGATCTTTGGTGAAAATTAACTAGCTCAAAGTGGGAAAAAAATCAAATTTGCAGACACCTCTCATTTCCATATTTGGGAGCCTTGTGTTGCTTATATTTATATTATCGTGCAATACATATAATGAAAACTGGCAGGAAGAAAGTAACGATCCCGAATTTCTTCACAGATCAATGAAGAAACTTACTGATATCATTGTGTATGATATATTTTCTCCTCCCGTTGCCAGTCGCAATTATGTGTATCCTTCTATCGCTGCATATGAAGTAGCCAGGAATATTCATCCTGAATACAGATCACTGGCTTTTCAAGTCAATGGTTTGGATTCCATTCCTGCGCCGGACAAGGATTTGGATTATAACTTCTATTTATCGGCTACTCATGCATTTTTAACGGTTGCCAGACAATTCATATTTTCTGAAGACAAGTTAAACGGGTTTTACAATGAAGTCATTAACGAATTTAAAGCGATTAACATGCCTCGGGAAGTTTTTGAAAGATCCATAGATTACGGTAATGAGGTAGCCGCACATATACTTGCATGGTCAAAAGCCGACAAGTATCATCAATCACGATCTTTTCCAAAATACAATGTAACGGGTGAAAAATGGAAATGGAAACCCACTCCACCTGCTTATATAGATGCTATTGAACCTTCATGGAATCAAATACGAACTTTTGTGTTGGATTCGGCTCAACAATTTACACCACCTCTACATACTGAGTTTAACATGGAAGAGGAAAGTCTTTTTTATAAGGAGGTTATGGAAGTATACGAAACGGTAAATAAAGGGGAAATCGAACACAAAGAAATTGCTGCATTTTGGGATTGTAATCCCTATGTTATAAATGTAACAGGTCATGTTATGCATGCTACTAAAAAAATTACCCCCGGGGGTCATTGGATGGGAATTGCTATGATCGCAAACCGGAAAGCGGGCTTTCATTTTCTTGAATCAGCTGCCACATATGCCATCACATCCATTACATTATTTGATGGGTTTGTATCTTGCTGGGACGAAAAATATCGAAGCAATCTCATACGTCCGGAAACAGTTATAAATGAATATATAGACGAAGATTGGAAACCCCTATTGCAGACCCCTCCTTTTCCTGAGTATACAAGTGGGCATAGCGTTATTTCCACTGCTGCCGCCGAAGTGCTCACAGCCTTGTTTGGTGAGCCATTTTCATTTGTTGATGATACGGAACTTGAGTTTGGATTGACAGTCAGATCCTTCGAGTCATTCCACCAGGCCGCAGCAGAAGCAGCAATTTCCAGGTTGTATGGTGGTATACATTACAGACCAGCAATTGAAAACGGAGTGATTCAAGGCAAAAATATAGGTTTATACATTTCTGAAAATCTCTCATTAAAAAAGGGCACCCAAAGTCTGCAGCCTATGGCAGAAGTTTCAGCTTATTAAGTGAACGTAACTACTCAGCTACATTGGGGGGTTTAGGTGGAGTAAAAATGATGACAAAATGTAACGGATGCCATTAATACCTGAGTAGTTACCCATTGGATAATAAAAATTTAGGGAAGGCATCGACAGATCCTTCCCTAAATTTTTTCCTGATTTTTTAAAATGTATTGCGATCACTCTATAACCCATTTATAGAATAGGGATCAGAACTGATCAACAACAATATTAATCAGGTTTGAGTCTTATGTGCTATAAGATTGATTTGTAACCCTATATTATCGTCAATTGCTTTATCTGCAATATTGTCAAAAAATTTATTGGATAAAAATTTAATGTCCCACATTGTCCTGTCTATAGTGAATGGAGGTGTTGTTACATTCACTCTATTATCAGATACCGAAATATTGGCTTTAAACCCAACTTCTTTTACAATATCTTTGATGGATAAATTTCCATACACCATACTATTGGCATTGTCATCTCCTACAAGATTGGTTATTTTTGAAATTTGGAATTTTGCAGTAGGATGAACCCGAGTGTTAAAAAAATCTTCGGCCTTTTCTTCATTGGTACCTCTCAGATGGGCTTCAAGATTATTTTTAGGTTTTCCTGAAAGATCTGTAACTGTAATGGATGTCATATCCATGGTAAATTCACCACCTGAAACTTTACCATTACTGATATAGATTATACCATCGGATAAATGTACGGTTCCCGTATGTGTTGTTCCAGGTTTGTTTCCTTCCCAATTGATAAGACTCTGTTGAGTATCAACTATAAAACCAACCCCTTCAGAAGTTCCTATTTCGCTTGCTTCTGATACTTCGGCTTTGTCTCCACTTGCGGATTTGCAACCGGTCATACTGATCAACCCACCTAATAGGAAGATCAAACTATTCAAATACATTTTTTTTGTCATTTTATTTAATTTTATTTGTGAAATAATACATTAATAGCTGTCGTGCTATTCGGTTCATTTTAAAAATTACCCTAATGAAGTGAAAATGTATTACGGAAATGATATAGAACGAATGTTATGTTTTTTTCAGCTATGTTCTTATAACCTTGAAAGAGAGCTAATTGTTTTTTATCAGATCTTGGGATTCTAAAATCGCCTTAACATCACTTATCGCTCCCATAATACTCATGTTTGAGGGAAGGGTTAAGGATTGCACAATAGTTTGATAACCAGATATGTAAATTTTGCATTCTTTAAGATAATTTCCAATTTCGTCTATATAAGTCTGCAAAGGGGTTTCTGTAAAGCTATCATTAAAAAATGTAAAAATATATTTACTTTTAAAAATCTGTTGCGCTTCAATCACTTCAATCAATGGAACAAAATTCCCCAGATTCAAAACATCAACACCATTTTTTCTTAAAATATAATGTAAATACAACAGACTCAACTCCTGGGTTTCACCTTCCGGAAGATAAATTATAGCTTTTAATTTGCTTTTATCAGGTTTTATCCGATCGATGGCAGCTACAAGTTTTCTTCTAATTATATAACTTACAAAACTTTCATGAACACCTTTAATAGATCCGGTAAACCACATGGTGCTTAATTTATCGAGAAAGGGATATATAACTTCATTCATCGTTTTCTCAATTCCGTCTGCTTCAATATGTTTTTCAATTATGCTGTTGAACTTTGACTCATTGAGTTCAAACATAGAGAGTACAAGACCATCAATATTACCTTCATGGACCACATCAACATCGGTAAGTGCAGCCACAGTTTTAGATATTTCATCCTCGCCCATTCCGGCGATTTGGGAAATCTTATAGCCGTTTTTATTTAGAAGTGCGATATTCAGAATCTTTTGGAGATCCTCAGTCAGATAGTAGCGTATATTGGTTTCCGTCCTTCTGGGTGTTAATATATTGAATCTTTTTTCCCAAATTCTGAGAGTGTGGGCTTTGATACCTGAAAGATTTTCTATATCCTTTATGGAATAGACAACCATATTTTAATAGTTCTTATTCATTTTTGAAATACATCACATAACAATATAAGGGTATTTTTGTTTATCTCTATATTTTGACATATTCACTGATAAAATATACATTTGTATTCAAGTTGGCATCTAAAACATAGACGTATAAGCATAGATATCTGATTGAATTTCAACCCTGTTCACATTTAATCACCGAAGTAGGTCTATATAAAAGGTATGTACTTCAATTTGGAAATGGGGCAATTAACTAACTTTTCAATCAGTAAATCAGCAAACAGTAGAAGCATGAATTTTATAACTTGCAGGTTTTATTTTATTAACTATATACGTATTAAAGTAAATACAAAGTTACATACCTCAAGACATGTTCAGATCAATTCAGGACAAATATTGCAGTTCAGCTGCAACATAAAATAAATCCTGATAAGCATTGAATAAGCAAATGGGAATGGTTTGATAAATGGAAATAAAAGTAATAGCTCTGCTGACATCTGTCTGAGTAGGACAAGCTTCTACATGGCTGCAGTCGCTATATTGTATGGTGGACTTGGTTTTACATCACAAAAAATGGTAATCATATGAAAATAGGCGTTGTTTGTTATCCTACATATGGAGGTAGCGGAGTAGTTGCATCCGAGCTGGGCTTAGGTCTTGCCAAGAAAGGTCATGAAGTGCATTTTATTACATATAAAATGCCACCGAGACTCTCTTCATTTCAAAAAAATATATACTTCCATGAAGTCAGCTCGGTTTCATATCCATTATTTGAATATTCTCCTTATGAAAGTGCTTTGGCTAGTAAACTGGTAGATGTAGCAAAATATGAGGATCTGGATATTATTCATGTGCATTATGCCATACCTCACGCTATTGTTGCCTATATGTCAAGAGAAATTCTTAAGTCAAAAGGCATAAACACCCCTTTTATTACCACACTTCACGGTACTGATATTACATTGGTGGGTTCAGATCCTTCTTTTGCACCTGTAGTTGAGTTTTCTATAAACAACTCTGATGGGGTTACAGCCGTATCCAATTTCTTAAAAGAAGAAACGATGAAGACATTCAATGTAGAGAATGACATTAGAGTAATATATAATTTCATTGATTTTAGCAGGTTTAGGAAAGAAAACAAAGATCATTTTAAGAAAGCGATTGCGCCGGATGGTGAGAAAATTCTGGTTCATGTTTCTAATTTTAGGAAAGTGAAAAGAGTCCAGGATGTCATATATGTATTTCAAAAAGTGAGTAAAAAAATAAATGTCAAACTTCTGATGATAGGGGATGGGCCAGAAAGAAAAAGCCTTGAAGACTTATGCAGAAACATTGGGCTATGTGATCAAATTAGGTTTTTAGGTAAACAAGATGCCGTAGAAGAACTTTTGGCAATATCTGACCTTTTTATATTGCCTTCTGAAAATGAAAGTTTTGGGCTTGCCGCTTTAGAGGCTATGGCATGCCAGGTGCCGGTCATCTCTTCCAATGTGGGAGGCTTACCGGAAGTGAACATCCATGGAAAAACCGGTTATCTCAGTAATATAGGAGACATTGATGATATGGCTAAAAATGCCATTTATATTTTGGAAGATGAAAACAGACTATTGCATTTCAGAAAAAATGCTCTTGAAAATGCACATAAATTCAATATTGACAACATAGTACCTGTCTATGAAGAGTATTATATGGAAATCATTGAAAAAGCTGGAGTTACCGTCCGGAAAACATGATCTTGGTTACATAACTGTCCGTTTCATCAAATGAAATGGTTCCTGTACTGAATACCAGAAAGATACCGGGGCGAGCCATTTTGCCTGACAATCCCTCTCCGTTCCATATAGCCTGCCCACCTGCAGCTCTGGTTTCATAAATGAGTCTTCCTGAAACATCGGTAATTTTGACCAAAGCATTGTTTGCCAATCCTTTTATCGCAATGGGTCCATTGTAGTCAGGGGGCACAGGATTAGGAAAAGCAAATACATTATTATGTCGTCTGTTTCCTTCTGTAGTTAAGGTCCTGATGGCCTGGAGGCCTTTATCGGTAGAAATATACATGATTCCCGATTGTCCATCATAACCTAAACTCACAATCACATCATCAAACAAAGGGCTATTTCTGGTATTGAAATGGGCAATTTGCTCTTCTCCATTGGCATTCATAACAAAAATGCCATTTCTCGTGCCAAACCATTTCTGGTTGGCTCCATCCACTTCAATGGCTCTTACCTCCTCCGATTCCAATAAAAAGCCTATTTCTCCATCTACCTCAACCGGTCTCCGGTTTCCGGTGCAGCTAACATCAAAGGGATCAAAGCATTCAAAAACAACAGCACCTTCGGAAGTACCTACCCAAATGCTTCCCGATAAATCTTTCTTTATTGTATAAATTGTAGATGAAGGAAGATTGCTGTTATTTTGATTAATACTTCTGTATTTAAAGTTGGCAGGTGTGGAAAGAGAGGAACCTTCATTAAAGATGAGAAGTCCTCTTGCGGCACCTAATGTCACGATCCATTTATTATTATTTTGGTCTATTTCTATATCGCCCAGCCTCCTTTCACCAGGTACTGAAAAAGAATACCACTGATTTTCATTGGTTTTAACGACTATAGGTTGAACCGCATTAAAATTGGTTAGCCACAGGTTTCCGGTTTCGTCATACACCATATCTGAAACCCTTACCCTGACATCTCCGGTAGCCAATTGTAGGGAAGAATTGTGTTGGTTATACAAAGTATAAGACTCATCATCTAGCCCAAATTCAAATAGTCCTCCCCAAAAAGTGGCAACATTAAGTTTTTCACCATCAGGAGTGAATAATACCTTGAAGAAACTTAAAAGATCATTATCTCTAATTGGAAGGAAATTCTGTTCGTTGTAATTTTTCCATGTTTTACCTCGTAACAAAGAAAATCCATCCCTGTTAAATAAATCCAGATAATTATCCGAAGCACCTCCCGACGCTGTAGCTAAGAGTCCATTATATATATCAATATCACTTACCTTTTCTGTGTAAGGACTATTATAAAGCATTCTCAGGCATTCACCATTTGGACCTTTTATGACCCTAAAATTGCGAAAATCATCTGCAAACCAAATATTGCCCGACTCGTCTTCAATTGAATACCTGATTCGGTCAATGCACATATTGCTGCCCTCAATCCACCCCGCATCCATATTCCAATACATTATTTTACTTTCGTTAGTGGATATACTGCCAGCCATTAAAAAGCTTTTCCCGCCGGATAGATAATTTACCATATACCGATTATCAGTCTCGTTATACAGAGGCAAAAAGTTTTCACCGTCCTGACTCTCATAGATGGTAAGTCCGTCTGTAAAATAAATATGATCTTTATATTGTGTCAGATCCCGTACTTCATATAATAAAGGCAAATTTTGATTGGGTCCCAATAATTTCCATGATCTGAAGTCAGCAATATTAACTCCTTCGGATATTTTTATAGAATAGAGTCCATCATCTGTACCTGCAAACAGTATCGAATCTTTACTGGATATGGAATTTACGAGTAAATCTGTAAAAATAGTTGACCCAAACTCCTTTCTCCGTGTTCGATATTCTACAATACCAAATGCTGTGGCTAAAAACATCTGATTTTCATTTATAAAATGCACATCAAAAATTTTCTTACTGCCAATGATTGATGTAGAGTTTAAAATATCAGGAATGTTAAAAACACCATCACGGGAGTAGAAGTCAATATTACTATTGGAGTAAATAATAACCAGATGCTTATTAAATGGATCAAAATAGATATTGTCAATCCCGGTATCACTTAACCCATCTATCTTACTTACAAAATGTACTGAATTGTCTTCTTTTGAAATAAGCACCAATGAAAAATCGGTGGAATAAATAATGTAATCATCACTCTGGGCCAGACCCAGTCCTCTTATATGAGGGAGATGTGAAACCCAATCACCTATAGCCATATCCAATTGTCCATGTGCAGTACTGAAGAAAACCATGGAAAAGAGAAAAGTAATGGATATGTTTTTGAACATTTTTATTCGATTTCAATCTAATAACGCAAAGTGTCATAATTCACATACCTGCCATCTTCATCGGATTGCAAAATAAAATGGTCAGTAAATAGGTGTATCTTTTAAATATTCATATACTGAATCCGGCACAAGATATCTGATGGATTTTCCCTTTATGATTAGGCTTCGAATATAGCTGGCAGAAAGGTCTAGTAATGGAGCCTCAAAAGTTAGAACATTTGGGTGGTCAAACCATTTTCCACTTTCATAATCTGGTCTTTTGTAAAGGTATATCTGATAATGTGAAAGTAGGAATTCATAATTTTTCCATTTGTGAAGCGTTGCGAGATTATCCCCTCCCATAATTAAGACAAATTCTTTCTCCGGATATTTTTCTTTTAAATATTGTAAAGTATCCACTGTATAAGATGGCTTAGGCAAGCCAAACTCGATATCACATGCCCGTATCATCTCATTTTCTCCAATAGCTAAACGCACCAGATGAAGTCGGTCATAATCATTGGCAAGACTTTGTTTTTCTTTTAATGGATTTTGAGGGCTTACTACCATCCACACTTCCTTCAGATCAGTGTTATTTGCCATAAACTGGCATATGATCATGTGACCTGTGTGAACCGGATTAAATGAACCAAAAAATAGACCTATTTTCATTGTACCAGACTCTTCAGTTTTGGCGCTTGGCGAAGAAGCGTTTTTAGAAGTATAAAATCAGGGCGAAAATAAAGTTTCATTTTAAGTACTGAACATATTTTGCCAAACGTCAGCACTTAGATGTTTTGAATAGAAGTTCTTCTTTTTTCTTTTAACGCTTTAAAATGTGATGGGGTCAAACCTGTAACCTTTTTAAACTGCGTTGATAAATGTGCAACACTGCTATAATTTAGCTTGTGAGCAATTTCCGAAATAGAATCATCCCCAAATATAATTAACTCTTTTATTCGTTCAATTTTCAATGCTAAAATGTATTGCTCAATGGTAGTGGCTTCAACTTCCGAAAAGAAATTAGCTAAGTATGTATAGTTATAATTTAATTCTTCACTCAACAAAACAGAGAATTTAATATTTGGTTTGTCATCCGATTTGTACACGTAATTTACCATGGCCATTCTGATTTTCTCTATTAATGCACCTTGCTTTTTTTCTAATAGCTCTAAACCAACCTTTTTGATTTTGTTATTCAGCTCCTTCTTTTTGTCATCAGAAATATCTTCCTTCGTTTCTATTTCTCCCAATTCTACTTTCACTGTAGAGATGTCAAGTTCCTCCAATGTGTCTATAACAAAGGCTTTGCAGCTTTCACAAGCCATGTTTTTCACGTAAATTTTCATTTCTATTTTTTAACTTGATATATTAAGTCTACTTCTGGAAAGTCTGAAATTGATAGATTTGTTCATTCATGGTGTGTCCTCAAGTGTTGGCATTACATTCAGGTTTTTATATTTAGCCAGAATCTTTTTAATTACTCATCATGACGGGCATAACGAGCATTAGAAGGTATTCCCCATCTTGCTGCTCAGAAGGAAGCAAAATCCCAGCTCTACTTGATTTTGAAAGTTCAAGACTCACATCGTCAGACTCTAAAATACCCAGCATTTCGATCAAAAATTTAGCATTAAACCCAATGGTCATGGGGTCTCCGTCATATATACATGGCATTTGTTCTGTGGCTTCATTAGAAAAGTCAATATCCTGAGCGGATATGGTGAGGCTATTATCTGATAGGTTAAGTAATACCTGATTGGTAGATTTGTTAGAGTATATGGAAATTCTTTTAAGTGAATTCTGAAAATCCCGTCGGGAAATGGTGAGTAAATTTGGGTTCTCAACTGGAATTACGGCATTGTAATCTGGATATTTGGCATCGATTAATCTGCAGATCACCATGGTGTCATTAAAGCTATAGAACACATTTTTTTTATCAAAAACCATTTTGACTACACCCTGATCAGGCAATGCATTTTTCAATAGATTATATCCTTTCTTCGGCATAATGAGTGATGCCTCAATTTCTGTACTTATATTATGGTATGTATACTTTACCAATTTATGTGCATCAGTGGCTACAAAAATGGCTTTGCTTGAAGTGATTTCAAAATATACACCTGTCATTGCAAGGCGCAATTCATCGTTACCTGTGGCAAAAATGGTATTGGTAATAGCCCTGTATAAAATATTAGCAGGAATTTCCAATGATTTTGGATCGGCAGCCTCAGGTATTGTGGGAAAATCATCAGGATTGTCACCAGCAAGGCGATATTCACCATAGCTTGATCGCAATAATATGCCCTGAGTATCGGTATCTACAAAAAATAAAATCGGTTGATCAGGAAGTGCTCTGAGCGTTTCCAATATTATCTTGGCAGGTACTGCAATAATTCCCTCTTCGCCTGCCATCACTTTAAGATTACATACTATAGTGGTTTCCAGGTTGGTTCCGGTAATGGTAAGGTTGTCTCCTTTCAATTTAAATAAGAAATCATTCAGAATCGGTAAAACAGGATTAGGATTGACTGCACCAGCCGCTAATTGTAAAGTATTTAATAGTTCAGATGATGAAACCTCAAACTTCATATTTTAAAATTTTATGTGTGAAATGCCATAAGCATATTTAACTTCGTATAAAAGTCATAATAAGAGTAGATATTTTGTACACGGTGTACTCAGATTTTCTAAAAGTTATTCGATTTTTGATTATAGGTCAAATATCGTATAAATAAAAAATCAAAATGATTGAAATGATATGTTTTTTGTAAATTTTCAATTAAAGGGCAATCATTTCTATCCAATTTTCAACTCAATTATACCTGTATCTTTTTAAAGTTTCTTGACTTGTATACATGCAGTGCAAAATAACATAAATTTTTATGCATAACTTTCATTATCAATGAAATTATCATAAAGTCTCTCATTTCAAAGAGTATTTTTAACTGGCAATGGATTATGAATGCAGTTATCAGTATGCAGTTATCAGTATGCAGTATTCAGTAGGCAGTTAGCACAGTTCACAGTTTTCTGTTTACCGTTTCCGACCTTCCGACTTTCCGACCTGTATAGCTCGTAGTTCGTAGCTGAAAGCATAGTTGCAGGCAGAACCATCCTCTGATACAAAATAATGCGCAAAGCGCAAATGACGGCGCAGCCAAATGACGTCTCACCTCCTTAACCTTAACCTTAACCTCAACCGGCCGAAGGCGAAAACCTTAACCTCGACTTTCAACTTTCAAACTTTCAACTTTCGACTCATTTCTGACTTTCCGACCTTGAGACCTTCTGACCTTCGACTTTTCAGACATTGTAAGAACAATGATTTGGGAATGGTAAGGCGTTAAAAGAAGAAGAGATCATTTAATACATGTGGTATTAAATGATCTCGTTGTTAGAAAAAAAGATAGGCGGCGACCTACTCTCCCACCACACGGGCAGTACCATCGGCGCTGGAGGGCTTAACTTC
>JBGTBR010000021.1:0-6093 GCA_041749255.1 Saprospiraceae bacterium
CTATGTGAACTAATCGTTAAAATCCCTTAAACCGACTTATCATCACTTAGTGGTGATGGTAATATCATGCCTATAACTAAACAATAGTATTTAATTGTTATAATTATTCATTTATTATCGTTCTCACTCTGAATTGCTGTAAAAATATTTAAAGTTTTCGGTTTAGTGACCTAATTCGATGCTATGCAGTTCATATTTTCCCTGAACCTGACCTGGATCAATTCTAATGCTGCCAAAATAACCATTTTCGGGAAGGACAAATGTAACCAGGTTTTGTCCAGTATTTAAATGTTGAAATATTGAATTTTCTTCCCTAAAAGGCTGAAATACACCTGCTCTGTAAAAAACCTGGATTGTCGTTGGTTTGGGTATACTGATCCGTATCCGAAGAGCCTTTCTTTTAAAAGGCATGCAATAAAATGGGATGATGATGTAAGGATCGATTCCGGTGGATTTAAATTCAATGCCTTCATTTACTTCATTCCATTCAGAAATTTGATGTATATTTTTTTTATTATTTAAAATCCGAACCAGATTTTGTTTTCTTAGTCTAAATTTAGAAAGTTCAATGCTTTTATTCAATCTTTGATAAAGATCTTCTAAATTACTTTGATTGACCTTTTCCTGATCTATTATCCTTTTTTTTAATTGATTGATATTTTCGTGTTGGTGAACAAATAAATTCATAAATATGGGGACAATTCTCTCCACGGATATGGCTAAGGGTTTTTCCCATTGTTCATTAGGATCCGGCCAGGGTTCGAGAAACAACGTTTCTCTTTCTTCACCAAAAAATAGTTTAGCTATTTTTTTATTGGAGTCCACATAGTTATTCAGTATATTAATTCTTTCCTGTGGAGACAGCAAACCATAGGGATGAAACGGGTTTTTCTTTCTAAATGTTTCCGATAGAGATTCGTGGAAAAGTGAAACCAATTCATGGTTCTTTAAAAAAGTTTCCTTATCTTTTTTAATTGGAATTTTGCACAGATTAAAAATTTCAATTATTTCATTAGAAAAACCCGCATTAACAGGATAATCATTTATTGGTGTTATGTTTAAAAAAATTCTTTCTGAAATACCTAAAATCTGAATAAAATTTTTTACAACATCATCACCCATACTCTCTTTTTCAAATGGAACCACTATAAGATCCTGAGTATTAAAATAACAAAGCCAATTCAAAATGCCTTGATACCAATCCAGCGATTTTATAATATCAGGTGATTGGACAAAATCTCTTATATTACTAAATCTTTTACTATGAACACCATGTTGTTTCCAAAGTCCTTCTAACCATTTATCCTGTCGCTTCAAATAGAGTATAATTTTAACTTCTATACCTAAATGATTGCGTACCTTTTCAAGGTGTTTTGGCCATATTTGACTTCTAAACAGTGACTCACTACTTAATACTACAATGCGTAATTTTTTTTCCTGGCATTCATCGATTAAACCTTTAAATATTTTCAGTATCGATTCTTCATCTGATTCGGAATTGTGTTTGAAGAAAAAGGTATGATGCTGGTCTCTCTTATTTGGGATTGAAGGAGTAATTGTGGGTACCAGGATTCCACATTCTTTTTCTAAGCTCTCCCTGTTATCAAATAGGAAATGCTGAATGGCCGTTGATCCGGTTTTGGGTTGACCGATGTGGATGTAAAATGTAATTTTGGACTCTTCCATTTAATTAGTTTACTAAATATTGCATTTTGAATTAATGCATCAATTGCATTTGTAACTATTTACTGATTTTCCTTTGTTCGAATATATCTTCAAGTTGAGCAACATCGTACATTTTCTTAAAATCTTCATCGCTCAATTCCGGCCAAATTTTCCTCAATTGATTGCTAACAGAGTGTATCATTAATTTTAATACGTCTCTGGGTATGTCAAACTCTTTAAGCACATATAAATGCATCTTAAAATAATCGGAAATGGTGGAGGCAGCATCTTTTTTATTTTCAGCCACCACAGAAGTACTGTGTATGCGGTGATCATTCAGTGCAACTTTTTTATATGCTATCTTACCTTGTTTTAGTATTTGCGTGTATATATTCCAATCCCCGGCACTACTGTATCCTATACTTTCTGACCAGTTAATGCTTTCCAATTTTCTTTTTAGAAACAACACAGCACTTGCATTGGGAATGGTGTTGCGGATGGCCAATGCGTATTTTACTTCTTCTTCACCCGAGTAAACATAGTCATCCGACCATTTTGTCGCCGGGAAAGCCAGATTTTGATAATGACCATTGTAATAATAAAAATTTTGGATGACATGTCCGGAACCATCTATTCTATTGGACGCAGTATACGCCATGACAATTTCAGGATCAATGAAAGACTGAATCAAAACTTCGAGAAAAGTGGGTTTTGCCACGTCGTCGCCTTCGGCTATCCAAATCAGTTCACCCTGTGCCATTTCAACTCCTTTACACCATTGTTTAGACGGTGAACCGGAATTAATCTCATTCCGGTCTACATGCACCTGAGGATGCGAAGAATACTTCATCGCCACCTCGAGACTGTTGTCGGTGGAGGCATCATCCAATACAATAATTTCATAATCGCGAAATGTCTGATGCAAAATACTTTCCATCCTTTCATCTAAATATGGAGCATGATTGTAAACCGGCACTATGACGCTTACAGGAGGCGGTATGTGCATTACTTTCCGGCATAGGGTAAGAATTTCCGGAACGGCTATGTCTATGGTGTATTTCTGTAGAAGTTTTTCACGGGCAATCCGTCCTTTCTCAATCCTTAAAGTAATATCCTCCATCAACTTTGCAATAGCATTAGCAGCAGCTTCTGTATCCAGGAATGGTACAACCACACCGGCGTCTTTTTCTACAAAATCGGGCATGCCACCTGCATCTTCATAGCAAATGATGGGCAGCCTACAATCGGCAGCCTCCAGGCATACCAACGGAAAAGGATCTTCTCTGGAAGGTAAATAAAACACATCCCCGGCTTCAAACCAGGCTCTGGGATTCTCCTTTACTCCGGCAAACAATATCCTGTCTTCCAGACCCGCAGCTTTGATTTTTCCCAGCCATTCCTCCCAGGAAGTTTCATTCATGTTGTCCATATCCCACAAATTGTCCCCTATCCATATGAATTTGACATTTTGTGCCGCAAAGCTTTTCATAAGGGTAATGGCTGTTTGTATAAACAGATCCGCACCTTTTCTGTGACTGATCGTGCCGCATCCCCAGACGATCAAATCTTTTTCCGGCAAATGCAATGCCTTTCGGATTTCCATTTTACCAGCTGAATTGACAGGCTTCGGGGTGATAAACTCATGGACCAGGCTTACTTTATCCGGATCTTTAACATGATTTTTCAATAAGTTCTCTTTAACCGGAGCTGAGCAGGCAATAAACAATGCTGAATCATCCAGTGCTGATTGTAGGGTAGAGGGTGCAATATGGGTCTGTATTGAATGCTCCAACTCATGAACGTGTGTGATGAAAGGAATTCCAAAAGCTCTGAAATGTGGGAACAGCGAGGCCGCCACCAGGGTATTGCCATAGATCAGATCTATTTTCCCTGTTTTTTCAATCAGTTCGTGAGCTGCTCCTTCTATTGAAAATTCAGCTACAAGATTTTCCCAAAGATATACATCTGCAATATCTTCAAATGCCTTTAAAAGTCGTCCTCCATCCGATCCTTTTTGAATGCCTAAAACACAGGCCTCAATGGCGGTGTGTTTATTGAACCAGGTTACCATTTCCAGTAGGATTTTTTGAGCTCCCGCCATGACAAAATCATGAGAAATAAACAGTATTCTACTTCGTAGGCCTTTCGGAATTTTGTCTTGTATTTTTCCTGGGCGCAATAACTCAGGATCAAAATAAACGGTCTTATGAGTAAAACCAGCTTTCTCACTAAGCATTTCAAACAAGCGCTCATAGACATGGGCGATGGTTCCGTCTATTTGTTGTTTTTCTTCTTCAAAAGGAATATCTCTGGCAGGCTTTGAGAGTAAAGCTCTCAGTGCCTCGGGTCTGAACCAAAACATGCTTCCCGCAGGGAAGGCGAAATCATCCGGAAATCGGGTGATATCGAGGTTGTAATAGTCGGCAATATTCCTGGCTTTTTGCTTCATATGGTCAGAAAATACACCCCATCCCCTATGCAGGTTTAATTTTTCAATATATTGATGCACCACCGGCCAGACCATACCCAGAGAAGCATCTTTTTCAAATTCGTATAAGATTCGGTAAATTACCGAAGGATGACCCAGCAATTGAGTGGTCAAATGTTTACCCCAGCCTGCCAGGTTCAGATCATGGGTACTCTTCTTGGTATGGATCTTACACACCACTTCATATTGGGTAAGATATTTTTCAAATACCTGCAGAAAGGGAGCAATGTCTCTACCACGGTTGGGGCAAACCACAATCTGGGTTTGGTGTTCCGGTCGCCGGTCTGATAAGAATTGTTCCACTACCAGATTATTTTCTTCCGAAGTTGTCAGGTACAAATCAAAAGGGATTGGCATATTTTGAATAGACGGCCATAAGTTTTCCAATATATCCATATAATAGACGTGACAAACTATGGCTACCTTGATCTGAAAAATATGTTTCTCAGGCCAGTGTAAATCTCGGATATCGGCTGATTGAGTATACCGGGATTGGTCTTCTTCAAAATGCTTTGGAAGCCTGCCCTCTTTTTCTCCAAATATCAAAAAGTGAAGCAATGGATTGATTTTCATATCCCTGACATCCGGATAGGTATTGAGATAGAAGTAAGGATCAAACCGGGTGCCTGGACTCCGCCCCTCTTTCCATCCGTGAACAAGGTAATGCATGGCCGGATCAATACCGGCATTTTTGATGTCTGGATTGATATTTAAATATAAATAACTGTCAAAATAGGAGCTGTTCCTGATCAGGTCGATGTTTTTATTGTGGATCAGCTTAAGTAATACCTGCTTCCCCTCAACATCTACACGCACCAGCCATTTCCTAAATTTGTTTTTAAAACGGGGAGTGAAAAGAAATTCTTCATTCGGATTCCTGTTTTCATATATTCCATACCGGATATAATGTAGGAGTGGGTTGATCCCATCACTTTTTACATCCGGATTACTTTCTAAATAATACCCTGTATGAAAAACCTGTGAAGCTTTTCGACCTTCTTTGCCCCCATACTTCAGGTAGTGATGAGCCGGTGAAAGTCCGGACAGTGGTACGTCCGGATTTTGGTGCATATAGTAATGGGCATCAAATAGTCCACTTTGTTTTATCTGGAAAATCTGATACCTTAGTGAGAAATATCGTCGAACTTTTTTCAGTATCAGACCTATACTGGCAAGCTTCATGATTAGGTTTTTTTATACCGGGTAGAATAAGCAGCGAATATATGTTTTTTTTTCAGGAGGGTGTAACTGGGGAAAGTAGAAAGTAGAAAGTTAAAAGTATAAAGTAGAAAGTGAAAAGTAGAAAGTGAAAAGTAGAAAGTGAAAAGTGAAAAGAGTTGGAGGGTTGAATCGTTGAATCGTTGAATTGTTGAATCGTGGGCTTCCCCTTTAGTGCGTAGACCTTCGAGGTTTCACGTTGAAACATAGGATCTAAATAGTATCAATAACTTGAATATCTCCATGTTTAAAAGTAAAACCTCGAAGGTCTCTGCTGTATAATGCAACATCAGGGTAAAAATAGCCACTAAGGCACCAAGCCACTAAGGCATCACAAAGGTGTACTAACAGTTTAGTGATTCTTCGTGCCTTCGAGTCTTTGTGGCGGGAAAACTTATCATCAAAAAACACAAAATAACATCAGGTCTAAATAGCCACTAAGGCATCACAAAGGTGTACTAACATTTTAGTGATTCTTCGTGCCTTCGAGTCTTTGTGGCGGGAAAACTTATCATCAAAAAACACAAAGTTACATCAGGGTAAAAATAGCCACTAAGGCACCAAGCCACTAAGGCATCACAAAGGTGTACTAACATTTTAGTGATTCTTCGTGCCTTCGAGTCTTTGTGGCGGGAAAACTTATCATCAAAAAACACAAAATAACATCAGGTCTAAATAGCCACTAAGGCACCTAGCCACTAAGGCATCACTAAGGTGTACTA
>JBGTBR010000022.1:0-109238 GCA_041749255.1 Saprospiraceae bacterium
CTATGTGAACTAATCGTTAAAATCCCTTAAACCGACTTATCATCACTTAGTGGTGATGGTAATATCATGCCTATAACTAAACAATAGTATTTAATTGTTATAATTATTCATTTATTATCGTTCTCACTCTGAATTGCTGATTTTAATGTAGATCTTTTAAAACCAGCGGCTTACTTTCAGAATCAACTGATTATAAACGATGATTCTAAGTTTATTGGGGATGGATCAGGTAGTAGGTATATATGGTTAACTACAAAATCTTCGAGTGGCCTTGAAGATATTAGGGTAGATCTTCCTTCAGATACACATGGTACCTTTCATAACAATGGTGGAACAGTATTATTTAATACCTCAGATTACAGTGCCTATTCGATAAGAGCGGATGTAGATGTAACAGATACCGTTAATTTTATAGCATACAATAAAAATGCAGAATCATATTCATCCATCAACTGGGTTGATCAGCCTGATCTATTATTAACACCAGGAGAATATATTTTAACATTACAAGGGTATTGTCATGCAGGCGAATTGCCAGATGAAGAAGATTTCGAATTTCATGCTTCTCCTGTTTACCCACAACCTACAATAGATTTTTATGTGCATCCGAATCATAATGTAGCCTTCAATTATAGGTCATATCTGACGGACAGCACTACAATAACCGTTTACTGGAACACAGTAGATTCTACCAATGGAAAAAAAGTTCTCACATTTGATTACTATGATGGCACGCACTGGAGGGATAGTATTAGGCAGATTTCGCATCATTATGACCCGGGTATTTTGACACAGGATACCATTTATCTATACGCAGTGATAGATGATCATGTAAATCCACCTGTGTACAGCAAAATTAAAATGGATATTTATACACCAGATCTGCGAGTGACCGCCCCATCAGAAGGTATGCAAGTTATTTTAGAACCGGCTGACACCTCAATGCAATATGTTTCTAAATTTGCAACTGGTGATTCAGAATTGAGCTTACCTCATGTATTTTTTTATAATGTTCCCCCTGGTACTTATACAATGGAAGCATTTTTACACGATTCAACACATCATTTTGATCATTTGGATTTTTATAAAAACGACGCTACTACAGCCAGCGCAACAACTACCTATAAAAGTCCGGAATGGTTGAATACTGTAATAACTATAACAGATTGGGGAGGAAATCATATAGATTTTAATTACAAAATCGGTGCCGGGAAGGCCTTACTTTATGGAAACTTTATAGATACATTAGGGAACATAATTGTCGGTCTGGATATAGATATACTTCTGATGGATGATGCATCCAATGTAGTCGCTTCAAAAACAAACGTGACAAATGGACATTATGTGTTTTTAGATAGTGATTTATCGTCATCTACTTATAATCCGGCATTTTATAATATAGCGGTTTACGTACCCGAAAGTTCAGAATATTACTGGCATGATGTTCGTACTGAGCGCTTGATATCTACACCCGTGGTGTATGGGATAGCCCATTATGAAACGGACATTTTTATACCTGATTATTCCTTTCAAAAGGATTTTGTCATTGAGAAAGGAGTACCCGGTGATCCACAAGGTGTATTCTTCCATGCAAAAGATTATGATGTCGTAGCAGATATAGAAGGTGCCTTTATAACTTTAAAGCATCCGGATCCCAACATTCCCAGTGTACATGCAGTAACGAATAAATATGGTATAGCTGCATTCCTACCAGAAGACCTAGTTAGGCAAACCATATATGATGTATTTGTCATGTGGCCCGGGGATTACCAACAGGTGTCCGTTACCCCCACTTTTACTTATACAGGGTCATATAAATTACAGACTATTGTAGGTGGAAGGTAATAATTCGAGCTGATGTGGTGCTCAAGCTATGGATTCTCTACAAACTTGTCTGCTATGTAGAGAATCCATTATTAGAAAGTAAAATCCGTGTCTTGCCACCACAAATTCTTCATTTTGGCTATAGTTCTTAAACACAGAAAACCTTTACATCATTAGACTCCACTAATTTTCCTACAAACAAGGAATGCGTTAATCCTGCTACATCTTTGTTGAATAGTGTAACGCTATTCGTTTTTTTTCATACCACCTTTGTAAAATATGTGTCAGTTTGGCTATGGCATGTTAGCAAAAAGTAAACACCAAAAAATGTTACAGCACAATGAAAACATCTTATAATACACCTCCTTCCGAAAACGTAAATGAAAACACGACATCGGGAGACAATCTTTCCTTATGGCTTGCATTAGTATCAAAGCCCATTGCTTTTGAAAAGCTAACCAGAGATGTTGCCACTGATATTTTAGTAGTAGGTGGGGGAATAGCCGGACTTACTACTGCCTATTGTCTTGCAAAAGAAGGGCGCAAGGTAATTTTAGTAGAAGATGGTTTTATTGGAAGCGGCGAAACTGGCAGAACAACAGCACATCTTACATGCGCCCTTAACGAACGCTATTTTGATTTAGAAAAAACCTTTGATCAGGACACAGCAAAATTAGTAGCACAAAGCCATACTGCAGCCATTGAATGGATAGCCAATACAGTTAAGCAAAATAAAATTGATTGCCATTTTAAAAGAGTGGTCGGCTATCTCTTTACACATCCATCTCATTCGCATGAAATGTTGCAGGAGGAATTCGAAGCCACACAACGAGCAGGGCTTTTAACAGAAATGTTAACCAACATACCTGCCATCGAAAAGCAAGATATGAGGTCTATAAAATATCCAAATCAGGCGCAATTTCATATTCTTCTTTACATGAAAGGTCTGGCAGATGCATTTATACAATTGGGGGGAAACATTTACACTCAAACAAAGGCCGAAAATATTTCTAAAGAAGGAGCTACTGCAAACGGCTTTAACATAAAAGCGAATCACATTGTGGTGGCTACCAACACTCCCGTAAATGATTTAGTTACCATGCACACTAAGCAGTGGCCCTATCGTACTTATGTAATAGCTGCAAAAATTCCAAAAGGAAAATTACCTTATTCATTGTGGTGGGATACAGGCGACCAAAATTCAAAATGGATTTCAAAACCCTATCACTATGTACGGTTGGAAGAATTTGATGAGCAGTATGATATTCTTATTGCAGGAGGTGAGGATCACCGGACCGGGCAAGCAGATGATGAAAATATAGAAGAAAAAAACCGATACAACTATCTGGAATCCTGGACCAGAAAACATTTTCCCGACATTGAACTCATAGAATTCAAATGGAGTGGACAAGTAATGGAGCCGATAGATTCATTAGCTTACATCGGAAAAAATCCGGGAGATGAAAATATCTACATTATCACCGGACATTCCGGCAACGGCATGACATACAGTACACTCGGTGGAATGATTATAAAAGATATAATCACAGGAAAAGAAAATCCTTGGATTAAAATGTACAGCCCTTCCCGTATTACATTAAAAACAACAGGGGACTACCTGCACGAAATGGGGAATATGGTTGCACAATACACCGACTGGTTTACTCCCGAAGACATCAAACAGGCTGACGAATTAAAGTCCGGAGAAGGAGGGATCATTTCTTCCGGTATGCAAAAAATTACTTTATACCGCGATGAAGAAAATAACCTTCATGCCTGCACTGCCATTTGTCCGCATCTGGGTGGAATACTGCAATGGAACGCCGATGAAAAAACATTTGATTGCCCTCTGCACGGTTCACGCTTCACCATCGAAGGCAAAGTAGTAAATGGTCCGGCATCATCAGATTTAAAAAAGATAATGATAAATGAAGATCAACCAGCTTAATTAAAAAAACGTAACTACCCATAACTCCGGAGGAGTTAAATATGAATAGCCGCTCCCCAAAGCTTTGGGGACTTTGGGCGCAAAAATCATGACAATACAACTTATTTATACCGAGTGAGCTGAGTATGAGTAGTTACATATCAATTAATATCTAAGTAGTGACATTCAAATAAGAAAATTATGTAACAGTTTGGCTCAACCCTATAACATATACCGGGACAGATGCCGGTATCTTCGCAGCATTATTAAGCATTCATTATAAGTTGCATTAGGCACATGGTAAAATGATTGCTTTAACATCGATTTAAAACCATAAGTTAAACCTTTAGAAAATATAATATGCAACCTGGTAAAATTCTTATTTCCGCTATAGTCGGAACTTCTGCAATGACTCTATTCAGTTACTTAATATCAAAATCTGAAAATAAAAACTTCCGTGAACCGGAGATATTGGGACAGCTTATTCAAAGACTGCCAAAAAGTTTTTCAAAAGAATCAGCCCAAATTGCTGGATGGTGCATGCATTATCTTGTTGGAATTGTATTTGTGGCTTTATATGATGAGCTATGGAAACACAAAAATATAAAACCATCTTTAAATTCCGGTACACTACTAGGCGCTGCCAGCGGACTTACAGGAATTACAGCGTGGAAAGGAATGTTTGAAGCTCATCCCAATCCACCAGCAAAAAATCTAAAAGAATTTTTTGGTCATCTCATACTCGCCCATGTTGTGTTTGGCATTTTCAGCGCCATTACTTATAAATTCAGGGAAGATGATAATAACTTAAAAATTGCATAAATATCTTCCATTGTTTCCTGCCGAGTTTTTGACTAAGCACTAAAAAGTAAAAAATGGCACTTACTACATTTAAAGAGAAAAGAAATTTCAAAGTAAGCCCCGAACCCGATGGAGGCAAACCTGACAGTGATACATTGCGTTTTGTTATCCAAAAACACGATGCGTCACGTTTACATTATGATTTCCGTTTGGAAATGGAAGGTGTGTTAAAAAGTTGGGCAGTACCCAAAGGCCCTTCTACTGACCCGGATGTCAAACGCCTTGCCATGATGGTAGAAGACCATCCTTATGACTACAGAAACTTTGAAGGAATTATTCCAGGTGGTTACGGGGCCGGAACGGTGATAGTATGGGATGAAGGTATTTATGAACTTGCTGATGCAGATGGAAAGGATAAAAAAGCACAGGAAAAGGAATTACAAAAAGGAATCCATGCAGGGAAGTTGCATATTGTGTTGCATGGAAAAAAACTGAAGGGTGAATATGCACTTATAAAAACAAAAGGTAGAGGTGAAAATAGTTGGTTGCTGTTTAAGATAAAGGATGAATATGTATCCAAAAAAGATATAACGCTACAGGACAAATCTGTTATCTCAAATAAAACTTTATCACAGATAGAAAAAACCAAAAAAGAAATTTCGCAAAATAAAAATGGTGATGTTAAAGCCACTTCTGTAAAGGATAAAAAAGCAAAGGAAAAAAAAACTTCAGTGGATAAAATGGTTACCTCAGGAAAACGCTCCGGGTTTCCTTCCAAATTATTGCCCATGCTGGCTACCATGATTGATAAGCCTTTTGATAAAGAAGGCTGGCAATATGAAATTAAATGGGATGGCTACAGGGCAGTGGCGTTTTGCAATAAAGAAAAAGTCGAATTAAAATCCAGAAATGATAAATCGTTTAGCGAAAAATTTTATCCGGTTATTACTGCCCTTCAGGAATGGAATATCCATGCGGTGGTAGATGGTGAAGTAGTGGTATTGGATGAAAAAGGAAAACCAGATTTCGGCGCCTTGCAAAACTGGCGGTCTGAATCAGATGGTGAATTGTATTTCTATGTTTTTGATTTACTGTGGATGAATGGAAAAGACCTGATGGAAATACCCTTGAGTGAAAGAAGAACCCTATTAAAAGAAATCATACCTGATAACCCCGTCATTCGCTTTAGTGAAAATTTTGAAGTAAGCGGAATAGAATTTTTTGAAACTGCAAAAGAGATGGGGCTGGAAGGAATTATCGCAAAAAAATCTGACGGTATATATTCAGCAGGAAAGCGTTCAAAGGATTGGTTAAAAATTAAAACCAATAAAAGGCAGGAAATGGTCATTGGCGGTTATACTAAAAATAAAGATTCATCAAAATCATTCAGTTCATTGTTGCTTGGAGTTTATGATAAAGAGAGGTTGATTTATACTGGAAAAGTAGGAACAGGTTTTAGCGATAAGCTACAAACAGACATGCTCAAACAATTTAAACCCTACATTTCAAAATCAACTCCTTTTACTGAAACACCAGATATAAACAAACCATCACGCTTTAGTCCAAACCCTCATGTATCAGCGGTGTGGATGAAACCTGAATTGGTGTGTGAAGTAAGTTTTACTGAAATGACAAAGGACGGTGTTATGCGTCATCCTTCTTTTGTAGGAATGCGGATTGATAAAAAAGCAGAAGGTGTAAAACTCGATAAAACAGTTGATATGAAGGATATTACGTTGAAGGAAAAAACAAAATCAAAATCAGGGGAATCAAAAAGTGGGAAAAAAGACAGAAATACTTTTTTGAATCCTACCGATAAAACACAGGTAAAAAAAATAAATGGAAATGATATAAAATTTACCAATCTCCATAAAATATATTGGCCCAAAGAGAAAATTACAAAGCGTGATATGCTCAACTATTATTATGAGGTTGCACCTTACATTTTACCTTATCTCAAAGACAGACCCCAATCAATGAACCGCCATCCGAATGGCATTGAAGGAGAAAGTTTTTATTTTAAAAATGTTAGAGGAACCGCTCCGGAATGGATTGAAACTTTTAACTATAAGAACGATACAGATAACAAGTTGAGAAAATATTTGGTGGCAAAAGATGAAGCAAGTTTATTATACATGGCCACATTGGGGTGTATCGAAATGAACCCGTGGCACAGCAAGGTGGAAACAGAAGATTATCCAGACTGGTGCATTATAGATTTAGATCCTGCAGAAAATACTTTTCAACAAGTCATAGAAGCAGCTAATGTTACCAAAGATATTTTGGAAAGTATGGGCGTAAGTTCATATGCAAAAACCAGCGGCTCATCAGGCATACACATTTACATTCCGTTTGGTGCCAAATATACTTATGATCAATCAAAAGAATTTGCCAGAGTCATTGCTACATTGGTTCAAAGAGAAATTCCAAAGTACACAAGTATTGAACGGATTGTAAAATCGCGAAAAGGCAAAATGTATATTGATTTTTTACAAAACCGTGCACACGCTACGGTGGCAGCACCCTACTCTTTAAGACCTAAACCCGGCGCAACGGTTTCAATGCCTCTCCAGTGGGATGAAGTAAAAAAAGGACTGAAGATGAGCGACTTTACCATTTATAATACGATTGAGAGAATAAATAGCGTAGGTGATATTTTCAGACCTGTACTTGGCAAAGGCATTAATTTAGAAAAAGTGATTAAAGCATTTAACAATGAATAAGTCATAGAATACTTCGTGTCCCCCTTGGTGGCCTTTAGATTTGTTCCTATCTTTTATTTTAATAAAAATGACCTTAAAGGAAGTATGCGACATCAGGTCTAAATAGCCACCAGGGCTCATTGTCAGAATCACTGATTTGCGCGGATAAAGGGATTACACGGATCTTGTTTTCCAGCATAATTCCAATGATATTTAGCTTAGTGTTTCGTGCATTTGTGGCTTTGTGGCGGGAAATGAAAATCCAAAGTACAATGCAACATCAGGGCTATATAGCCACCAGGGCTTCATTGTCTTAATCACTGATTTGCGCGGATCAAGGGATTACACGGATCCTGTTTTCCAGCATAATTCCATAGTATTTAGCTTAAATTCCTGCCTTGGCTTCGTGGCGGGAAAAATGAACATCAGAAGCAGAATGCGACTTCAGGGTCAAATAGCCGCCAAGAATAGCGGCGTATTTAAATATTAACTCTACAATGTCAGAGCTAGGTTGCTCAAACCATAATCTAATATGATATAAAGTAACAAATACTTTAAAAATAAAAACACGATGATTTCAATTAAATATATTTATTATATTGCAACTACATTTATAATAAAACTAAAAAATCAACCAAAATGAATAAGTTCTTCAATACCCTGTTCTTCGGATTTTCATTATTATTTTCAAACCAACTTTTTGCTCAAGCAAATCAGGTGATTTTTGATTATACTGGAGCAACTGAACAATTTATTGTTCCCGCCGGTGTACATAGTTTATCTATCTCAGCAACAGGAGGTTCTGGTGGTACTGGTAATCAGGATGGCAACTCCGCTGCAGGTGGATTAGGTGCTGAAGCAAGTGCTCTCTTTACAGTTAATCCTGGTGACATATTAACGATTGCAGTTGGACAAAGTGGGTTTAATGGTGTTTTCTCTTCAACTGGAGGTGGCGGAGGAGGTGGTTCCTTTGTGATTGGCTCTGGAAATGTACTTCTTTTAGCTGCAGGTGGCGGTGGAGGTGGTGGATGTAATGGACCTTGTATAGATGGTTTAGGTGGTGAGGGATTTGCAGGAACAGGTACTGGAGGTACTGGAGATGTCGGAGCTGGGGGAGCTGGTTTTAATGGTAATGGCGGTGCAGGAGTTTTAGGAGCTACAGGAGGATCTAGTTATGCCAATGGCCTGGGTGGTGGATCTGCAGGGGGTGGAAGCCAGGGTGCAGGTGGATTTGGAGGTGGTGGTGGAGGTTACACTTGGGGAGGCGGTGGCGGAGGCTACTCGGGTGGAAATGGAGCCGTAGAAGAAGGCGCTGCTGGAGGAGGAACATCTTATGTTGACGCATCAGCAACTGGAGCAACAGCGACTCCTGGGTCAAATTCAGGTAATGGTCAAATAGTGATTTCTTATGTTGTAGCCATTCCTACACTTTCACAGTGGGGCCTAATTATTCTTTCGTTATTATTTTTAATTTTAGCAGTAGTTACAATAAGCAAAAGATACATTTCATTTTCATAGTTTTTGAGGTGGTTTAGAAAATTTAACTATGCTTTTAAAAATCAACACCGTTACCTTAGATAATTCGGAAAAGTGATTTGTGAATTTGCTGATTTGATTTTTCACATTTTAGCGAATTAACAAGGCACGGAGTTACAGGTATAATTTATACCATTCCATTTGAATTACATCTTGCTACAGCGGATAGCGGAAAACGAGCAGGGTATGAAGTTCTGAAGAATTATTCCTTAGGAAACGACACATGTTTTTCCATCGTCGAAAGACATGAAAAAGCAAGGGAAAGAACTTCGAGGTTTCAGGTTAAAAATATATGATCATTATGGCGTCAATAACTTGAATCGATCCTCCATGTTCAAGGGTAAAACCTTGTAGGTCTTTGCTAAGCACATCAGGGCAAAATAGCCACCAGGACTCTATGCCTCTTGACATCACAAAGAGGTACAACATTAGTGATTCTTCGTGCCTTGGTGGCTTTGTGGCGGGAAAAAATGAACATTAAAAGGTAGATAAGACATCAGAACCAATTAGTCACTAAGACTCTAAGTCACTAAAGGGCATCAGAAAGAAGTGTAACATTAGTGATTCTTTGTGCCTTGGTGACCTTTGTGGCTGGAGAACTAAACTTCAGAAGTAGAATGCGACATCAGAACCAATTAGTCACTAAGACTCTAAGTCACTAAAGGGCATCAATAAGAGGTTTAACATTAGTGATTCTTTATGCATTGGTATCTTCGTGGCGGAAAAAATGAACATTAAAGGTGCATGCGGCTTCAGGGCCGTGATGGTGTAAAATCGATGGTAAAAAGAGTAAATCTGTTACAGGGCATTTCAAAAGCACTTCTCTTCAAGAAGAGGATGTGCGAATTATGTAACTGTTCCCAGGAAATGACAAACGCTTTACTTGACAAACAACAAAACTAATTGATACTTATATTCAGCCTTTTAAAGAATCTTACAGAATAATTTGGATTTAAAAAACTTCTTTTTCCTGTCAACCCAAAATTCTCTAAATCGACTTTCACCCTAGAGAACGCCTTCATCCCCTAAAGTACATTTCAATTTTTTCGCAGAGAATGCGTGAATCTTGTAAATGTTTTCATTAACTGTGTAACGCTTTATCGAATTAACAATCGTACTTTTGTATTGTTAAAATTGAGAAATAGAAATTTTACTCTTTAATCATATTTTAGAAAAAAATAAAATTATGTTTCATTGTGTAAAAAACAGTAGTCAATTATTACAAGAAACCACAAATTTTTAATCAATTAAATAAAAATATGAAAAATAAAACATCGAATTCATCAAAGACCGCTTCCCAAAATGGAAAACAGTCAAATGGAAAACGATCAAATGGAAAATCATCAAATGCCACTATGCTATCATCTCAACTAATGAAATTATTTGAGGATGAATTAAAAGACATTTATTGGGCTGAAAAAGCATTAACCAAAGCCCTTCCTAAGATGATTAAAAAAGCCACATCTCAAAAATTGGTTAAAACACTAACAAGCCATCTTAAGGAAACAAAAAATCAGGTAACCAGATTGGATCAGGTTTTTGAATCTATTAGCAAAAAACCCAGTGCCAAAAAATGCGAAGCCATGGTAGGTCTCATCAAAGAGGCAGAAGAAAAAATGGAATCTTGTGAAGAAGGAGCGATGTGTGATGCAGGAATTATATCGGCAGGACAAAAAATAGAACATTACGAAATAGCTTCTTACGGAACGCTTTGTGCCTTTGCTAAAACCTTAGGTGAGACTGATGCTTCCCGTTTGTTGCAAAAATCATTAGACGAAGAAAAAGGAGCTGATATAAAACTTTCTAAAGTTGCCCGATCAATAAATGTTAAAGCCGCTGACAAAGATGAATCAGAAAAAGGTAATGACAAAAAGGTCGCAACAAAATCAAAAAGCAAATAAATAATTTTAATAACTTAATAAATATAATATTATGGGAAACATCCTTTATACAGTCGCAGTAATTATGATCATCTTATGGGCCATAGGTTTTTTTGCCTATAACGTAGGAGCTATTATTCATATACTGCTTGTAATAGCAATAATCTCTTTCCTCGTGAGAGTTTTCTCCGGCAGCAGTCAGAGAGTAAATTAATTAAACAATATTCAAATAATCAGCTTTATCAGCCTCCCCTTTGGGGAGGTTGTAGAGCTTTAAATTAAAATCAATTATGAATGCAGGTAATGTAGTTTTAGGAATTGCCATTGGCGCAATAGTAGGTGTTTTATTCGCTCCTGATAAAGGTTCAAATACCCGAAGACAAATCAAGGGAAAAAGCGATGATTATGCAAATGATCTAAAATCAAAGTTTGATGAATTTCGCGATTCTCTTTCAGACATGCTTGAAAGCACTAAAAGAGATGCTGAAGGATTGCTCGACAAAGGAAAAGATAAATTCGACGATGCAAAAAAAGATGTGAAAAATGCAGTTGGAAATTTTAAACACAATGACACAGCAGATTTTAAACACGCCAATTCGTAACTTTTTAAGTTCAATGATATAATCTGGATGACAATGCAATGCAAATAGCTACGCCTTAGATCTTGTAGATATGTATATGCATCAACACTAGAAAAACATTGCTGGTGATATAATTTTATACGATAAAGGATTGCATCCATTCATTTCCTCTGAGCTTGTTGCTCGGAGGAAATGATTTTTTGTACTACTCAGCTATAACCCCTCCCCAAAGCTTTGGGGACTTTTGGGGACAAAAATCATGACAAAACAACTCATATATACCGAATGTTACGAAATTTAAATTACTCTGTTCAAATTCTTACATAACTTATTTTGAATTGATCGTTTCCACTAACCTTCTACATAGACCTATCCCCTGGGTGAAGTGTAGAAAGATTTTTTTTCTGACCCTTTAGAACATGAAATAAATCCAGACTACAGATTGCAGATTTATGGTAATAATATAATTTTTTTAAGTAATTATATATCATTAATCGAAAGCTTCCCTATTACCTTTGTATGCACAAAAAGTTTAGGCTTTTATGAAGGTATTCTATCGGCCATCGTTCGCATTTCAGCTAAGACTTTTTCAACAAATAGGATCATTAAAAACAAAAAATATGCGACCCATCTGGACAGGCTCGATCAGCTTCGGATTAATAAATATTCCTGTAAAATTATTTTCTGCAGTGCAGACAAGTTCTCTCGATCTTGACATGCTTGATAGTAAAGACCACGCTAACATAAAATATAAGAGGGTAAATGAAAACACGGGAAAGGAAATCGCTTACGAAGACATTGTTAGGGGATATAAATTAAATGGCGACTATGTGGTTCTAGACGCTGAAGATTTTGAAGCTGCCGATGCCGTTAAAACAAAATTGATTGAGATTATCAATTTCGTTGACGAACGGGAAATTGATACCCTATATTATGAGCAACCCTATTATCTTGAACCTGCTGATCAAGGTGCAATGAAAGCCTATGCCTTGCTACGAGATGCTTTACAATCATCAGGCAAAGTAGGAGTTACAACGTTTGTATTGAGAAATAAGGAAGGGCTGGCCATACTAAAGCCCTATAAAGATGTGATAGTATTAAATCGCATACGCTATAGCCAGGAAATAAGAGAAACTACTGAATTAAAGTTACCGCCAGTATCGAAATCCAAAACCAAAGAAATGGATATGGCCAATAAATTAGTAGACCAGCTTACCGAAAAATTCAGCATTGAAGAATATAAAGATACTTACACAGCTAAACTGTTAAAGCGAATCAAGCAAAAATCAAAAGGTAAAAAAACAACTAAGCCAAAAATGAAAGTTGTGGCAAAACAAAATGACAATTTAATGGAGATGCTAAAAGCAAGTTTAGAAGGTAAGAAAAGCAAATCCGCGTGAAATACGGAAATTCTTCCTTCGATAAGTTCATGAAATGGTAAAGGCAGTTTCCAGGTATATATGATTTTTTTCGTTTCCATCCACTTTAATCCAGCCTTTTCATTTGGATCATCTTACAACATGTGGACAACTAAAATATTCTTTTATATCTGATAGCACCACAGCTATGCAGCACATTTATTGGATAACAAATAAAGGAAGGAATGTTTTGGAGTCACAAAAGCAGCAAATATCGGAGATTTACACTTATGAAAGTAAGCAATGGCTACAAAAATAAAAAATCCTTTTGATGGTCTATAATAAAGCTTTATATTTGTTTGTTCAAATCTTTAACAGATGAATAATAAAAAAATAAATCGGGACGAAAAATAATAACTTAGGCATATCATGCTGAAATAGTATTTAAGGATTGACTGAAGTTCTGCTTATATCCAAGTGATATGTAATGTTAACCGTTCCGATAGACATAACCGACATGAGAATTTAATTTACCCTATAACTATCTAAACTTTGCAAAATGATTCCAAAAAAGATTCACATACTTCTTGCTGAAGACGATAAAGCCGATTGCCTTCTTTTCAAAGATGCTTTAGATGAGTTGCCGGTATCTGCCACTCTTTCTATTGTGAACAATGGTGAAGAACTACTCAATAAACTTACAGAAAAAGGAAATAAGCTGCCTGATGTTCTTTTTCTGGACCTTAATATGCCGCGAAAAAACGGTTTCGCATCTTTAGGTCAAATAAAACGAAGCGCCGAACTAGAAAACCTTCCGGTCATTATCCTCTCCTCTGCTTCAGGGCTGGAATCAATCCGACTTGTTTTCCGAAATGCTGCCCATTATTACATCTGCAAACCTTCTGATTTTTCAGAACTAAAAAGAGTCATTTATGAAGCGCTTACACTTATAACACAGAAAAACAACCCCCTGCCGGATAAAGAAAATTTTAGGATTACAGGTGATTCTATATCCATTCCCGATAAGATATGAAAGCATCCTCACCTAAAAATAAATCTGGTCCTAAAAAAGAAATGGAAGAAAATTCTTTTCCTATTGTTGCCATTGGTTCATCAGCAGGTGGATTGGAAGCAATGATAGAGTTGTTAAAGCATCTTCCTCACGATACGGGTATGGCATTTATTTATGTCCAGCATCTTAGCCCAGACCACAAAAGCATGTTGTCGGAAATTTTGTCGAAAAAGACAAAAATGAAAGTACAGGAAATTGACGACATGGATCAAATTAAACCCGATAACGTATATGTCATTCCCTCCAACAAAGGACTTGAAATATCAGATGGAAATATAAAATTAATTCCTCGTGCCGAAAGCAGCACAGCTATTTCCATTGATATTCTTTTTTCATCCCTGGCACAGGCACAAAAAGAAAGGGTTATAGGCATTGTCCTTTCCGGTAGCGCAACTGATGGCACAGTCGGTTTAAAGACGATTAAACAAGAAGGTGGATTAACTTTTGTACAGGACGACACTGCTAAATTTACAAGCATGCCCAACTCGGCCATTGCAGCAGGTGTGGTTGACTTCATTTTATCGCCAAAAGAAATGGCACTCGAATTAGCGCGACTAAGCATACATCCATTTGTAAAATCCGCCAATGGCGGTGGAAAAACCGAAAAAGAAGAAATTAATGAACCCGAAATTCATAGGGATAATCCCGGTCTAAAAATTATTCTTACCCAATTACACAAAAAAACCGGTGTTGATTTTGGCGCGTATAAAATGAATACCATCAAGAGGCGCATCCTTCGCAGAATGTTGTTGTATAAATTAACGACACTCAAAGAATATGCAAAACTACTTTCACAAAAAAATGAAGAGATAGATATTTTCTATCAGGACTTATTAATCAATGTTACAAGTTTTTTTCGCGACACCGAGGCACACAATTATTTAAAAGAAAATCTTTTTCCAACGTTGCTCAAAAGAAAAAAAACGGGAGATTCATTGCGTATATGGATTCCAGCCTGTGCAACTGGCGAAGAAGCCTATTCTATTGCGATGATGCTACTCGAAATTCAGGAAAGCCAGGCTACCAATATTCCTGTTCAAATTTTTGCTACCGATCTTAGCACAAAATCAATCGCCAAAGCCCGCATTGGTGTATACACCAAGCAAGAATTAGAAACCGTTTCGCCAAAACGGATACAGCGATTCTTCACCAAAGCAGATGGCAGTTTCCGCGTGAATAAAGCCTTGCGCGGTATATGTGTATTTACACCGCATAATATTTTAATCGACCCGCCTTTTTCACGACTTGATTTTATCAGTTGCTGCAATCTGTTTATTTATTTGGATACAGCAGCACAAAAAAAAGCAACCAACACTTTTCATTATGCTTTAAACAGGGATGGGTTTTTGATGCTTGGCAAATCAGAAAACATAAGCCATTCAGCACATCTTTTTACAGACTTCAATAATAAACATAAAATATTTGCACCCAAAGTAAATTCAAGTGCCCGAATGCTGCCAGAACTTTTACCACGCTATGCACAGCAGACTGCATTTGAAAATACAGACCCGAAAATGAGTAGAAGCAAAGCGCTAAAGAATATTTATATACATCACAGCAAGCTTGAAAATGCTATTGATGCAATTCTGGTTGCTGAATTTATGCCTGCAAGCGTTGTAATCAATCACCAAATGGAAATTGTGCAGTTTCGCGGCACAACCGATGTATTTCTCACTCACCCTAAGGGCAAAGCCACATTTAATATTTTAAAAATGGCACGACCGGGAGTTGCTTTTGAGTTGCGCAATGCCATATCAAAAGTGATAAAAACCAATGCAAGATTTCGAAAAAGCGGAATAGAAATCAAAGTAAACTCTGAAGTCAAAATTATAAGTATTGAAATTGTTCCGCTTAAAATAGAAGGTGAGGAGCCCCTGCTTTTAATACTTTTCACCGAACTGGAACAAGCAGAAATTTATTCGGAAGGAGGTGAAGGAAAAAATAATACACAAGCAAAAGACCGGAGAATAAAAAAGTTAGAAGAGGAATTGGTATTGGCAAAAGCGGATGCACTTGCCGTGTCACAGGAGCAGGAAGCTTTTACCGAAGAGTTGCAAAGTGCCCATGAAGAAGTGGTTTCAACCAACGAAGAATTACAAACGGTAAATGAAGAATTGGAAACTTCAAAAGAAGAAATAGAATCTTCCAATGAAGAACTCACTACCGCCAACCAGGAATTACAAACACGCAACGAGCTGCTGAATGAATCGTATGAATACTCTGAAGCCATTGTAAATACCATGCACGATCCAATGCTTGTCCTGGGTAAAGACCTACGGGTAAAATCTGCCAACAAATCGTTTTATTCAAAATTTGGTGCCACCGAAGAACAAACCGAAGGAGTACTTTTATACGATTTAGGAAATAAACAATGGGACATCCCTGCACTTCGACAACTACTTGAAGACATCATACCTAGAAATACTCACTTCTACAATTACGAAGTGAAACATACCTTTCTGAACTTAGGTGAAAAAATAATGTCACTCAATGCAAGCCGCATCATTCAAAAAACACACCGCGAACATTTGATCCTTCTTATCATCTCTGACATTACAGAAGTAAGACAGTTAATATTAGAAAGAGAACTTAGAGAAAAAGAATTGCTCAATAAAGAAATAAAAGAACGCAATGAGGAAAAAATAAGATTAGAAAAAGCCGTAGAAGAAAGAACAAAGCAATTAAAAAAAGCCAATGATTCACTCGAAGAAAAAAACACAGCACTTGAAAACATGAACAAAGAATTGGAAGCATTCACTTATGTTTCCAGTCACGATTTGCAAGAACCAGTGCGCAAAATTCAAACCATCGCAAGTCGCATACTTGAAAAAGAAAATCAAAACCTGACGGATAGCGGAAAAAATTACTTCCGACTCATGCAGAACTCTGCGGAAAGAATGCAGGAACTCATACGCGATTTGTTGGCTTTCTCACATATCAGTGTAGCCGATCGCAAATTTGAAAACATACCTCTCAGTTCTATCATTAATGAAGTAAAATCCGAGCTCAAAGATGCCATTGCAGAAAAACGCGCTGTCATAGAGACACCTGAAACTTGTATAGTGAAAATCATTCCTTTCCAGTTCCGTCAACTCATTCAAAATCTCATTGGCAATGCACTCAAATATTCTAATCCCGAAGTGCCGCCTCGCATAACCATAACGAGCAAAAACATTAAGCATAATGATTTCAAAATTTCACACTTGAATGGCAATGTCGGACTGGCTAACCTGCCTCATCAAAAAGAATACTGCCACATCAATGTTACCGACAATGGCATTGGCTTTGAAAAAGAATACAGCGAAAAAATATTTGAGTTATTTCAAAAACTGCACGGAAAAGATGAATACACAGGTACTGGAATAGGACTTGCTATCGTTAAAAAAATAGTTGACAATCACAATGGCATCATTATAGCAAAAGGCGAATTGAATAAAGGAGCATCATTTGATATATATATTCCCGCCTCTGTTAAAAAATAATGCACATTGAAAAACAAACCCATCCATATAATTCTTGCAGATGACGATGAAGCTGACCGTCTTCTTTTTACCGAAGCTTTTTCAGAATTAAAAATAAAAACCATTGTTCGTACTGTTAATAATGGTATGCAGTTAATGGAATGGCTCAATATGGAAAACATCCGCTTACCTCATCTTGTTTTCCTTGACTTAAATATGCCAGGCAAAGACGGTTTTCAATGTTTGAAAGAAATAAAAAGCGATGATAATCTAAAAGATATTTTCATTGCCATCTATTCCACATCAGAGAGCGAAAAAGATATGGAAGAAACTTTCCGTAACGGAGCCAATATATATATTTGCAAACCCGCTGATTTTAATAAGCTCAAACAAGTATTGGAAAAAGCAGTGATGACGACTTATCAGTATCAAAGCGAACCCATGAAAAGGGAGTTTTTTTTACTTAGGATTTAAACGATTCATTAATATCTGAGTAGTTACAATTGAATGCCTCAGGCTTTGTCTTTATAGAAATTTACCAGTTGGTTTTAAAATAAAAAACCATGTCAGTCCTGATCCATATTTCTATAGTAGGACTGACATGGGATTGAGATCATGCACATTTATGCCAGCGCTTCACTCATTGATTTCACTTTTCTGTGGTCAGCTTTTATTGAAGCATGTTGTTCGCGTATTAAGCTTTGTTGACCCTGGCTAAGATGCTCCAGATCATCCTTTAATACATCATCATACGTATCAAGAGCCTGCTCTTCGCCATATTCACATGAGTTAAGTATGGCTTTACGGTCTTTCCCTGTTAGGGCGGCTTTCACATCCATCCAAGCCCTAAAAAATTTGCCCGAAACCCTTGTGCTATCGGTGGGTTCACCACCAATCTTTCTTATTTCGTCGGACAATTCCCGATTGTTACGCTTACTTGTACTGGCCAACTCTCCAAACAGTCTTTTCAAGTCCTGTTCGTCAGTGTCTTTTGTGGCGGTTTCATACCCTTCAACCCTGTCATTGTTAATTTCGACTAGAGTATTTAGTACATCAATTCTTTTTTCTAAATCCATTATATTAATTTTTTAACTGTTAAATAAATAGTTGTAATTCGTTATTATTTTAAGTGTATTTTCTTGTCTTATATTTTTTCATTTTAATGTCCTGACCTGAAATGGTAGCGGAATTGTTACCACGCAAAGATGTCGTGTTTCATTGCCGCTCATGTTACACATCGCACAGGAATATTTACAAGATTCTTACATTTCTTAACCTATAGTTGAGAAGTGTGAATTTTGTAAAACTTATCCGGATTGATATAACAGTTTTAGAAACCTGGTTTTGAGATTTATTTTTCGATTTATTGGCACCAAGAACATGGGATTACCAATAACTCTTGATCATCTCTTGAATCAACAAAATTGAAGATTTGAAATTTGATTGGGATAAAAATATGCAACAATTGATCATAAAATCGACTTTTAAAATACATCCATAAAGTTTAAAAAACATGTATGAATACTTCAGAACCTATAGAAGATAAAGAATTAGAAGAAATAAAAAAGGATGAGAAAGTCCAAAGAGCCTTGAGCGAAAACCCCATTTCTGTACAAAAGGAAAATGCAATTGCATTAAAGGGAGAGGCTCCTTTGTTGGGAATTACCGCCATTGTATTTTTAATCTGTGGTGCCCTGTATTTTCTTTTAAAATGGGATCGCTTACCCATTTCCAGTATTTATATTCCGCTGATACAAAAAATTTTGATAGCCGTGATATTGATTTCTTTAGTGTTACTCGCAACCAGGCTATTAAAAAAAATAATTGACCGCAGAATAGAAGATAAAACCACAGTTTTTAATTTTAACCGTATTGCCGACTTATTTGCGGGGATGATCATCCTGGCCATTATCCTTTCATTGTTATTTGCCAATTGGTATGCCGCTATGGTTTCATTTGGTATTGTATCACTTATTCTAGGATTTGCTTTACAAAATCCTATCACCAGTTTTTATGGGTGGCTGTACATTCTTATCCGTAAGCCCTACGCAGTGGGAGACCGCATCCGGATAGGTAATGTGTATGGCGATGTGATTAATGTAAGCTACATTGATACGACCCTATGGGAATTTAATGGCGATTATTTATCAGGCGATCATCCAAGTGGACGAATTATAAAATTTGCCAACTCAAAAGTATTCAGTGAATATGTTTATAATTATTCATGGCCTTTATTCCCTTTCATCTGGAACGAACTCAGTTTATTCATATCTTATAAAAGCGATTTCAAATTTACCAGCGATACCATCAAGCATATAGTTGAAAAAGAAATTGGTGAAGCCATGGTTAGACGGGTAAAGCGATTTAAAAGAATTTTGGCAGAAACTCCTGTAGATGAATTGGATGTAAATGAATATCCATCTGTCATTTTAACTCCCCATAACAACACATGGATAGAAGTGGTAGTGCGCTACCTGGTTGAGCCAAAAAATTCAGGTAGAATCAGGAAAAAACTATTTGAGGCCGTGATGAACGAACTTAAAAAACATCCTGAAAAAGTCTTTTTTCCAAATCCAAATTTACAATGACACAATTCCCTTTTGATAAACTGTATCATGATGTTTACTTTGGAAATAACCCTAACATAAAAGGATGAAAAAATTACTCTTCTTTTGGAATGAACTAATGGCTAGTTTCTGGTTTTTACCTGTGCTGATGCTAGGGTTTTCTATTATTTTATCCGTTGGTTTAGTACACCTCGATACCTACATCATGCTTCCGGATAAAGGTTTATATCGCTTTTTTTTAGTATCCAGTTCTGATTCTGCAAGAAGTATATTGTCAACCATATCCGGAGCGATGATCGGTGTGGCAGGGACTGTTTTCTCTGTTACTCTTGTGGCTTTGACGCTGGCCTCTTCCCAATTTGGTCCGAGACTCATTAAAAACTTTATGTATGTCCGGCTCAATCAAGTAGTGCTGGGTTCATACATTTCCACTTATATTTATTGCCTGATTATTTTAAATACGGTAAAAAATAGTAATGATTATTCCTTTACCCCTTCCATATCCATACTTTTTGCCATTTTAGCTGCCATTGCCAATATTGTATTGTTGATTTTTTTTATCCATAATATCGCTGTAAGTATTCAGGCTGACAAGGTAATATCTGATATTTCAGGATATATTTCTAATCAGATTAAAACACTATTTCCCGATAAAATGGAGGAAGTAGATGACAGTGATGAATGCGTAGATGTCTCATCCGTCATTTCAGGTTTTTTGGAGCGTATTCCAATCCAATCCCAGAAAAGTGGTTATATTCAGTATATTAACAGTGAGTCCTTGCTGAAAGTTGTCACACGGTATGATGCGCTTTTGGAATTAAATTACAGGACGGGAAGCCATCTTGTAGAAGGTATTGAAATTGGGGTACTTTATTCTAATTCAAAGTATGAGGAAGAAAATTTGAAAAAAATTTTAGATCAGTTTGTAATAGGGAAAATCAAGATGTCACAACATGATCTTGAGTACTCTATACATCAGATGGTCGAAATAGCTGTACGCGCACTTTCTCCCGGAGTAAATGATCCTTATACCGCTATTGCTTGTATTGATAACTTATCAGCAACCATGTCCTGGCTGGCTCAAGCCAGGTTTCCATCAAAGTATCACTACGATGATGAGAAAAAGCTTAGAATGATTGCAGATACCCTGGACTTCGAAGGCATGTTAGATTCTGCATTCAACCAAATCCGGCAATTTTCAGGTGGAAGTACAGCGGTCATTATACGATTGATGGAAGCATTGATAATCATACAAGGCTTTGTTAAAAATGAAAGACACCAAAAAGCTGTACTTAAACATGCTCAAATGGTTTTAAACATCGGAAAACAAACCATAAACGAAGAAGAAGATATGAAAGACCTTATGAAAAGATCAGAGAAATTTGCTCGTAGCTCGTAGTTCAGCCAAATAGCCTTTAGCCATTAGCTTTTGGCATTAGCTTTTTGCTTCGCTCAGACTTCCGACTTTCGACCTATTTTACTAGTAGCTCGTAGCTGGTATCAAATGGTTTTGGTTTTAGTTTTGGTTAATTTTCGACTTTCCGACCTTCGACTTTCCGACTTTAAGACTTTAAGACCTTCTGACTTTCAGACCTTCTGACTTTCAAACCTTCCGACCTTCGACTTTAAGACTTTCCGACCTTCCGACCTTCCGACCGTTTACACGTGAATGTTGTAACATATTCCTGAAAACATGTAATGTATCCTTCCGTTTCTAAACTTATCTTTATATGCTAATACATTATTATTTCATTTACCTTTAAAGTGGTAAACTCCTTGAGAATACTCACCTTTTCAGGAAGTTTCATTATAGGATATTTCTTAAAAAAGGTGTCCGATAACTTAATAATGGATGTGAAATTAGAATTCTAAAAACGACATACTTTATGCATTATTCAGAAAATACTCTCACACTAACTTCCCATAATCTGCTTGTGAGTTATATCGATGAAGGGAAAACCAAAACGCCTGTCATCATTCTCATTCACGGTTTTCCGCTGAATAAATCAATGTGGCACAAGCAGATCGGAGAATTAAAAGAAAATTTTAGGGTCATTGCTTATGACATTCGGGGTCATGGAAATTCCCACTCTGGTGAAGAAAGCTTTTCTATTGAGCTTTTTGTCAGTGACTTGCTCAGTTTGATGGATACACTTAAGGTTGAGGAAGCAATAATATGTGGCTTTTCCATGGGTGGATACATTGCTTTAAATGCGATAGTAAACCATTCCGAACGTTTCTCTGCACTTGTATTATGTGATACAAATTGCAAAGCCGATACACCCGAAGCAAAAGAAAAACGGATGAAGGCTATTGAAAGTATCAAAGACAAAGGATTGGAAGAATATGCGAATGCTAGTTTGAAAAAACTTTTTGCCCCACTGTCTTTTTCAAAGCACAAAGATGAAATAGCAATTGTGAAGGAAATGATCATGAAAACTTCCAAAAAATCAATCTACAAAGCTTTGCATGCTTTAGCTGAACGCTCAGAAACATGCACCAAACTACAAGAAATTAAGGTTCCTGTACTTATTATGGTTGGGAAAGAAGATGAAATTACGCCACCTGATGTCGCCCAATTCATGCATGAAAAAATTAAAGGCTCCACCATTCACATTATTGAACATGCCGGACATGTAAGCAATATGGAAAATCCAAAGGAATTCAACATTCAGCTAAACGATTTTCTTTCACTAATAAACCCTGCTTAATATGTAAAACAAAAATTGATCAACACCAAAACGACAGGCATTAGACTGAGTTTGATCCATTTGCAATGAAGGGCAAAAATGTAAATGCTTCGGATGCAACAATATTTTATTTATTTATGCGTTTCCGGCCTTAGATTTGATTTTAGAAAATGCAATGACTACAGTGATGTTGCATAATACGTATTAAAAAAAGCTCAGGATAAACTGGAAGTATTGTAGGATGTATAGAAGGAATGTTGAAATCTACCAAAAATAATAAAGTACCCAGCAGAAACAAGCTATCTCCATTGGAATAAGCATTACTTTATAAAACTATTTTTTAAAACTTCTTTTAAGATGCACTTATCTTTTCAAAAAGTATTTTATGCTTTCGGTAGCGTTTTCGCTTTCATTGCGTTCTTAGTTTTGGCTAAGACCGTTCTTATCCCTTTGGCTTTTGCATTGTTGATTGCATTTATACTTTTTCCGGTAAGCCGGAAAATTGAAAGCTGGGGTGTGGGTAAAATCATGGGAGCTTTTCTTTCAATTTTAGCATTAATCCTGATCATTGCGGGATTTATTTATCTGTTCTCCAACCAAATTATTCAACTCTCTGAGAACTTTACTGAGTTTAAATATAAAATAATCAGGGTATTTGCAGATGTCTCATTGTACATCAATAAAAACATGGGGTTTGTAAGTTACCTGAAAGAAGGAGAGTTATACGAAAAGATCAAAAGCTGGTTTAACGAGTCGTCTGGGACACTGGTAACCCAAACCTTCAGCGGATCTGCTGGTTTCCTCATCGGGCTCATTTCTTCCATAATATTCACTTTCCTTATATTAATCTACAGAGATGGGTTGGTCTATTCGTTGGTTCATTTCTATCCACTTGAAAATAGAGAACAAGCTTTAAACAAGTTTAAATCCATTCAACATGTAGGTCAGCAATACCTTTTTGGCATGTTGTTAATAGTCTTAATTCTAGGATTTGTAAATAGTATCGGGCTTTGGATTATCGGTCTTGACAATCCATTTCTTTTTGGTTTTTTAGCGGCTATTTTAGCTATTATTCCTTTTGCCGGAACCCTTTTAGGCGCTGCAATTCCTGTATTATATGCTTTTATGACCTATGATTCTATATGGATACCCATAATCATAGCTGTTTTCTTCTGGCTTGTTCAGTTTATTGAAAGTAATGTTCTGACACCAAAGATTGTAGGTGGTAATTTAAATGTTAACGCTTTAACTGCCATATTAAGCATCATCATTGGGGCTTCGATCTGGGGAATAGCCGGAATGATTTTATTTTTACCCTTTACGGCCATGTTTAAAGTGGTTTGTCAAGAGTATATAGAACTTAAACCCATTGCTTATTTGATTGGGAATAAGAATTATAATAACAGTGAAGAAAGTGATCAAAACGAAAATAATGTATTAAAAAAGATAAAAGGGTGGTTTTCAAAACTCACCTGATTCAAAGCCGTCCAGTTCTTTAGATGCTTGTCTGATAGGTAGAATTAATATTTAAAATATATTTGGATAATTAGAAATTGCCTATTTTCAATTCCGATAAAATTATTTAATATGTTCTATTGGTCAAGAAGATACCCTGAAATACCCAAGATATGAATGACCTTTTCACGACTCCGGAATTTCCCCGCTCATCTCAATACCACCCCGATTGGATTAGTTCCAGCGTCAGTGGTGGTGCCAACCCATTGTGGATGACAGAATGGCTGACAAAGAAGTTTGACCTGCGTCCCGGGATGAGGGTTTTAGACCTTGGTTGCGGGAGAGCCATGTCTTCGATCTTTCTCCATCGGGAGTTTGGGGTACAAGTTTGGGCAATTGATCTGTGGTTCTCTGTTTCTGAAAACCTGCAGCGAATAAGGGATGCTGGGGTAGAAGATTGGGTTTTTCCCATTCATGCTGACGCACGCTCACTTCCTTTTGCCGCTGAGTTTTTTGATGCCATAATATCTATTGATTCTTTTTTCTATTTTGGTACAGATGATTTGTATTTAAGCTCTTTGATCCGACATTTAAAACCAGGTGGAAAGATCGGTATTGCTGGTGCCGGGCTTATGCAGGAGATCACAGGTTTCGTGCCAGAGCATCTTAAAGAATGGTGGACACCAGACCTTTGGTGTTTACACTCTGCTCCATGGTGGCAACGGCACTGGGAACGAACCGGATTTATGGACATTGAGATTGCCGATTCTCTACCTGATGGTTGGCGTTTATGGTTAAATTGGCATCTGGCCATAGCGCCTGAGAACAAAACGGAGATTGAGGCAGTGAAAGAAGATGCCGGTCGATACTTAGGTTATGTTCGTGTCATAGGTCGAAAACGGCTGGGTATTGAACCCGTTGAGCCTATGCTAAGCATACCCACTCAATACACAAAACAGCCACTTCTTCGCAACTTGACATGAAAATCTATACCCGGTTAACTGAGTAGTTAACAAAAAATAACCATTTTCATTATTTCAAACTAGCCCGGATAAGATTAAGTGCTGATCCTTCTCTTACCCACTGTATCTGAGCAGCATTGTAAGTATGTGCAACATTTATCCGATCCTCAGTACTGTCATTATGCTTCAATAAGATGTTCATGGGCTGTCCTGTTGTCATTTTGTCAAAATCCAAAATCGTTACTTTATCATCCTGTCTGATTTTATCGTAATCATCAGGATTCATAAAGGTGAGTGCAAGCATGCCCTGTTTTTTAAGATTCGTTTCATGGATTCGGGCAAATGACTTTACTATGACAGCATTGACCCCAAGAAAGCGAGGTTGCATGGCGGCGTGCTCTCTGGATGATCCTTCTCCGTAATTATCTTCACCAAATACCACCGTACCAATACCATTTGCCTGGTAAAGGCGAGCAGAATCAGGGACGGACATGTACTCATTATTCACAAAGTTGAGCACCTTATTAGCTTCATGGTTAAAATAATTGATGGCACCAATAAATGTATTATTAGAAATATTTTCGAGATGACCCCTGTACTGAAGCCATGGTCCGGCCATAGAAATATGGTCGGTTGTACATTTTCCTTGTACCTTGATCAACACTCTGTTATCATTGAGTTCTTTCTGGGTCATTGGCAGAAATGGTGTGAGTAACTGTATCCTGTCTGAACCGGGATCCACATTTACTTGTACGGTTGATCCGTCTACTACTGGAGGAACATATCCCGCATCTTCCACACCAAATCCGGATGGCGGAAGTTCAAATCCAACAGGAGCCTGCAACATCACTTCTCTCCCGTCTTCAGTGGTTAATGTATCTGTTAACGGATTAAAACCAAGCATGCCCGATAAGGCTACGGCTGTAACGATTTCCGGTGAGGCTACAAAGGCATGTGTGTTGGGGTTGCCGTCTGCTCTTTTAGAAAAATTTCTATTGAAAGAATGCAATATGCTGTTTTTCTCTTTTTTGCTGGCACCTGCCCTGGCCCATTGTCCAATACAGGGTCCACAGGCATTTGCAAATACCTTAGCGCCCATCTTTTCCAGCGTGTTAAGCACTCCATCTCGTTCCAGTGTATACCTTACCTGTTCTGATCCAGGTGTGATGGTAAGCTGTGATTTTGGTCTGATCCCCAATTTTACTGCCTGTTCTGCGATAGAAGCCGCCCTTGTTATATCTTCGTATGATGAATTGGTGCACGATCCGATCAGGCAATATTCCAGTTCTAAAGGCCAGTCATTGGCGATTGCTTTTTCTTTGAGTTTAGAAACCGGTGTGGCAAGATCAGGTGTAAATGGACCATTGATCAAAGGCTCGAGGCTTGAAAGGTCAATTTCAATGACCTGATCAAAATACTTTTCGGGATGGTCATAACATTCTTTATCTCCGGTAAGGTACGGTGCTATTTTATCTGCCATATCAGCAACCTGGGCTCTCCCTGTTGCCCTGAGGTAACGACCCATAGATTCATCGTATCCAAAGGTAGAGGTTGTAGCTCCAATTTCTGCACCCATATTACAAATGGTACCCTTGCCGGTGCAGGAAAGACTTTGAGCTCCCGGGCCAAAATATTCTACTATCGCTCCAGTTCCTCCTTTCACGGTGAGTATACCTGCTACCTTTAATATGACGTCCTTTGAAGAAGACCACCCACTGAGTTTACCTGTCAGTTTAACTCCTATCAGTTTTGGCATTTTCAATTCCCATGGCATTCCTACCATGACATCGACGGCATCAGCTCCACCGACTCCAATAGCTACCATACCCAATCCTCCTGCATTCGGAGTATGTGAGTCGGTACCTATCATCATCCCCCCTGGAAATGCGTAATTTTCAAGGACGACCTGATGAATAATACCTGCTCCGGGCTTCCAGAACCCAATTCCGTATTTATTGGAGATGGATTGTAAAAAGGAAAATACCTCACTATTTATATAAAGAGCCCCTTTCAGATCCTCTTCTGCGCCTACCTCAGCTTGTATGAGATGGTCACAATGAACAGTACTCGGTACAGCTACTTTATCTTTACCCGCCATCATGAACTGTAACAATGCCATTTGCGCTGTTGCATCCTGCATGGCCACCCTGTCCGGTGAAAAGAACACATAGTCTTTGCCTCTTCTATAATCCTGTAGCGGAGAATCATCGTGTAAATGAGAGTACAGGATTTTTTCAGATAATGTGAGAGGTTTACCCAATACTTTTTTAGCACGATCTACTTTTTGAGTTAAAGAGTTGTAATGATCGCGAATAACTTGAATATCAAATGGCATAGAAATTTTTTTAAAGGGGTTATAAAATGAAGGAGCTCAAAAGTAATAAAAAGCTACCAATGCTAAAACATAGGTATGGACAGTTAGGTTTGCAACAGGCATAGATTTCAATATAAATAGAGAGGAAGCAATAAAAGAAATTTTGAATATCCTGAATTGTAAAACATATTTACCTATCTTCTGTTTTTCTTGCATTTACTGCTATTAATTGGGAATCTGACCCATTCCCACTATAGGATGTAGAAAAAAATAATCTATCTTTGCACCGCAAAAATAATTTATAAACCTAATAATAAAGCACCATGATCATCACTGAAAAATATAAAGTAAAAGACATAGACCTTGCCGACTGGGGAAGGAAAGAAATTTATTTAGCAGAAGCAGAAATGCCCGGATTAATGGCACTTAGGGAGGAATTTGGCGAAAGTAAGCCTTTAAAAGGCGCCCGAATCGCCGGTTGCCTTCATATGACAATACAAACCGCTGTTTTAATTGAGACTCTTATTGAATTGGGAGCAGAAGTGAGCTGGTCTTCCTGCAATATTTTTTCAACGCAGGATCATGCCGCAGCAGCTATTGCCGCCAAAGAAATCCCTGTATTTGCGTGGAAGGGAATGAGTGAAGAAGAGTTTTGGTGGTGTATAGAACAAACTCTATTTGCATTTGAAGGCGGAAAACCTCTTAATCTTATTCTAGATGATGGTGGAGATCTTACCAATGTAGTATTTGATAAATATCCTGAACTGGCCAAAGGAATAAAAGGATTAAGCGAAGAAACCACAACAGGTGTGCACAGATTATACGAGAGAGAGAAAAACGGAACCCTCACTATGCCGGCTTTCAATGTGAATGATTCAGTGACAAAGTCAAAGTTTGACAATAAATACGGATGTAAAGAGTCATGTGTGGATGCGATACGAAGAGCAACTGACATTATGATGGCGGGTAAAGTAGCTGTGGTTGCGGGTTATGGGGATGTAGGAAAGGGATCTGCTGCTTCCTTGAGAGGAGCCGGATGCAGGGTCATTATTACTGAAATAGATCCTATTTGTGCATTGCAGGCAGCCATGGATGGATTTGCTGTAAAGAAAATGGAAAATGCCGCCAGAGAAGCTGACATCATAGTAACGGCAACCGGTAATAAAAATATTATAACAGAGCGCCATTTCAGAATGATGAAAGATAAAGCCATTGTTTGTAATATAGGTCATTTTGACAATGAAATAGATATGGCATGGCTCAACAAAAATTACGGCCACAAAAAAGTCCAGATTAAACCTCAGGTGGATATGTACACCATTGAAAGCAAAGACATCATTTTGCTCGCGGAAGGGAGGTTGGTAAACCTGGGATGTGCTACAGGACACCCTTCGTTCGTCATGTCGAATTCATTCACAAACCAAACACTGGCGCAGATAGAGTTATGGCAAAATGCCGATCAGTATGAAAACAAAGTGTATACTCTACCTAAACATTTGGATGAAAAGGTAGCTAGACTGCATCTGGAAAAAATCGGGGTAGAGTTGGAAGAATTAACCCGGGATCAGGCAGAATACATTGGTGTGCAGCCAGAAGGTCCATTCAAACCAGAGTATTATAGGTATTAAACCTGGTAATCAATTTAAGGATAATCGTTACTTTCTTTATAAAAGTAAACAGCCGGAATTTTCATTAAATAATTCCTGCTGATCAGAGTTGTTTGGTGAATAGATATAACGACTCTCCCTTCGCTGCATTTTCTAATAAATAATCGGGCTTAAACGAAAAAAACCCGGACAAAACTTGACCGGGTTGTGTTCAACTCATTAATCACAATCAAATAACATATAAAATACTCCGGTCTTTACCGGTATATCAGGACAGAGGAATGATTATGCCTCTGGAATGATAGTATGAAAGAAGGCAGGTATTTAACCCTGCCTTCTACTTTTTTTACATCATCCGGAATTTCGGGGATTTGTTTTATTGATTAATATTATTCCGAATTAAAATTTTACTCTTTCAATTTCCTTATATAAAGGAGGAGTTTAACTTTTTTAACTCTCTTTGAATATTAACGGGGCAATCAGAATTTATTGTCCTTACTTTGAAAAAATTAGATTTTACAATATTTAATTTTATCGCAGTTTTCTCAGATGATGTATTAAATGGCCAACATCAATGTAATCAAAGCCATCGTTGCAAATAAGGCCCAGGGAAGTAGTTGCATAAACTCTTGTTTATCAGAATTGTATTCAACCTCTTTTTTCTCTGTTACCATTTTGTTTGTACTCCAGTCAGGATTGTATTTTCTGCCTCCATTACCCTGGGTAATGTCCTGCATCATCATTTTTTTCCTGTCGGGAAAGAAAGCTCTTGGCTTAAATTTGTCATAAGGTGTTTTGTGCGTATCTAGCGTTAACATGATAATAAATTTTTATTTTGTTAAAGAATTATTTTTATAAAAGTGCAAATATAACGAATTTAAATTTGTGAATCAAGTTTTGATACTCTATTTCCAAATTAAATTCTATACTATAGACGTTTGCAGGTCTCCAGAAGTTGCATCAAAAAGCACTTTCTCGGTGAAATGAATAATTTTATCGCCTAATGAATTCTTTTTCAGGATAAAATTTCCTTTTGGAAAGACGAGTTTGTCGAGGTTAATGGTGAGGTTTTCGCCTTCGGCAGGTTAAAAGTCGGAAAGTCAGAAAGTCGAAGGTCGAAAGTTCAGATAGTCGGAAGGTCTGAAAGTCGGAAGGTCGAGGTTAAAGTTAAGGTCAAGGTTAAGGTTAAGGTTGAGGTTGAGGTTTTCGGCAGATCGATAAAAGGGTGAAAGGTGAGCAGTGAACTGTAAACGATTAAAAGGTCGCAATGTTAGTCGAAGGTCGGAAAGTCTGAAGATCAGGACGGTGAACAGTTTAAAGTAAAAAGTGATTGCCAATTGAAAATTGAAAATGCATAACCACCAATGACCATTAAATGACTACAAATGACGCACAAAGTGCAAATGACCAAAAACAGATTAAACATCCGTGACGGGGATAGAGACACAAAGAAGTATGATTAAATAAAGCTCTGAAAGAGCTTAATATCAATAGCCCCACCCTAAGCTTTGGGTGGGGTAAATTGATGGGTTGGTCATCGTTTTGGCGGAATTTTTGCCCCCAAAAACTTTGGGGGATGCAAAAATTATGACAAAACCATTAGCACCTAAATTTTAAACAGATGAAATTTAAGTATCGAGGAATATCTTGGTTACATTCAGCCAATTTATCATATTGCAAATGATCTTTTTTATAGTAATTTTGTTTACTCCATTTCTATAAAAAATCTGGTAATTCAACTATGATCATTATTTTCAAAATCTTGGCATTCACTGCAGCTGTTCTTTCGACACCTTATCACGATTACCATGTCAGTAATTGTAATATAAAATACAACAGTAGCACAAAGTCTGTCCAAATTAGTTTACATGTATTTATTGATGATCTTGAAGATGCTATCAGGCTAAAAGGGAAAGATGAATTACATATCCTTACAGAAAAGGAATCTGAAGACTCCGATTTTTATATAGAAAAATACTTCAATGATCATTTTATTATTCAAATTGACGGGCAACGGGTTGGTATGGACTTCCTTGGAAAGGAAGGTTCTGGTGATTATATGGCGATATGGTGTTATTTTGAAATATACGATATACGTCAACCTGCATTGATTGAGATTACCAATACCATCTTTTTAGAGTTATTTGATGATCAGAAGAACATTGTCACCATCAAGCGGGATCAGTTAAGAAAAGGGTTTTTACTCCTTCATCACAAAAAACAAAAAGATAAAGTCTCTTTGCTGTAATGAAAATAATCCAATATATATTTATACTACCTATAAAAGCATATCAAAAGCTGATTTCCCCTCTTTTGGGTCCCCATTGCCGGTTTAGCCCTACTTGTTCGCAATATATGATCATTGCCATCACAGAATGGGGAATACTTAAAGGCATCTATTTAGGGTTAAAACGAATACTCAAATGCCATCCATGGGGTCCATTTGGAAAAGATCCAGTACCTGTAAATCACCACAAACACAACCATGTTAAGAAGACCGAGAAGAAATAGAAAATCACAGGCTATAAGGAATGCAGTAAGAGAAACCCATTTATCGGTTTCTAACCTTGTTATGCCTCTTTTTATGCTTGATGGAAAGAATAGGAATGAAAAAATTCATTCACTACCCATAGCTTCCAGACAATCCGTGGATCAGATCATAGCTGATATGGGTAAATATATTGAATTGGGATTGGATAAATTTATTCTTTTTCCAGTAGTGGATGACAAGTTAAAAGACTCCTCAGCCAGTTATGCCCTGGATCCTGACAATTTTTATCTGAAAGGAGCGAAAATGATCAAAGAGGCTTTTCCAGAGGTGAGTTTGATCAGTGATGTGGCTATGGATCCTTATAGTTCTGACGGTCATGACGGTATAGTCGATAACGGTAAAATTTTAAACGATGAGACCTTGGAAGTCCTGGAAGAAATGGCTGTAATTCAGGCCGATGCAGGATTTGATATTATTGGCCCTTCAGATATGATGGACCACAGGGTTCAGGCTATCAGATTGGCCCTGGATGATAGCGGGCATGAAGAAGTTTCCATTATGAGTTATACTGCCAAGTATGCCAGTGCTTTTTATGGACCTTTCAGGGATGCTCTTGATTCTGTTCCAAAGTTTGGAGATAAAAAGTCGTACCAAATGGATCCCGGAAATAAAAATGAAGCCATTACAGAGGCCGAACTCGATATAGATGAAGGTGCGGATTTTATCATGGTCAAACCTGCCCTGCATTATTTGGATGTAATTCATCTTTTGAAAAATCAATTTGAAATACCGGTCGCTGCCTACCACGTTTCCGGAGAATGTTCCATGTTGCTGGCTGCCTCTGAAAAAGGTTGGTTAGACCTCAGTGCAGCTGTAGATGAAACTCTACTTAGTATTAAGAGATCGGGAGCAGACATCATCATTACCTATTTCGCCTATGAATATGCTTTAAGACATAGGAAATAAAATAAACAATGAGCTTCATCATTTATAAATATTCAGCCATAACTCCCCAAAAGGTTTGAAGCAAAAATCATGACAAAACAACTCATGTATACCAGATACTGAGTAGTTATCATTTTTTCTTAATAATGGCACATTCCAATAAACTTTCCGAAGCCTATTTTGATTGATTTCTTATACAATCAAAAATATAATATATAATTTTTAAAAATTTAATCTCATTATCTTGCTGTGATTGTTTTAATTAACTATCTTCGAACAAGTAAACGGGGTTATTAAATTAACCCAGGAGAATTGGACGAATACATATTATGAAGTACGACCGTAAACCAAGCCATGGATCAGGCTATTTATTGTGGCAGGTATCCAACATATGGCAAAGAAAAATCAATGAGCTGCTTACAGATTTCTGTATTACGCATGTTCAATATCTTTTGTTAGCCACTATTATATGGATGGAACAAAGGAATTTACCCATCAATCAGATCAGCGTTGCCCGGCATGCTCATTCACACAAAATGATGACGAGTAAGGTATTGAGAAGTCTGGAGAGGACGGGTTATATTAATAGAGAAGAAGACCCTCAGGATTCCAGGTCAAAAAATGTTTATATTACTGATAAAGGGCGTGAAAAGTACTTTGAAGTCAAGAAGATATTCGATAACGAAGACAAATTGTTTTTTGATAAAGTCGAGAAGAACAGATTTAGTCTTACGAGTATTTTTATTGACATGATAGAGGAAAATAAAAACATAGAAGAACCTGCCAGGTAATGATCCACACTTTATGAGTGATATCTTTTCAATGACCTGACTGACAAATTCAAAAATTAGCATGAATTGTTTTTAGGCAAATTGGTGTCTTTAAGAAATCGCCAACACATACCCGCTGAATAAAAATATTTAGTTTCTTATATCGAGCCCCCACATCAGCTTACTACCTATGGTTTCCATAAACGTGTTGTCTTCCGGATAGGCCAAATGTGCATTAAAATGACACTTTGTTAGTCTTATATGGTGCTCCGCACTAATTTGTTCGGACCTTGAATCCAGGGTAGACAAGTACGTTTCCTCTCTCCCTTCGACCCGGATGTCAACTGTAGCACTGTCCCTGATCACAACAGGCCTCACAGTGAGATTATGGGGTGCAATCGGAGTTATTACAAAATTAGCGGCATCCGGAAACAGAATAGGGCCTCCACAACTCAATGAATACCCTGTAGATCCTGTAGGTGTTGCTACTATTATACCATCAGCCCAATAAATATTGAGAAGTTGTTTATTAATATATACAGATATTTTTACCATAGCTGAACTATCCCTTTTGGTTATGGTAAAATCATTCAGCGCGAATCGGGTTTCTCCATAGATGTCTTTATTACAATCCAGAAGCAGTAAACTTCTCTCTTCAATCCTGTACCTGCCGTTCATGATTTTTACCATAGCAGATCGAATACTTTTCCTATCTATACTCGCCAAAAAACCCATCCTTCCCATATTGACACCAATGATGGGAATGCCTGCATCTCTGACAAGAGTAATGGATTGCAGGATGGTGCCATCACCCCCTAGCGTGATAACAAAATCGGGACATTCAGTCACCAGTTGGGAATGTGTTTCAATGGTTGCTTTCATATCCATTTGCATTCCTGCAAGGCGAATCTGTTCCAAAAATGGCTTGTAAAACTTAACTTCGACACCCAGTTCTTCAGAAATTTTTAAAAGGTCTTTGAGGTAAAGTAGTTGTTCTCTGGTTATATAATGACCGTATATAAATGTCTTCATGTCAGAAAGTTATTAAAAAGATAGAGAACTTTTGAGAAAAAATCCACTTTCTCCCAATTGATTAAAAGAATAAGCTGCTTCAACAACTACCGTATTCCATAACATAAAGTCTATGGCAGGACCATATCCTAAAACCCATTGGTTATTGAGAGTGTTGGTATTCACATAGTCCCGTTCATTTATATAACCTCCATCAAAATTCCACCTGAGAAATAACCGCAATGACATTCTTCTGAATTGCCTGATAGGCATCTTTGAACCCATATCGATCACTTTATCGAAAATCCTGAATTTCAAAGCGGTTTGGAATAGCAGAAAATCGGTGCCGTCGATCACATATAGCTCATATCCGGTGATGACATCTTTACCATAACCTATGGCTTTATTATTTACAAATGCTACCTGGTTTCTGATCAAATTCGCTTTTGCTTTAAACCTGCCACTCAATATCCATCTTTTGTAACCAAAGTGTTTTTCGGCTCCTAAAAACACCGGAAGATTATTGTAATCATTGAATATGCCGAACCCTTCTTTCTTAATATTGAAAAAGAACATATGTCCCCCTTCCGGATAAATGGTAAATACCCTCTTATCCAATTGAAAATCGTATTCCAACATAAAAAAGCGGAGATAATTATTGCCATTTAAATAAAAATTGGGGTTGAGATCTTTGGCTATGAAATCATCCACTTTGTTATACTGAAACGAAAATCTCAATGCGTGGAAGGCAAAAAGATCAGGTCTGTAATTGAGTGTAAAGCCGGTTCTGAATCTTTGAAGAAGTAATCTCTCATCCTCATTACTTATAAAGTTTTGTTTGTTCTCCAGTGTTACATAGTCTATCTCTTTGTTGTCAGCATAAAAGATCTCGGATTGAAACCCCCAATTATCAGTTAGGAATGGAAAACTGTATTCGAGAACAAAATTTCGTGTAAATCCAAATTGCATTTTAATCTTCAGACGATCTCTGTACCCAGTCAGGTTGAAGTGATCAGCCCGCAACCCGTAGTTGACCCTGGAGAGCGATCTGTTCATTTCTTTCCACCAAACGTTAAAATTTCTGTCAGCGAGTTCAAATATCACACTTGGAATAAAGTACCACCCCTCAATTAAATCTATGTGGACATCAACGGTATTTAATTCACGATCCCAATTTTTTATATTGATAGCTACATCAGTAAATAATTTTATGGACAATAGCCTTCTTTCATTCAACAGTATTTTTTGAGGTAGATCAGACAAGACTAAAGTGTCTCCGGGAAATATATCGAGCTCTCTTAATATAACCTGAGGTTTTGTACGCGAATTTCCATTAATGATCAATTCATTAACAACTACGTAATCGGCCTGAGCCTGAACAGTGTGAAATGCAATAGCAAATGAAATAATTAGGAATAACCGGTACATTCAGAATTCGTATTTTGACGCAAAGGAAAATATAAATATTGTACTCATTCGTACTTACAACGATGATTTAAAAAATAAAATACATTCTTCCTTTATATCATCTCACCCTATTTTTATAAACACCGCTATACGACCATTTTACAATTAAAAAAATCAACAATTTGACTAAAAATCTAAGTGGGAGTTAATATAAAAGCGGTTATCGAATACCACTATACATTGAGATACGTCATGAGAGCGTCATATCTTTCTTTCAGTTCATCGACATACTCTTTTTCGGCAAAACTACCTTTAATATAATAATCATAGCGATGCAAAGCAGATATGATAGAAGATATGTCCTGTTTATTCACTTTAACCGTGACGGTGACCAAAGTACTGTCTTCTGCTGATGTCAGGAAACAACTGAGGATGGAAGCATTCTCGGCTTCAATAATTCTGGATATTTCAGCCAATGAGTATTGGATGCGATTCATTTCAAGTATTATAATGCTGCCGGGTTCTGTAAATGAAAAACTGGAAGCATAATATTGAAGTAGATCCTCTTGTGTGATTAATCCTTTAAAAATTTCTTTTTCATCAATAACCGGGATCACTGTAAGTTTATTAAGTGCCATTTTTGACATAACCTCAAAAAGATGTTCCCACTCAAAAGCAAAGGGACGTATGAGCGAAAGTCTGTAACTTCCTATCGGTTCATTTACTTCATTAGATAGTATGTCGTCTTCAGAGATCACTCCCAGAAGCATAGTATCATTGACTATAGGAAGATGTTTTACATGATTAATATGCATAACAGTAAGCGCATCCTCTCCTGAATCGGATGTTCTCAATGGAGAAACGATGTCTGATATTAATTCTGATGCTATCATATACCTTACTAAACGCATTTTACATACCAATAGTTAACATTTATCTTCTCATTAATTTTTTCCTTTCCAATTGAAATTCGTTTTCTGTTAAGAGTCCTTTTTTTCTCAATTCTGCTAATTTATTGAGTTGTGCCAGGAGAACATCGTCTTTAATGTCCTCTTCCCTGATAGATTGCACGACCTCTTCCCGTACTTCAGGAGGTAAATTTATAATATTATAACCATTCTTTCTGAAATCCTCAAATTCAGGTTGAATTCTCAAAAAGGCAAGATTGTCTTCGGTTAAAATTCTTTCTGATTGTTTCATTCCTTTGGAAACAGACTGGCTCAAATGATAAAATGATCTTTCTTTTTGTTCAAGCAAAGAATAAGCACATGCCAGTTCATAATGAATCTCATGGTCTCCAGGAGATATTTCCAGAGCTCTGTTGTAATCTTCAATGGCACCTGCCAAATCAAATTCTTTATACTTTTTTTGTCCGCTCTTTTTAAAAGGATTGCTCCTGGATATAGATCTACGTGTTGGGCGATTTGGACTTCTTTCAGTTCTTCTTTCTTCTCTTCGCATAGGTCGTTCATTTCTCCTGACAGGCCTACTTTCATACATATCATCCTCCAGCAAAAATTTATTGTATTTCTTATTAAAGGCTTCTTCACTCATCGTAAATAGCCGGATGGCATCTATCCAGCCAAGAATAAAAGAAACCGGGAAAAACCTGGAAGTCATAAAAAAGATGAATATATAAAAAAATGCCGAGCCGGGTTTACCTAAATAAAATTTATGAATTCCGAATCCTCCGAGAAAAAATGCCAATATTCCTGCAAGGATTTTGTTTTTTTCTTGAGGGGGTTTATTTCTTCTGCTCATGTCCTAGTAAAAGGAGGGTTTAGTAAATTTTACACGTTAATATAGCAATATCATCAGAATAATCCTGATTTCCTTTAAAAGATTCAATTTCCTTCATCAATCCGGTATTAAAATCATCTGCTGTTTGTCGCCAGTGTTGATTGACATACTTTTCAATCAATTCGTCAGAAAATGATTCTCCCTTTTCATTTTGCATGTCAACCAGTCCGTCGGTAAAGCAAAAAATAAAAGCTTCATCAGGCAAATGAATTTCCTCTTCCTTTATTTCAGGCAACTTCTCAAAGGCTCCTATAATGGTGGTTCCACATTTCAATCTTGATATGTTTCCACCATGTATTAATACAGGGGGATAATGTCCGGCATTGATATATTTTAAACTTCTTTTTTTCAGATCAATCTCTGCAATGAAGAAGGTTATGTATTTATCGCTTTTAGTGATACGGTAAACCGCTTCATTCAAAGCAAATATAAATGTTTCAAGATCTCTGTATTGGTGTATCATAGCTTGTATTATAGCCTGAAAATTGGCCATTAATAACGCAGCAGCGACTCCCTTTCCCGAAATATCAGCTATGCAAAAGGCAAATTTATTTTTATCAAATGGAATAAAGTCCAGATAATCACCTCCTATATTAGAATGCGGCTTATATATTTTAGACATTTCAAAAAGGTCTTCTTTCGGAAAATGATCAGGTATCAACATTTTTTGAACATCTCCGGCGAGTTCCATTTCTTTCTTATATCGCTCCTGGGCGAGTTGCCTTTTAAAAAGCCTTTTATTTTCAATAGCCACGGCTATTATATTCGTAATCGTTGTGATAAACTCAATTCTGTTATATAAATCTGTCCTTTCTTTTATTCCGCCGATCAAAGCATAAGCCAGAGGTAATTGCTTGTGGAAAACAGGGATAATGATGTCAAATTCCTGTAACAGAGCATTATCATCTTTTTTAACGGTATGAAGTCGGGTAAAAATAATGATGAATGGAGTCAGTTCGTTTTTAGTTTTTCGATCGGTGTTTATTGTAGTGACACAAGACCAGGAATCATCACCTTTGATAAATAAAGCCATTTTATCAATTTCCATTTCCCAACTCAGAAAAGATTTATACATATTATACAGACCTTCCGCAGAAATATTGTCATTAATAGCCTGTGTAATGGTCAATAGACTTTTAATCTGAAGTTGTTTCAGATTAAGTTCTTTTTCAAGTTTTTCCAATATGGCCAATTCTCTGTTCATCGTATATGCATTCAATGCATTTTAGGAGAAATCACAAAAATGAAGTCAAAGCTAATAATAGCATCAGAATATGGAGTATCCATTTGTCTCATTTTTATTTATTTAACAATATATAAGAAATATAAAGAAGACTGTAGGTACAAATGATTAGCTGTCTAAGGTATGAGATTAGGAAAGCAAATGGAGGGCCTTTACTTATTGTCTGTTACTATCAGGTTGTTATAGTATTGTATAAAAACTTTCAAATCACTTTCTTTTTTAACCGATAGATTGTTATTTTTAATAAATTCTTCTGACTGTTTTTTGTATTTAGGTAGTAAAGATAGAAAGGAATTCAACTTTCGGGGAATCTCTACGACCCTATCATTAACCGAGATAAAAAGGGAGGTTTTTTTGAGTATCTCATCCCGATCTTTGCCTATCCCCAGAGAACTTTGGTATTTGGCTCTTCTATATATTGCTTCCGTCTTTCGCAATAAAGGCACTTCACCAAAGATGAGGATTTCATAAAATGTCTTTTCGTCTTTTGAATTGTTTTTAGTCCTGTATTGATTGCTGTTGATAAAGAACTTCTGAGCCTTGTTAAATGGGTATAAAGTCACCATTTTTATATTATCTCCCGGTACAAACTCTGCAAATCCGGTTTGTACTTTCTTGATGTAGAATCCATACTGATCCACACGGTATTTGATTCTGATATCTTCTTTTATTTCTCCATTATCGATGAAATCGATATGTCCTGGGATCCATTCATCTTCCAGAAAGTAACTCCCTATGACATTTCCAAATTCACTTACCAGCGGCTGTAAAGGTATGATGCCCAAATTCAAATCTGCAGTAACATTGAGGTCAATTACTTTACTTGCATAACCGCCTGCTTTGATATGTAATGTATGAATGCCTTGTGTGATCTTCATTTCAAACCATCCTTGCTCATCAGTTAGAGCTCCATAGCTTTTATCGATGACCGATACAGCAGCACTTATGCATGGCAGTTCTGTTTCAATATGGATGATACGGCCACTTACAGTAAAATTCTGGCCTTGAAGTATAGGCTTTATAAAACTAAAAATAAACAGGAAACAGACAATCGTTCTTTTTCCCATAGATATCAGTAATGATTACCAATTATTGACCCTGGTAAATTTTATTATAGTGTGCAAAGGCTGTAACTACGTCTCTTTCTTTTCTTAATGCCAATACGTTCGCTTTTATGAATGTGTCCATTTCTTCCTTTTTGTTAGCAAACACATTTAAAAGTTTCTTTTTACTGGTAGGTACTTTCACAAACTGGTTACCCGATATATAATAAAGGGTTTCTTTTTTAACGATTTTATCGTTTTTGTTGCCAACCATAAGAGCTGTATTATAATTAGACCTTTTATAAATGGCATCTGTCTTTTTTAAGAGGGGAATGGATCCATCCACCAAGAGTTCAAAAAAGCCTTTAGCTGGTTCTTTGTCTATTAAATAATCTTTACCATTAATAAAAAATCGGGTTGCACCTGTAGTTCCATCCATTGTAATAAAGGTCTCGACCCATAAACCTGGTATATTGCGCACGTAATCATTATCCTTTTCCTTCAGATCGAAGCTGTTGCCATCAATTCTGTATCTAACTAATATATTTTCTTTAACTTCATTATCCTTATACATAAATAATGCGCCCTCATTCCAGTTGGCGTCAATAAAAAAACTACCCATTAGCATTTTGGGCTCAGGTGCCATACCATAGATCATGTTACCTCCTAAAAGGTTTGGCCGGCTAGCAATTAAGTTGGATATACTAAATGCCCTGGCTGTTTTTTGCGTTTCTACTTCCTGGATACCTCGTTTCATTTTAAAAAGAGCAATTAAACCCAGATCCAGGTTTTTCGTAAGCTTAATGCTTTGACTGGTTCTTTCAAAACCCGGAGCATAAAAATTAAGCATATAGGAACCTCTGGGTACATCTTTGATATCAAACATACCCTCAGTATCAGAAATGGCTCCAAAACCCTTATCTGCAATAGTAACTGTGGCACCTCCATAAGGCAACTCTGAATCCCCTTCAATGACTCTTCCTGAAATCATATATTTTTGGGCATGTATGCATTGAGAAGTCACTACAAAAACGATTAGCATCGTAAAAAATCTATAAGCCATAATGTTAAAAATTTAGTGAAGTAATGTTATTTGTATCATTGTAACGATTTGAATTATAAATTCGTTTATCGCCTCTTATGAATTTACGATTTTATCCATCAATACCATGCATCATTTGTTTTATTTTCTTATTGAGTAGTATAATTATAATTCCTGCCAGTATGGGTACTGCTGTGAATATGAGAAAAAAAGTGGACATGGAATACGATTCCGATATCTTATCGATATAAGATCCTGTTTTTCCCGCTGACCAGTTTGCTATAAAATTGGCAATATAAAATACTCCAAACATGACTCCTACCAGACGTGTGGGCGAAAGTTTGCTGACATATGATAAGCCCACTGGTGACATGCACAATTCTCCCAAAGTGTGAAATAAATACGCTAAAATCAAAAAGATCATACTCACAGAAGCCGTTTGGGCACCCTGCGGAATACTCAGGGAACCCATGGACAAAATAGCAAAGCCAAATCCAAGTAAAAACAAACCCAATCCAAACTTTATCGCACCTGAAGTGATGATCTTTGCGTCCCAAAACTTTGAAAAAAGTGGTGCAAATGTGATGATATAAAACGAATTAAGAATTCCAAACCAGGATGCAGGTATCTCAGTTGATTCACTTCTCCATTCCCTTGAAAGCATCCATAAAACTATACCCCATATGATGACAAAGCTTGCTCCCAAAAACTGATTGGATAGTCTGTATGTTGTGTAAGTAATTTTAAATAATTTAAATAATACCCAGGTAATAATAGCTAAAGGAATAATGGTCAAAAAGGTATTAACGGTCATGAAAATTTTAGCAGAACTTCCTGTGAGGACTCGGCTTGTATAATCTCTTGCAAAAATGGTCATAGATCCTCCGGCTTGTTCAAAAGCCCACCAAAAGAATATAATAAAGAAAGCAAAGATAAATATGACCCACACTCTGTCCTTTTCTATTTTATTTAAGGATGGATCTGATATGATGTAACCCGTAATTCCAATCACACTCCCAAAAATCATTGGAGCCATCCACTCCTTTGCCGGAAGAAAAATATAGATGGAAATAAAAATCAATAAAGCTAAACCAACCCAAATGATGACCCTGGATTGACTAAATATATTTGAAGTTTTTACTTTTACTTCTTTAGTGGCCTCCTTTGTTTCTAAAGGAGCAGTTTGTTCTGGTTTATTGCCCAGGTTGCCAAAAATACCCTGCCCAAAATAAAATTGCAGCATGCCTAAAAACATAAATATTCCCGCCAATCCAAAACCATAACCCCAACCTACTTTTTCTCCAATATAGCCACAAAGTAAAATGCCAAAAAAGGCACCCGCATTGACCCCCATATAAAAAATAGTGTACGCAGCATCCTTTTTTTCTGGGTTGTCAGTATATAACTGCCCCACGATAGATGCAATATTGGGTTTGAACAAGCCATTGCCGATAATTAATAGAAATAATCCAAAAAAGAAAAAAAATGGAATTTCCACTGCCAATGAAACATGTCCCATTGCCATAATAAACGCCCCTAAAACGACAGCTTTGCGATATCCGAGCCATTTATCAGCAATCAACCCACCAAAAAGAGGAGTGAAGTAAACCAGACCGGTATATACACCATATAATTCCAATGCATTTTCTCTTTCCCATCCATACCCCCCATCCATAAGGCTGGCCGTTAGAAAGAGAACCATGAGGGCACGCATTCCATAATAGGAAAATCGTTCCCACATCTCAGTAAAGAATAGAGTAAATAGACCTGCTGGATGGTTGAGTATGAGGCCATTACCAGGTGATGGGTTATTCGACATTTTAATTATTTTTAAAATTCAAAGTTAACCTACAATATCCGCGTCAACCCCAAAGGCAGGGTCACTTTCTCCTTGTTTTAATTCCTCAGCATGGTGTGTGAGTCTCTTTAAAGGTTTGAGAATAATCAGTACAAGGATTCCAAAAATGGTACAAAATACGGCAATACCTGTAAAGATTTTAAATTCTCCCAGTGATACAGACCATTCGCCAAGAAGTCCAGCCACTTTATTACCAAGTCCTGTTGCTGCAAAATATGCACCCATCATAAAAGCCACCCACCTTGCTGGGGATAACTTAGTAATAAATGACAAAGCAACGGGTGAAGCACACAATTCTCCAATGGTATGAAAAAGATAAGCCAAAACCAGCCATTGCATTCCCGATTTCCTGATGATTTCTCCCATCGCGTCGTATTCCACATCCATACTGGCTTTCGACATGAAGAAAAAGCCCCATCCCATTATGACTACACCAATAGCCATCTTGAAAAGCGACGATGATTCTCTTCCTCTATTTTTCCACCAACCCCAAAACAATCCTACGAGGGTAGCAAACATGAGTATAAATATGGAATTCACAGATTGAAACCAGGAAGCTGGTACATTAAAAGCACCCAGACTTAAATCTGTTTTTTGTTTGGCGTACACATTCATAAGGCCTCCAGCTTGTTCAAAGCTGCCCCAAAATACAATGATGATTAAAAAAGAGATGTAAGTCACTAAAATTCTGTCCTTCTCTATTTTGTTTCCATCATTGTATATTACAATCCCAATACCCACGGCAAATGCCAATGCAATGATGAGAAGTCCATAAGAAAGGCTTGCTTGAGCCGCGACTATCAACCCTATAATACCGGTAATAGAGAATCCGATAATTGAATTGGTCTTTTTAAAAATTCCTTTAATCAAATCTGGCCTTACTATGTTGCTTCCGTCAGTATTTTTGACCAGATTACCTACATGTTTAATATGTTTTTGGCCTGCCATATATATGATCTGACCGACCAACATACCGATACCAGCCATTCCAAAACCATAATGCCAACCTATATTTTCCCCTACATACCCTACAGCTAAAGCAGAAATGGCAGCTCCAAGGTTGATACCCATATAAAAAATATAAAAACCCATATCCCTTCTGTCGTCCCCGGGAGAATACAGTCCACCAACCATGGTAGATATATTGGGCTTTAAAGCACCTACTCCAAGCACGATGAAAGTCAATCCGGTATAAAAAGCCCACATATATTCAATGGCTAAAATACCGTGGCCTAAGCAGAGCAATATTCCGCCTACGAAAACCGAATTTCTCTGACCTATAAAACGGTCTGCTAAAATACCGCCTGGTATAGATGCCACATACACAAACATGGTATACCAGCCATACAAGGCATATGCATTTCCCTCAGCCCAGCCCAATCCCGGATTATTACCCGACGTTTCTGATACCAGGTATAGTACTAATATCGCTCTCATACCGTAGTATGAAAATCGCTCCCACATCTCTGTGAGAAAGAGTATAAATAAGCCTACAGGATGCCCTAAAATCGTTTTTTCTGATACCTCATTACTCATTGCCATTCCAGAAGTTTTGTGAAGATTCTCAATGTATGGCTAAAAATATATTTTTTCACTGAATGAAAGGACATCAGGCAAAAATAATTTACCATGGTTAAGAAAGGGCTTTGTAAACGATCCATTAATTGTCTATGTCTACCCTTTATAAAACATCCATTTTGAAAGTTCTTTAAAGGTTATCTTCTTTCCATACATAAATATCCCCACTCGGTATATTCTGGCAGCCAACCATATAAAAAATATGATGGAAACAATTAAAATAAAGATGGAAAGAAATACTTGCCATAAAGGTGGATCAAATGGGAGTCGTGCTGGCATTAGTATTGGGGAAAGCAAAGGAAACAAAGATCCAAAAACAGCAATAGGGCCATCCGGATCATTAAAAACAGAAGGTATCATGACAAACGCTATGATTACAGGAATGATTATTGGAATCATAAATTGTTGGGATTCACCCAAATCATCACTAATGGTAGAACCAATAGCCGCAAAGAATGAAGCATATATAAGATATCCTCCAAAAAAGAAAATGATAAAAACAGGAAGGATAAGCCACCAGTTAAGAGATTTAAACTCCTGGATGAATAATGCGATTTGATTGGGTCCACCTTCCGATTCATTTATTAATTCATTGGCCATCTGAAGATCCTCTTGAGAAATGTTACTACCTCCTAAGACTGTAGCTATTATCAAAAGAATAACAGGGATTAATATAATCCATATGGCCATTTGCGTAAGACCCACTAAACCTACACCCAATATTTTTCCCAGCATAAGCTGAAAAGGTTTAACACTCGATATGATGACTTCTACAATGCGGTTTATTTTTTCTTCCATGACACTTCTCATAACCATACTTCCGAAAATGAATATGACCATATACATAAGAAAGCCCATTGCATAGGATAATATAGTAGAAATGATGGTCGAATAACGGCTGGCGGTACTTCCGGTAGCTTCACCATCGCCTACTTCACCTGAAGAAAGAGCATTTTCAAGATCGACATTGGTATCCAATGCCGCCAGTGCATCCTTGTTGATACCTGACAATTCAATTTTATATGATCGGATGGCGCTGGCCAGACTTCTTTCAATGGATTCAAGAGCGGGCATACTGAGCTTATCTTTTGAATAATATTGGACCAACACTTTTTCTCCCGGAACCAACTCCTGTCTTTTCATATGCAATACGATATCATAGCCCTCACGAGTATAATTTCTCCTGAGAGAATCAATTTCCTGGTCAGAGAAGGTAAATTGAAGATAAGATGATGAAAGATGCTCTTCTAATAATATTCCCGACTCATCAATTACCACAATATTTTTAGCAGATTTTCCTGCTTGACTGGCAAAATAACCAGAAACAAATCCAATTAAACCAATACCTAATGGTGTAAGTATGGTTACTAAAATAAATGTTTTTTTAGTGACTCTTGTCAGGTATTCTCTTTTAATAATGATCCAAAGTTTATTCATGACTTTCTCCTTGTACTTTTTTTATAAAAATTTGATTAAGAGTCGGAAGTATTTCTTTATAGGTTTTGATATGGATATCATTTTCAATCAACACCCTCAATAATTCATTTGAGTTATGTCCTTCCCTTATTTGAATAATCCAGTGATTGGGTGATTCTGTAATCACATCAAAATGTTCCCCTCTTATGGAAGAGGGCATTGCACCATCAAACTCCAATAAATATTTGTTTTCTTTATGCTTGTCTTTGATATCGCTCACCTTTCCTTCCAGGATTTTTTTTCCATGATTGATCAAAACAATATCTTCACAAATCTCTTCTACCTGTTCCATTCTATGGGTTGAAAAAATAATGCTTATTCCCTTATCTCTTAATTCTGAAATTTCTTTTTTGATAAGATTGGTATTGACTGGATCAAGCCCGGAAAAAGGTTCGTCAAGGATAAGTAGTTTCGGACCATGCATGACAGTAGCTATAAATTGAATTTTTTGCTGCATTCCCTTTGAGAGTTCTTCTACTTTCTTATTCCACCAATCTCTGATCTCAAATTTATCCATCCAATGAAGAATGGATTTTTTAGCTTCATCATATGGAAGTCCTTTGAGTTGTGCAAGATATAAGAGTTGTTCTCCCACTTTCATTTTCTTATATAACCCCCTTTCCTCAGGCATATACCCAATTTCTGCAGGGTGATTGTTATTCAGTTTTACACCATCCAGAAGCACTTCACCCTCGTCAGCACCTGTAATGGTAGTGATGATTCTGATGATGGAGGTTTTACCCGCACCATTGGGGCCTAATAAACCGAAGATACTTCCTTTCTTTACATCAAAACTGACATCATCGACTGCTGTATTTTTATGATACCGCTTAACGATATTTTTTAATGATAAAATTTGCGACATATTAGATCTGTTTTTTTTAATCATGCTTTATAACTTAAGTAAGTTTGACCATGCAAACATTGATAAAATTAACAAAAAAGATCAATGTTGAATAGTTAACAAAAGGACAAATTTTACCTTTTACGAACTTACTTTTCCAAATAGGAGTTAAAAAAATGAAATTATACATTTATTGCAGCATTTATTATACAGATGGGTTAAAAATTCCAATAAATCGACCCTGGAGCAATGCCAACTTCAAATGTATGAATGTAAGAGTCAATTACCATGACTCAATTGACAATCAAATAACCAAAATAAAGAAAGATGAAACAGACATTACTTATTTTTTTAACGAACATGATGATCCTTTCTGGAATGAGTTTACATTCTCAGGATATTATTGAACAAAAAGCTACTATGAGCCAAGGGCTCCATAATGCCTTTTACATGGAATTGGATGGTGCTTCCAAAAAAGATGCTGAAAAATTGTGGAAAGATTACTTAAAACCCTTCACAAAAAAAGTAAATTCGAAAAAAGGTGAGTTTGTAACAGATGGGGCTTCTATACCTTTGATCAATGGTAGCTCAGCACTTACTATGTACGCCAGCTTCAATGAAGGGGTAAATTTAACCACCATTTATGTTTGGACAGATTTGGGAGGTGTATACCTGAATTCAGAAGATCATCCAAGTCAATACACTGGATTACAGCGTTTTATGTTAGATTTTTTCAACGTTGTTGAAAAAGAAGTCATTCTTGGAATGCTTAAAGCTGAAGAGAATAATTTAAAAAATCTTGAAAAGGATTTGGATAAATTGTCAAAGAAAAATGACGGGTTTCACAAAGACATCAGAGATGCACAAGAAAAAATCAAGATGGCTGAAATGAATATTCAACAAAATTTGAAAGAGCAGGAAGACATGAATGAAATTATAAAAAAACAAAAGCAAAAAATAGATAAAATAATTCAAATGGTCAACAATGTTGGCAAGGAATCATATTAAATAAAAAAATATATAAAAAAATCTTAACAGCCCGGTTGAAAAATTTTCAACCGGGCTGTTTTTTTGTATGTCTTTTTTTTGATGTAATATATATTAAAATAAAACTGCATTCATTTTGGGTTTCATATTAAAAAAATGCATAATTTTATTTATATTAAGGAATTAAAATATATGTTAATTCCTTAATGTATTTGTTGGGTTTTCATATTTCGATTTTTGGCAAAAACACGATGTAAAATGTTATCCACACGGATCTGGCATTTTTCCACATCAATAGACAGCCATAATTTTTTACATCTGCTAAAAAATCAAAATGAAAACATAGATTTGTAATTACATTTTTTTTTAATACGTTTCTAAGGAATTCACTAATCCTATGGCAGAAGACAGATATACAGTCAGACCCTTGAGTGCTATGCATGGAGGGAAAAAAGATAAAGAGGATATTCATTCCTTGCTTTATGGGCGGGTTCAACCACAAGCCATACAACTGGAAGAAGCTATACTCGGTGCTATAATGCTGGATAAAGATGCTTTGCCATCCGTTGTCGAGATTTTAAGGCCTGAAACATTTTATACTCCGGCACATCAGGAGATATTTGATGTCATGCTCCAATTGTTTGGCAAATCGCAGGTCATAGATCTGTTAACAGTGCACGAATCATTGAAAAAATTGGATAAACTGGAAGAAATTGGTGGTATCAATTATCTGATAGAACTCACCAATAAAGTTGCATCCGCTGCAAACATTGAATATCATGCCAGAATCGTGGCGCAAAAGTTTATTCAAAGGGAGTTGATACGAATTTCTTCTCTTGTCATTAAAGAATCATTTGAAGACAGTAAAGACGTGCTCGAACTTCTGGATGAAGCAGAGAGAAATCTATACGATATTACCGATAAAAACCTGAACACGGGTTATGAAACACTAAGTGCCCTGGCGGTAAAGGCACAAAAGGAAATCGAGATCATTAGTCAAAAAGGATCAGAAATCACAGGAGTTCCTACCGGGTTTGCTGATCTGGATAAAATTACACACGGATGGCAGTCTCCAGATCTTATCATTATCGCGGCAAGACCTGGTATGGGAAAAACAGCCTTTACCCTTTCATTGGCGAAGAATGCCGCCGAGCACGATTACCCCATAGCTATCTTTTCTCTGGAAATGGCCAATACACAATTGGTTCAAAGGTTAATCGCCATGGAATCTGAGATTGACAACTCCAAATTGCGCAACGGACAACTCGAGGAGCTTGAGTGGAACAAATTACATAAATCAGTAGAAAAACTGTCCAACCTTCCCATATATATTGACGATACCCCTGCCATTAATATTTTTGAATTAAGAGCTAAGTGCAGAAGACTCAAACAAAATCACGATATAAAACTAGTCATTATCGATTACCTTCAGTTGATGACATCTGCCCCCAACGAACGTCGTGGTAACCGGGAGCAGGAGATCAGTTCTATATCCAGGGCACTCAAAGCATTGGCCAAAGAACTCCAGGTTCCGGTAATTGCCTTGTCTCAGTTATCCAGAGCTGTTGAAACAAGAGGTGGTGAAAAGCGTCCACAACTCTCTGACTTACGAGAATCAGGTGCTATAGAGCAGGATGCTGATATTGTTACTTTTATTTATCGGCCGGAATATTACACCCGAAGTGATGAAAGTTTTGAAGGTCCCCCAGATTTGACAGAGATCATTATATCAAAGCATCGAAACGGATCTCTCGGCACAGTCAATTTGCGTTTTATCAAAGAATTCGTCAAATTTACAAAAATGGATGATGGTGGTTTTAATGATATACCTGATTTTGACCCCAATCCTTTTGGTTCAGGCGTTATCACAAGGTCTTCCAAAATGAACGATGAAAAGGATGAAGATCCATTAATTCCATTCTAATGATGAGATTGAATAAATACATCGCCCATTGTGGAGTTTGTAGCCGACGAAAAGCAGCTGACCTCGTAAAAGCAGGTAAAATTACAGTAAATAATGAGGTAGAAATCAATCCGGCTTATGAGGTCAAAGCCAGAGATGTAGTGGCATACATGGGGAAAAAATTAAAGCCGGAAACCAAATTGGTATATGTATTATTAAATAAACCTAAAAATACCATCACCACCGTACAGGATGATAAAAATCGGCGAACGGTTATGGATCTGATTAAAAACAGAGTAGAGGAAAGAGTTTTTCCGGTTGGCCGGCTTGATCGAAATACTACAGGATTGTTACTTTTGACCAATGATGGCGATTTGGCCAAAAAACTATCTCACCCAAAGTACAAAGTAGTAAAATATTATGAAGTTGCCCTCGACAAAGAATTAATAGAAAGTGACCTGGGAAAAATTCGAAAGGGGCTGGAACTGGAAGACGGTAGTGTCGAGGTCGACAGCGTAGATTATCTTGCAGGTCGACCAAAAAATGAACTGGGTATTGAAATTCATGTTGGTAAAAACAGGATTGTGAGACGAATATTTGAACATCTCGGATATGAGGTCATTCGGCTCGATAGAACTTATTATGCGGGACTGACGAAAAAAAATCTACCCAGAGGGTGGAGCAGACTCCTCACAAAAAAGGAGATCATTATGCTAAAGCATTTTGTTTAATTACTTTTGACCATCCATTTCAGGTGGTAAAGATAAATGCGATGAATTGAGATACCATACCTATAAATAGGCCTCCAAAAATTTCCTCTCTGGTGTGAACCTTTAAAAATAATCTACTGGTTAATACTACTCCAACCACTAAAAAAACCAAAGCTAAAACCAATAACATACTCACTTGAAATAAACCTAAATAAGGAATTTCCATTAAGAATGAACCATAGCTATACCTGGAAGAAATAATGAGAATTCCAAAAAGAAAACCACCCATGCCAACTCCATGAAGGGATATCTTCTGAAAAATATTAATAAAAAATGCGAGAAATATAGCAATGATGGTTCCTAATACAACAAATGTGAAAGCAAGGGGTACCTGTGGATTGCTTTTTATATTTACGAATAACCATAAATAGAATGTGGCTGTGGCAATAATCGGCCCGGTTCTTTCCTGTCGCGATTTCATATCGAGGCTCTGAATCATTCCCAATTTATTCATGAGAATTATAGAAAGGCCGGGAAAAAACGCAGTCAATAAAAAAGTGGATATAACCAGAAGTCCAAGCATTTTATCATCCTGAATACCGAAAAGATAGGGGTTTGCCCATATTAATATGAGTAAAATATACAATAGAATAAAAAGTGGATGTGACAGTATAGATATAAACTTGGCTATTCGGATCATGCTTTAGAATAAACTCTATTTCTATTGATGAATTATGATTTCCACCCTTCTGTTTTTTTTCCTCTCTACTTCGGTCGAATTATCAGTTATGGGTTTGTCTCCGCCGTATCCGGCAGTCCTCATCCTGGATTCGTCGATTCCCTGATCTATCAGAAATTCTTTTATAGCCATAGATCTCAATCGCGAAAGTTCTAAATTATCAAGGCGATTTCCTACATTATCAGTGTGTCCTTCAATGGTAATACGTATGTCCGGATATTCTTTTAATGCCGTAGCCAATTGCAATAAAGATGGATAGGATGCCTTCATAACTTCAGGGCTGGACCGCACAAAATATATGTTGTCCAATACCAATCTGCTTTTTTCTAACAAGTTGATAATGAGAGGTTCTTTCACCGTAGAAGGGGGTGATTGGTCTAAACTCTCTGATACTTGTGCAAATTCGGGAAGCTGCGTAAATATAGTGATCTCATTTTGGTATTTCTCGAGGTATCTCAACTCTTGTGTATCAAAGAAAAATTCTTCCAATAAAATCCCCCTTTTTCGTACACTTATATTTATGGGAATATTTTCATCAATGGATATGATGTATTGTCCACTTGTGGTTCGAAAAAAACCCAGATCTTCGCCAGTATATGCATTACTCCAGGCTATTTCACCTTGCATAAATTCACCTTTTTCATCTTTAATGCTGACGATGATATTGACCGGGCGTTCGAGGACTTTATTCTTGTACAACATGGCTGAATATATATCAAAACTTCCTTCTCTATCTGAAGAAAAGTAAATGGTATTTTCATCCATACTCACGAAGGGATGATGATCATTGGCTTCCGTATTAATTGGATATCCCAATAATTTCGGCTCGCTCCAGTTTAAATAGGTGTAGTCTAACCTTTCCGTATAGTAAATGTCCAGTCCGCCATATCCTCCGGGACGGTTTGAGGCGAAATACAATCTACTTTTATCTCTTGACAAAAAAGGAGCAGATTCTCTGTGCACTGAATTGATGACATGAGATAATCGTTTGGGTGTACTATACCAGTTATCTAAAACTTTTATACTCACATAAAGATCAAGGTCTCCAAAAGAATCGTCTCCTTTCATGGCAAGTACAAGAAGGTGACCATCAGAACTCATATTAAGATGTACCGCATCTCCTTTCGAATAAAAATTGTTGATCCTAATAGGAGAAGGTAAAGAGTACTGACCATCATCTGAAATTTGGATATAGGAGAACCCTGCTTTAATACCTCCATTAACAGGAAACTCATTGATAATGATATAACCGTTGTAACTGCTATGCTGCGAACTGATACTGTTGGGAAACGCATTGTTGAGTGGTGAGCCAGGATGATATACAACTCCGGGATCATCTACTTTCACAGCCCATATATCTTGATTAAATGCAGATGAAACGGGATCAATGATCTCTCCGCCGGCGATTTCACCGTAAAGTTTTTTAAGTTTTTCGTTGTACGCTTTTGGCGATAATACTTTAGACAGGTCTATTTGCTTTTCTATCAAAGTTCTTTCAAAATCAGGAGAACCGATACGTGTAAAAAAGAGAAGATTTTCATCATGAGACAAAATGGGGCAAATTTCATCATATTGGCTTGTATTCACCGCTATTGAATATTTGGTAAGATTGTACTGACAATACAGTACATTCACTTGAAATACAATGAAGCAAGTGCAAGTTATTTTGAGTTTCTTATTAATCATACCTTCATTATATAAAAATAATATCTAATATATAAAGTATTTTTAATATTGGGGTTATAAAAAATACTATACCTTATATATTTTGCTGTATACAAGTTAAATATACAAACTAAAGATGATAATTGGGTGCAAAGATACGGAAATTATACTTTTCATTTCATTTCAATGCAATCTGAAAAATAGATGGAAGTAATCAATATATAAATATCCCTTTGGTTTCGGTTACCATAATTAAGAAAATTTAAACATTCTTGAGATAACTATTATAATATTGGCATCGTTTAAAGAGTAAATTGCAACCTAACATCATCGTCTCAATGAGGTATATATTCATTACTCTTTTGCTATTGAAAGTGTCCCTATCAGTACAGAGCCAGGAAGTACGGAAAATGATCGGCGAGAGCAAACAAAGGATAGAACTGGATTCTTTAGAAGAATCACAGACTGACACAATCCCCATTAAGAAATTAAGGGACGCTTCGGCTATGATCAATGGAAAGATGTATTCTGCCATTGTAACCGATGAAGGCGACACGATCATTATAGCCAATACGCTTACCTATGTAAGTATAACTTCTATGCGCACCTTCTCGTCAGATGATGAATATCGCAAGTATTTAAAATTCCGTAGATATGCAACCATCGTTTATCCGTATGCCAAAGAAGCCATCAGGATTTTTAGAGAGTTAGAATACGCTGAAAATCATTTATCTAAAAAAGAGCGAAAAGCAAGAATAAAGGAGCTGCAGGAAGAACTAAAGAAAGAATTTGAAGAACCACTTTCAAAACTTACCAAGTTACAGGGAAAGATTATGCTTAAAATGATAGAGAGGGAGTTGGATATTGCTACCATTGACTTAATTAAAGGAGTCAAAGGAAGATTTACGGCGTTCTACTGGAATAATTTCAGTAAACTATATACCTACGATCTGAAGGAAGGATATAATGTCGGGAAATACCCTATATTAGATGCTGTTTTAAGAGACTTTGATCTGGCCACAAAAATTGAAAGTAAAAAAGACCTAAAATACGTTCGTATCAATTAATACAGTATCCCGGATTTAGGTTTAATGCAAACAAATTATATACTCACAATTATTTCAATGATTCACCAGCCAGGCAAGATTTTTATTGGCATGAACTAAAAATCATCTTTAACGTGAATGGACAAGTAGGATGGCGGAGTCCATCTAATCTGGCGATAATTAAATATTGGGGGAAATACGGTGATCAATATCCCTGTAATCCCTCACTCAGCCTGACACTAACTCAGGCATATACTGAAACCAGAATCAAATTTCGCAAGCAAGAGAAAAATAAAGGAATTACCACATCTTTCCTTCTCGAAGGAAAAGAAGAAATTTCATTCAAAAAAAGGGTAGATCAATTTATTCAAAAAATTTCACCCCATTTTACCCATCTGAATGACCTTCACCTGGATATCAGTACTTTTAATAATTTTCCTCATTCATCCGGTATAGCCTCATCCGCTTCAGGGCTTTCTGCCCTGGCACTTTGTCTTTGCAGTATTGAAGAAAAAATTTCAGACACTTCCGGAGATGAAGCTAGTTTTTACAAAAAAGCATCGTATATCTCCAGGTTGGGTAGTGGCAGTGCGTGCCGTTCTGTGTATCCTTACGCCTCCGTTTGGGGAGAAAGCAAAGTGATACCTGAATCTCATCAGGAATACGCTATACCTTATGAACATCATATCCACTCAGATTTTAAATCATTTTGCGATGATATTTTGATCGTATCTGCATCGGAAAAAAGTGTTTCTTCTTCAGCCGGCCATGCTCTTATGGAAAGTAATAATTATGCTGAACCAAGATTCAAACAGGCTAATGAAAGGTTTAATATCCTCACTGATGTAATGAAATCAGGAGATATCAAAGCATTCGGAAAGATCGCTGAAGATGAGGCGCTAACGCTTCATGCCATGATGATGGCTTCCGATCCTTCCTATATACTGATGGAACCGGGGAGTCTTAGCATTATGAATCGTGTAAGGAATTTTAGAAAAGATACAGGTTTTCCCGTTTATTTTAGTCTGGATGCAGGTCCCAATATTCATTTATTATATCCTTTAGACATTCAGGAACAAATAGATCCATGGATTACATCAGAATTAATGCCTCATTGCCATCAAAACCGGATGATAAGAGACAGGGTGGGTAAAGGTCCAATTCCGTTATAACAACCATTTCTTACTTTTCAACACAGTGAACACGCATGAATATTAGCTGTTTAATGTAGTAACGGTGAAATGAAAAAATCACAAATCTATGTTTCCATATTTACAATTATTGATTTTGATGATGACATTACCCTTGGCTTCCTTTTGTCAAAGTGCCGGGATCAATCATGAATTTAAAAAAACCATTGACAGTTATCTCTCCGGGAAGGTAGACTACATGATGGTAGAAGAACTAAAACAAATATTGGATAAATCGGAAGATATAATCATTTTAGACACAAGGGAAATTGAGGAATTTAATGTCAGCCATATTCCTGGTGCCGTATTTATGGGGTATAAAAAATGGAATAAAAGTTTAATCAATGAAATCGATCAAAATACAAAAGTTGTGTTGTATTGCTCCATAGGATACAGAAGTGAAAAGATCGGCAATAAGTTAAAGAAAGCGGGATTTAATCATGTATACAATTTATATGGAAGTATATTTGCGTGGGTAAATGCTGGACATGAAGTGCATGACATCCATGGTGTCCATACTCCTTTTGTTCATGGTTACAATCGCTCCTGGAGCAAGTGGATATCCCATCCGGGAGTTCAGAAAGTGTGGTAAGTATGATGCACAATATAGGAAAATGGATGATTTTAATGGGGGTTCTTTTATTATGTTTTGGTATTGTATTCTACTTTTTTGGTGAAAAGTTTTCATGGATTGGAAGGTTGCCAGGTGATATAAGGATCGAAAGGGAAAATGTAAGCGTATATATTCCCATTACCACCATGATTTTATTCAGTGTTTTGCTAACTCTATTTTTTAGATTGATAAAATATTTTTCATAAAAATTATCTGATTGTAGTTGCAACCATATTGCATTTAAGTATTTTTGTGGATAACCCATATTAGGTATAGGTATCATTCATATTATTAATAGGCTGATACTTCTTTTAAAATTAACTACATTATGTATCAAAAAAGATTTCTTTTACTCGCTACGCTTGCTATGATCACTACCTGGGTTTTGGGTCAGGATAAATTTGCTCAAATGTATTTGGAATTGCCCACACCCAACAGCTACAGAACGGCCAGCGGTGCTCCGGGATCTGATTATTGGCAGCAAAGAGCTGATTATAAAATAAAAATCCGTCTCGATGATGAAAACCAGCGGATATACGGTGATGAAACCATCACATACTATAATAACAGCCCTGATGCTCTTACCTACCTGTGGTTACAACTGGATCAAAACATCTGGGATAAAGACAGCGACTCACGGAAAATAAGGACTGAGGCTATGTCTGAGAATACCCGTTTTGCAGCTATAAGGATGATGGAAATGGACTTTGACGGTGGTTATAAATTGGATTATGTCAAGGATGCTCAGGGAAATGACCTATCCTATTTTGTCAATAAAACCATGATGCGTATTGACTTACCTAAGGCACTTTTACCAGGACAATCGTATTCTTTTCAGATCAAATATTGGTACAACATTAATAATACAGCTCGTGTACGCGGAAGGACAGGTTATGAACATTTTGCGGTTGATGGAAATAATGTATATGTTATAGCCCAGTTTTTTCCAAGAATGTGTTCTTACAACGATGTGGAGGGCTGGCAAAATAAGCAGTTTTTAGGAGCAGGAGAATTTACTCTTATTTTTGGTGACTATGATGTAGAGATCACAGTACCAGAAGATCATCTGGTAGCGGCTTCCGGCAATTTGTTAAACGCTGACAAAGTATTGACAAAGGAACAACAGGATCGCTTCAGAAAAGCAAGGGGTGAATATATTCATCCCATAACTATAGCCTCATTGGATGAAGTCGGGCAGAAGGTACTCAATAGGGAAACAAAAGAAAAGACCTGGAAATTCAGGGCAGAGAATGTAAGAGATTTTGCATTTGCATCATCCCGGCGATTTATTTGGGATGCCATGGGAGTGCCGATGAGCGACGGCAGAGTCGTTATGGCTCAATCGATGTGGATACCTGAAGGCGATTGTTTATGGAAAAAATACAGTACCAAAGCCGTAGCCCATACCATCAAATGGTATTCACATTACACCTTCGATTACCCTTACCCTGTTGCCTGGTCCATAGATGGAAATATGGGAATGGAATACCCAATGATCTCGTTTAATTACGGTCGATGTGACAGTGATAGTACCTATACACAAAGATCGAAATACGGACACATTGGTGTAATTATTCACGAAGTGGGTCACAACTGGTTTCCGATGATTGTAAATTCTGATGAAAGGCAATGGACCTGGATGGACGAAGGAATCAATACCTTTGTGCAATATCTCACAGAAGTTCAATGGGAAGAAAATTATCCGGTGAGACGTGGTCCAGCTCATTTGATTACCGATTATATGGGAGGAGATAAAAGCAGGATATCTCCTATAATGACTAATTCTGAATCCGTATTTCAGTTGGGGCCTAATGCCTATGCTAAACCCGCAACTGCACTAAATATTCTTAGAGAGACCATTATGGGCAGAGAGTTATTTGACCACGCATTCAAGGAATATGCCAACCGTTGGAAATTTAAATCACCTACTCCTGCAGATTTTTTCAGAACTATGGAAGATGCATCAGCAATAGATCTCGATTGGTTTTGGAGATCATGGTTTTATACGACAGATCATGTAGACTTATCCATAAATAAGTTTAGTGCTTACCAGCTTGATACTCAAAATCCAGAAATAGAAAGTGCAGTAGCGAAAGAGAAAAGAGCCAGGCAACCCGAAAATATCAGTGCAATTCGCAACAGAGAAAGCATTACAGAGTATTATGCTGATATAGATACAACCCTAATTGATTTCTACTCGACGTATGACCCACTGGATGTCAACATTCTGGACAGGGAAGACTATGATCAATTTGCCCAAAGTTTATCCGAATCCGATTTGGCTATTCTGGATGAAAGCAAATACTACAACCAAATGGAATTTGAAAACAAAGGGGGAATACCTATGCCGGTTATTTTTGAATTTACCTATGAAGATGGTAGTAGCGAAGTTTTCAGGATTCCAGCAGAGGTTTGGAGATTTGACCAAAAGACGATTACCAAGGTCATCCCTACTGAAAAACGGGTTGTCAGTGTAACATTGGATCCATTTCTTGAAACAGCAGATACCGATACTTCAAACAACTATTTTCCACCCAGGCAGGAAGTAGACCGTTTTGATGCATTCAAAAGAAGAAAAAGTGTGGATAATCCAATGCAAAGAGATATAAAAGCCCGGGAAAGGGAAAAAGTCATCAGACCTTAGGGTAGTTGGTAGCTCGTAGCTGGTAGCACGTAGTTGGTAACCACAGCTTTTAGCAATTGGCCTTTAGCAGTTAGCTTTTTTCGCTATTCGCATTTCGCTTTTCGCTTTTCGCAAAATGCATTTATCCGTTCAGAATTTCGACTTTCGGACTTTTGACGATCTGGTATCAAATGGTTTTGGTTTTAGTTTTGGTTTTGGTTTTGGTTAATTTTCAACTTTCAACTTTTAACTTTTAACTTTTAACTTTTAACTTTTAAAAGTTCGATTATACCCATAACTCATTTCAGGATTTTTACCTTCTATACCATTCCAGTAATTATCGAGATATTGCCAATCTGCGACTTCATCTTTTGTAGTAAAAAAGGGATCACTGAAATGTACTTCCTTATTCTTATAATCAAATTTGACTAAAATAATGGGAATTTCAGCAGATTTTGCTATATAGTAAAATCCCTTCTTTAGATGATCCACTTTTTTTCGCGTTCCCTCTGGTGCGATGGCAATATTCATTTCATCTGACAAACGATAAGCTTCTACTATCGACTTCACAGTATTACTACTTTTGCTTCTATCCACAGGTATGCCTCCCAACGCTTTAAAAATCCATCCAAATGGAGGCTTAAAAAGACTGTCTTTGCCTATGTAATTGGCTTTCATACCTATACTGGACTTGACCAATAATCCCAATGGGAAGTCCCAGTTTGAAGTATGGGGAACAACTACAGTTAATTTTTTTTTGTGCTTGTCACGGATATTACCTGTTACCCTAAACCCCAGTAATTTTAATATGACTTTACTAATAACTTGCATATTATTGAATATTACGTCGATCAAAAATACAACTTTTAAACAGATAAACTTGTATCAAATTCAACATGCTTACTCTGTTATAATCTCATAAAATGAAAATTCGGATCACTTATTAATATATAAATTACATTGGTGATAAAAAACCTGCATTTTTAATTTTTGAATCCATGAATTCTTATTTTCCGTAACGCATATGCCAGAACATCAGTAGATAGGGGGAAACCAGGAAGGATCCAGAATCCTTTCACAGCTTTTACAGGTAAAGCAAAATGTTTTCTACAATAGAATATGTTAAAAATATAGCATTGGAGTAAATACTTTTTGTTTTTGGTCATTTTCTTATTATATTGACATTAAACCTTTTAACACATTCTAAGTCAAATACATAACAATGGAAGCGAAATGTCAAAGTTTCAAAGCGCGCAACTAGAAGATGACATTATTATCGAAATGATCCTTTATCGCGAATCAAAGGATGAAGGATTCAGGCATTTGATGATAAAATATCAGGAAAGACTATATTATCACATCCGAAGGATGCTTAATAGTCATGAAGATACAGACGATGTATTGCAGAATACATTTATAAAGATATTTAAAAACCTTGAAAATTTTAAGGGAGACTCACAGCTATATAGTTGGATGTACAGAATAGCTACAAATGAAACCTTAACTTATTTAAGAAAAAATAAAAAAAGAGCTTTGCAGGTATACGACAGTGATACACTTGAAATTACAAAAACACTTAAAGCAGATCCTTATTTTGATGGTAATGAAGCGCAAATTCTTTTGATGGAAGCCATACAATCACTTCCGGATAGACAAAAACTTGTATTTAATATGAGGTATTATGATGAAATGAGTTATGCGGATATTTCTTCGGCACTTAAAACATCCGAAGGATCATTAAAGGCTTCATTTCACCACGCTCTGAAAAAGATTGAAAATCATTTAAAAAATTCACAGTGATGAAAGTGAAAGAAGAAATAAATAAAATTGCACCCTCTTTACATAAGTATGTGAAGAAAGATGGATTTCCCATACCTGACACGTATTTTGAAAGGCTTCAACATGAGGTCAGCCAAAAATTGGGTATACATTTGAAAGTTGAGGATTTTGAAGTGCCCAATCACTATTTTGAAAACTTACCGGATATCGTAATTAGTCAGATAAATGATCATAATAAAATACAAACAGGAGCTAAAGTAGTTAAACTGGGCTTCCTGAAAAAAGTCGCCGCCATTGCTGCTACTATTCTCATTCTGATATTTGCAGGGCATTATGTTTATAACCTAACACCCGACACATCTGATGATATATCCAATGAAATGCTCATTGTATTGATTGACGAATATTTCAATGATTTAAAATTAAATAACCTAATGGATCAGGATATCCTGAAAGAAGATTGGTTTTTCTCAGAAATGGAAACAAACGATGATGAATGGGTTACATTTATGGATTCAGAATACTTCGATGAAAGCGATATCTTAATGATTGATTAATAATCAAATACTATATAAACCTACCTATAATGAATAAATTAAACTTAAACAATTTTTTAAATATTTTAACAACCAATATTATGAATATGAGATTCTCATTTTTAATTGCAATGCTACTGATCTCTTTTGCTATTATTGGACAATCTACTGATGATAAACACAAAGAGCGATACGATGCTCAGAAAATTGCGTATATAACTACTAAACTGGAACTTTCCTCAGATGAGGCAAAATTATTTTGGCCTATTTACAACAAATATCAGGAAGAATTTGATGGCCTGAGAAATAAAAAGGACATGAACTCCTTTTCCAATGAAATGTCAAATGAAGAAGCTCAGTCATATCTGGATCAGAGAACGAAAATAGAAGAACAGTACATGTCTATCAAAAAAAGATATTATGCTGATTTGAAAAAAGCAGTAAGTGTAAAAAAGATAGCTATGCTTACTGTTGCAGAACGTGAATTCAGAAATGAAATGATGTCTAAGGTGAAAAAAAGGTTGACCAATAAAGGTCAAAAAAAGTAATCACCTTCCGATAAAGGAATAGATATTATAACAGATATCTAGATTTTAAAAGCAACTGTTGATGCCAACAGTTGCTTTTTTTATTGAAATGATAATTTCAACTTTTTATTTATACACATTTCGACCGAAATATCTGTAATTTCCTCAAAGTATTCCACAATGCGTATCAACACTTCATCATGTGTAAAAATGTATATTATAGTTATTTATAAATTTCAAACATTGCTATGAAATATATAATACATTGTTTATCAACATATTAACTATTTGTAGAATTTTGTATTAATCAAAAAAATATGTGGAAAAAAATACGTAATCCCATGAATGGTGTGGTTAATTATTACTTATATTTGACTTATCGATAAATCCCTACACAATATCGCATGGAACAAAGAACAAAACGAGACTTAGCATTAATCAATTTAGTATCAGAGTTTGAGTCTAAATACGAAAGTGGAAAAATTCAATATCTGGAAGAGAAAGTATATTACCAATTGATACGATACTATGAAGAGGAAAACCAGTTACCAAAAGCCCTGGATGTAGTAGATCTTGCTTTGGATCAGTTCAAATACAGGTCAGAATTCTACATTTCCAAGGCTAGAATCCTCTTTTCACTTAATGAGTTAGAATTATGCCTTCAATATCTGAATGATGCAGAATCTATTTCCCCAAATGAAACGGAAATACTTTTACTGAAGGCAAAGGCTCTGAGTAAATTAAAGAGATTTGAAGAAGCTCTTTCCCTATTGTCCACAGTTAAAAAATACACTATGGCGAGCGAACTAACCGACTTATATATTTGTGAGTCATTTATTTTAGAGATGATGAAAGATTACGACTCCATGTATGATGTGTTAAAAAAAGCCATTTTTCTCGATCCAAAGCACGAAGAGGCTCTTGACAGGATGCTTCTATGTACAGAACTTGGCAGAAAATATGAAGAAAGCATCGTCTTTTTCCAGCATATTATTGAAATGGAACCCTATTCTTACTTAGCATGGTATAATCTTGGCCATGCTTATAATTATCTTGGAGAATACGAAAAAGGTATTAACGCCCTTGAATATTCCTTCATCATAAATCCTAAATTTGAAAGCGGATATATGGATTGTGCTGAATTGTGCATTCAGGAAAATCAATTCGAAAGAGCATATCACATTTACGAAGAATGCAACAACATTTTTGGCCCGGACAGTGAGTTTATTACAAGTATGGCCAACTGTTTTATCAAAATGGGAAAAGTCGAAAAAACCAAATACTTGTTGGCTAAAGCTATACGACTAGACCCATACAATGACGAAGCCTATTATCTTTTAGGTGAATGTTACTCTAAAGAAAAAAACTGGTACTCTGCCATCAATGCATATCATAAAGCAGTAAATATTGACGAACGATGTGAAGACTATTACTTCGGATTGGCAAAAGCATATGTACAAGTAGAAAATTACACAAAAGCAGTCTATAATTTTAATAAAGCCACTAAGAATGGACCTGAGCAATCTTATTACTGGTCAGAATACGTTTCTTTCCTATTGAAAATTGGACTATATGATGAAGCCCTTGACATTCTGGATAAGGCAGAAGAATACACATTCGGAGCCAATCTACTTTACTGCAGAGCAATAACTTTATTTCACATGGGAAAAAGACAGGAAGGTCTTATTGTCCTTGAAGAAGCACTGCAGGAAAACTTTGAAGAGTATACCATTCTATTTCAGATCGCTCCCGAACTTGAAGTAGATAAAGAAATATTATCCATGATCAAGTACTTTCGTGCTGAAATGGATGAGTATTAATTCCAAAAAAGCATTGCTCAATTTAATAACTCAATTGAAGGCAACCAAAGACGATTGGTTGCTTTTTTTTATTTTATGCTCTTTTTGATAGGAGCTGCAACCCCAACGGTTGGAAGGAGAGACTGGTCTCCGAATTCATTTACCCTCATAAATCCTATGTCAAAAAATACGTCTCCTTTAAATTTAATGCGAGCATTGATGTTAAAAAAGTTAGAGAAAAAATCATTAAAAGCATCTATGGAGATAAACTCTCCCATTAAAGATACCTTATTTGATAATTTTACAATTCCGCTTAAAGTGTAAAAAGCAGAACTTGTAGATTCTACTCCATCGACTCCAAATCCAACGCCCAGGCTTACATTATTGGATGTATTGCCAAAAGTTCCATTTCCAAAGACGGTCGATATAAAAAAATCATCTCTCAAATAACTGACACTGGTGACTCCCAAATGAAAATTCTTAGCCACCGGAACATTAAACTTGGGAGCAATAATAAAAGTTGGAAATTCCCCTGCAATAAGACTAATGGTCTCAATACCCCCGGCTACGGAAAAGTTGGAAGTAACACCAAATGAAAAAGTATTGATAAACACATTTAGATTTCGATAATATATATCTCCCTTGTCCATAGGCATCGCCGATGAGAATAAGTAATATCTGTCTTGCAAGGCCCCTTGGATCGACATAGTATTTTCATCCGTATAACTCACATAAGATACATTGGACATAGGTATACTAGTCACTTCTTCCCCTTTTCTGATTCTTATTTCTAACTCCGTTTTGCTGACCAACTCACCCGAGATCTGAGACCCATTATTCATAACTATAGTAACCTTACTACCCAATGGTATATCTTCCTGAGCCAATATAGGTACGGTTATGACAACCATGACCCAAATCAATATCCATTTTGTATTTCTCATTTGGTTCTTGTTATTGGAATGAATAATAACTTTGAATTTCTCATGATTAGCAATTTGTATTTATAACAATGATCGTATGCAATTCTAAGATTTCATCTTTAACTCGGAGAATACTAAATGGGCAGCATAAGCAGCTCCAATAACCCCCGCACTATTCAGGAGCTGAGCCGGCACAATTTTATACTTAAGAGATAGAAATTTTCCAAAACCCGAAAAACGTTTACTGACGCCTCCGCCAATGATGAATAGGTCAGGACTGAATATAAAATCAACATGGTTTATTACAGCGTCCAGATCTTCCGCCCAGGTTTTATAGCCTTTGTGCTTTTTAAGCCGGGCACTATTGGCTGCATAATTTTCTGTCACTCCTTCCCGGAAATACAGTTGCCCTAATTCAGTGTTTGGAAGAAGTTTACCATTGAGAAAAATCGCAGAACCTATACCCGTCCCCAATGTGAGCAGAATGACAACATCCTCTTTTCTGTTAGCTCCTATTCCAAATCTCATTTCTCCTACTCCTGCAGCATCAGCATCATTAAGCAGAACCGTTTTATCAGAAATTTCTTTTTTAAGGGTTTCCAATAAAGGAAATCCAATCCATGAGTGATGTATATTACTCGCTGAATAACATATGCCATTTTTTATGATGGAAGGAAACCCAACCCCTATGGGTTTATGATTCCATTTAAATGCTTTGACCATTTTTTCAATGGTTTTCAACATTTCATCTGGCGTGGCAGGCTGAGGTGTTTTATATTTTTTACGGGCTGTTAATAATTCACCAGTTTTGACATTTACTATCGCTCCTTTAATTCCTGTTCCTCCTACATCAATACCTAATATTTCTGTCATCATTGTAGTCTTAAACTGTTAAATTGATTAGTACTTCAGCCATTATTTAATAACCTGAATCTCTATAATTTGTATATTATTTACTGGCCTGTCACCCACCTGAGTGGGTTCTAATGCTATTGCATCAATGATTTCTAATCCTTCAATTACCTTTCCAAAAATAGTATATAACCCATCAAGATAGGGTGTACCCCCCATTTCTCTGTACAATCTTTCCTCCTCCTCCCCATAACTCATACCGTTTTGCAAACTATAGGCTTGAAGATTTTCAGGAGACACTGTTTCGCCATGTACAATATAGAATTGAGATCCGGATGATGCTCTTTGTGGATTAACCTGATCACCCTGTCTGGCTGCAGCCAACGAACCTTTGATGTGAAATAGATCTTTTCTTATCTCCGCTTCAATGGTGTATCCCGATCCGGTGTTTCCCAACCTTACCCCTGACATCGCGTTTCGGGAATTCGGGTCTCCTCCCTGGATCATAAAACCTTTGATAACTCTGTGAAACAATAACCCATCATAAAATCCATCTTCGGCAAGTTGTATAAAATTGTCTCTGTGTTTAGGCGTTTCATTATACAATTCAATAATCATCTCACCTTTGCTCGTGAGCATTCTTACGAGACATTTTTCAGGAGGTGATATGTAAATATCCTTAGTCATACTTTTCATTTTTTTGCCTTTTACAGCGGTTAAGGTTACCGGGTATCTTCCCGACATCAAAAATCGATGAGTGAATTGTGTATCTTTGTTTTCACTATTATCTTCTATAGTCCAAATGAAGGTATCCGAATTTTCTGATAAATTTGTAAATTCAACTTCCGCAGGTGCTGTTATAGACTTGTAATTGACATTAAATGCAGGTTTCGGCGATGAACAGGAAGATCCTATTAAGGCCAAAATAAATAAAACAATACTTATTTTTAATGGATTATACACTTAATTTACTCTTTTTATGACCATCCAAACGTCTTCTACAGGTCTGTCAGATTGGCCAGTTTGCACAGCCGCAATTTTATCAATAACATCCATGCCTTCAACTACTTCTCCAAAAACGGTGTACTCGCCATCCAACATGGGTGTGCCACCCAATTCGATATACTTATTTCGTTGCACTTCATTGTATTTGAATCCTTTCTTTTGTTCAAAAGATGTAAGCTCACTACCCAATAAAGGCTGACCTTGAACTATATAAAATTGTGAACCAGAGGAGCTTTTTTGTGGATTAGTTGCATTTCCCTGCCTGGCTGCTGCCAATGTCCCTTTAAAATGTGGAGAACCAATTTCGTGAGGTATGGTATATCCGGGACCGCCGGATCCCAAACGTTTCCCTGGATGTGCATTTCTGGATTCCGGGTCACCTCCCTGAATCATAAATCCTCCTATTACTCTATGAAAAAGAAGTTGATCGTAAAATTTTTCATCTACCAATTTTAAAAAATTAGCTTTATGATTCGGTGTGTTTTCATAAAGTTCCACTTTCATATTGCCATATGGGGTTTCGATCATTACATATTGAGTAGCCTTTTTACATCCTAAAGCGATTAAGGCCATTAAAATGTACCCTAAATATCTCAATTTCATGTCCTTCTGTTTATTGATTAAAATATTGAATGATTTTTTTCTTGAGCAGATATTCCTGATCCTGAGAGCCTTTTATATTAAAAGGTCGGGTAATTTCCCAATGTGGCCAACCATCCTGATCTCTCCCTTTGTACATATAGTATCCCTCTGACTCCAAAAGTGTACAAACAGCTACATGCATAAGATCTTGCTTCTCTTCCTTTGTATAATCTTTTTTGTTTATCCAATTGCCGTACTCCTGAACACCTATCATGAACAGAATACCCTGAAGATCAGGAAGATTTTGACTTCCTAAACTTTCTTTAACAAAATGGCGAATTCGAAGCCATTCAAAATCCAATTGCCAACTTTCCATATCCAACCGGTAATTCCAGTCAATAACTTTTTTTTGAAAACGATGCAAATATACTATTTACAATGAACAAAAAGTGATAGCAAATGCTATCGATATGAGATATACTTGTCTATTGCTCCATTCTGACATAGGGAGTAATGGTTGCGGCCCTCATAGCTGGTAATAAGGAAGCCAATAAACCAATGGCTAAGACCAAAACCGATACCACTATAAAATCCATCCATTTCAGTTCTATTGGATATGAGTCAATTAAAAAGCCGGCTGGAATAGAAATCAAACCAACCTGTTTCTGTAAAATATATAAAATCAAAGCCATTACTATACCCGTGGCCAGACCTGTAAAAGATATGAGCATTCCCTGAAACAAAACCAAACCACTTACCTCCTTTTTTGTAAATCCCACTGCCTGAAGAATAGACATATCTAACCTTTTTTCCAATACAAGCATCCATAATGAACCCACCATGTTAAATGCAATAATGAGCATGATGAACCCAGCTATAAAAAATGAAACCCATTTTTCAGTATTCATGACTTTAAAAAAAGTCTCATCCTGCTCATATTTGTTTTTGATTGTAAATGAATCATCGAGATTCCTCATGATTGCTGCCCTTACTTGTTTTTCTTTAAACCCTTTTTTGGGCTTTATTTCAAGTGCTGTATAAGTGTTTTCCAATTCTAAAAGATAACTCACCTCTTCCAGATCAGTGACTATATATTGATTATCCGATTCACTGCCTCCGGTAAATATTCCTGACACATAAACATAAATAGTATTATAATCCTTTGTCATTGGCCCTCTTTGCTGACGTGTTGGCATGTATACTGTAATTGGATTAAGCGGATCGTTATAAAGCAGGGATAGTTTAGCACCAAGACCGCTACCTACTACACCATAATTGATTTGTTCCTTTTTCAGGATATATTCACCCGCTCTCATGCTGGAATCAATATGAGTTACTTCTGTATAATACTCATCCACTCCCTTAATTATACCCGCTTCTTGTACATTTTTGTAGTCGAATAATGCCACTTCCTCCAAAGTTATAGACAATGCCTCCACTTCTGGGAGGCTCCGAAGTTTAAAAATGGTGGAATCTTCCATTTCAAAATATTTTCCAGAAACGGGCATTACCTTCAATTCTGCATTGAAGGCATCAAACAAACCTCCTAATACACGCTCAAATCCATTAAAAACCGATAAAATAAGAATTAAAGCTGCGGTACCAATGGAAAGTCCTACAATTGAAACCCATGTTATTATATTGATGGCATTGGTTGATTTCTTACCAAGTAAATATCTTTTGGCGATTTCAAGTGAAAGATTCAAGGAAGCACAGACTTTAATAAAGATTGATAAATAACAGACTGTACTCTGGGTCTGAATTCGTGTTTATTTAACGTATTGTTTGACATACGAGGGTAGGTGCGATTGGATAGAAATACAAATACGATATTGTGAACCGGATCAGCATAGACACAAGTGCCTGTAAATCCCGTATGTCCAAAAGTTTGATCCGAGGCAAGTGTTGACATATTCATAGGCTTTGAAGAGTCTTTCTCTTTTAAATCAAATCCTAAACCTCTCCTGGTCGATTTGGCATATCGGGTCGTAAATAACTCCACTGTTGATGGATCAATATATCTCTTGCCCCCGTAATACCCATTATTGAGCAACATTTGCATGAGTATAGCAAGCTCCTGTGATGTAGAGAATAATCCTGCATGTCCACTCACCCCACCAAGCATGGCCGCACCCATATCGTGGACGTAACCCTGTATGCGTTGGCGTCTAAAATAAATATCCTCTTCGCTGGGAACAATAATAGAAACGGGGTGTGCATTACGAGGGTTAAAACCAGTTTTTCTCAATCCCAGAGGTTTGTAAAAATGCTTATCAGCAACTACATCCAACCTGGTTTTTTCTATATTCTCAATCGTATTCTGAGCGAGATAAAAAGAAAGGTCACTATATCTATAACCTGGATTTTCTCTCAATTTACTTCCATAAATTACACTCCAGATGGTGTCCCTGTAATCACTTCGCATATATAAATTTTCAGCAACAGGAATGGCATATCCCTCATTCGTTCTCCGGTTATAATATTCAGGGAGAGGCTTAGGATTTCTTCTGTTACCATCAATAGTAGATTTATAAAATGGTATCCATGCCTGAAGTTGGGCTTCATGTGCCAGCATTTCATCAATTCGGATATTCTTTTTATCGGTGGTGTCCAACTGGGGGATATAAACACTTGCTTTATTCCTAACATTTAATTTTCCTTCATCGACAAGTTTCATGAGCGAAATCGTAGTGGCCAGGATTTTTGTGACTGAAGCCACATCGTAAATATCATTTTTTTTCACAGACCTGGCATTGGCATAAGTAAAATACCCGTACGATTTCTCAAAAACTATCCGTCCGTCCTTTGCAATCAAAACCTGCCCGCCTGGAGCGGCTTTTCTGCGGATCATTTCTTCCATGATTTTATCGATCATGGCCAAACTGTCAGATGACATTCCCACACTTTCTGGGATGTCATAGCCAAGCCTACCTATACTCTCTCTCATCACTCCAGAGCCAAAAGCATAACGCCCTACAGTTACAGGTAGTCTTCCTCTGAAATTACTAGCGCCAAAAATAGCCTGAGCTGTCAAATCCTGTGTCATTTCATCTTCTTCGTAGCTCACTATGACGCCTTCCCTGTTCTGAAAATGTACCAGTGCATAGGGGCTTCCAAATAGAACGGTTATAACGTTTTTCTTTAATGCATACAAAGAGGATAGTAAATTGAGTTGAGAATCCGTGATGCCAAAATCCCTGTCTGACATTTTATGCATATCGTGAATGCTTACAATGACATAATTTACATCTTTAAGTCTTTGTATTAATTGACTAATCTGTTCATCAGAAATGGCTTTTCCATAGTGAAAGTGAGTGGCATCGATATAATCACCTACCCTGTCCTGAAATAAAGTTTTTCCTCTGCTTCCCAGGCTGATGGTGGCAAACTTGTTTTTTTCAATATCTACTATAGGCAATCTGTTAGAAGAATCACTTACAAGTGTCACAGCCTCCCTGATAAGCCTGGATTTAAGAGCAAGAGATTTATTGTTGTTCAATTTTTTATTAACCCCTTCTGGTTGTAAAATCTCAGCACCATTCTTCAGGCCGGCATCGTATTTTGCCCTCAGAATCCGTTTTACACTTTGCTCTACCTGTCCTTTGCTTATTTTACCTTTGTCCATATAATCGCGAATAGCATGGATGGCTTTTTCGATATCAGTGGAAAGTACAATCATGTCATTCCCAGCCAATAATGCCTCTGCCTCAGCTATACCTGCAGCAAAGTGATCGGTTACCCCTTTCATTTCCATCGCGTCTGTAAAAATCAGCCCATCAAATCCCATTTTATTTCTCAATAATCCCGTGACCGTATTTTCTGATAGTGTTGTGGGTCTGTTCTTCCTGTCATCTAACGCAGGGATATGCATATGAGCTATCATGATACTTGCCACCCCCTGGTCTATAAGTACTTGAAATGGCATAAGCTCCAAGCTGTCCAAACGTCTTAGATTATGATGAATAACCGGGAGATCCAAATGGGAATCTGTATCGGTATCGCCATGACCCGGAAAGTGCTTTGCACATGCCAGCACTCCATTGTCCTGAAGTCCTTTCATATACGCAAACCCCTTAGCCGCTACATTGTAAATATCTTCTCCAAAAGATCTGTCGTTGATTACCGGATTTTGAGGATTGTTGTTGACGTCTATCACAGGGGCAAAATTTACATGTACTCCTATGTTTTTGCACTGTTGTGCTATATGTTCACCCATCTCATAAATCAGGTTTTCACTTTGGATAGCCCCAAGTGTTAGCTGCCTGGGAAAAGAGAAAACTTCATCTTTAAAACGCATTCCTATTCCCCATTCTCCATCAATGGCTATTAATAGCGGTACTTTCGACTTGCTTTGGTATTGATTGATCAGCCGGGCCTGCTCCGCAGGACTTCCTTGAAAAAAGCATAATCCTCCAATTTTGTATTTCTCTATTTGTTTTAATACCTCATCGGTATGGGCTTTGTCTTGCTTGGAAAATGCCCTTTGCATGAATAGTTGACCTAATATTTCATCATCCGTCAACGAATTATAAATACTGTCAACCCATAGATCCCTGGTTTGGGTTCCCTGTTGCTGACACCACACTATATGACTGGTGAATAATAGCAATAATAACAATACTGTATTCTTCATACCATACATTCATTTCTCATTAAACGCATTGGAATCGATATCTAACGCCTTTTCTCTATAATAATTTGATCTTTCCAAATTGCCAAGATAACGATACGTTTGCGTTAATAATATATATCCAGCTGTTTCATCCGGATTCTCTTTAACCATTTCGTGGAAGTAATGAAGGGCTCCTTCATGATTTCCTCCCATTCCTTCAGCCACTCCAAGCAATCTCAAAGTTTCAGCATCTGAAGGATTCAACATGTAAGACCTTTCCAATAATATTTTTGCCTTTTTAAGATCCCCCTTTAATTCTCCAGCCTCCCTGCCTGCTACCTGAAGCACAAGTGCCAGATTAACGTTGGCTTCGCGATAAGATGGATCTATGATCAAAGCTTTTTCATAACTTCGAATGGCATTATCGTACTCCTTTTTATAAAAACCTACATTCCCCAAAAGTAGCCATGCATTCTTATATTTTGGATGAATATTCACTGCTTTGGTCAAATATTCTTCGGCAGCTTGTAACATTTCATTCTTTTTACTTTTATTTTCTTCTTTTACTGAGGCGTCGGCAAGAACTCCTCCCGCTGCATTTAATGCCTTAGCACTTTCACTACTCACTATTACATCAGTAGTATATAATGAAAAATTATTCTTCCAGGTAAAATTTCTGTTAACAGTAGTAAAACTGTATAAAATTAATAAAATTAACACAGAAATATAAAAAACTGAAGGATTAACATATTTCTTTAAGAATACAAACCCATAGGCCATAACTACAGAAAACCCCAATGATGGCATAAATAGAAAACGCTCCGAAATGTTTGTACCAATTGGAAAAAATATATTGCTATAAATAAGAATGCTGATCAGAAAAAATACTATTCCATAGGTAACCACTGCCCTGTTTTTCCACCATTTTATAGCAAAAAAAATCAATGCTGCGTAAGAAATCAACCCAAACCACATAGCAGGTCTGGAAATATCGGGCAAGCCTGTTTGATAGGGATAGTAATCATTGGTCAAAGGATAAGGTATGAATAGAAGCTTGAGGTAATAACCCAGATTGGTTATAATTGCCATAGCTTTTTCTGCCGCAGAATAAAAGTAATAGTTACCCCCTTCTATTTTAATAAACGGATTGTTCATCAATTCCAATGGAGGGTCTCCAAAGCCAGGCCCCAAAATGATAGTTCTGTGAATGATGTACAAAATACCCGCAGCTATAAAAGGTAAACTTCCTTTTAAAGAGGATAAAATCGATTTGCCTTTAAGAAGAAAGAAGAGCAATCCCAATCCGGGTATCAACATTAAGGCATTCTCTTTAGACAAAAGAGCCAGGTAAAATAATAGAAATGCAATACCTTTATTCAATAATGTGTCTGGTCTTTTTAAGAGTGCAATCATCGCTGCCAACCCAAGTAGCATGGCCATAATTTCATCTCGCCCCTTAATATTAGCGACCGCTTCTGTGTGGATAGGATGAGCAACGAAAACCAACGTTGCTATAAGTGCAAAAACCGGTAGTTTTTCTGCTGAAAACTGCCGGGAAAAAGCTCTTAACATAAAAAAATAAAAGACTACACCGAGCAGGCAATAGTACAAAACATTAAATAAGTGACCAGGAAATGGGTAAAGCCCGAAGAGTTCAACTTCCAGGGCAAATAAAACAGGTGTAAGGGGACGATACCTTCCACCAGAGACCAACTTTTCTTTACCTTCTTCTTTGAAAAATCCAAAAAATGTATCATTGGTAAGGAGACCCGGAATCCCTGAAACCCCTTCCACAGTGAACATATTATCCGTAATGACTATGGCATCATCCTGTGCAAAGTCATGCGATAAAGTATTGGCGTATAACAAAAAAGCAAAGGCTGTGATCAATATGATATGCAATCCCTTTCCGTTTCCAGGAGCTGGTTTGGGTAGTTTATCAAATTTTTTCTTAGCCTGTTTATTAGACATAACACATATCAGTAACAAAATTCAAAGGTAATGAATTAGAAAGAGACATTCTAGAAATTAGGAGGGGTAACCAATAATGTGTTATGGTAGTAATCCATTTAGAATTAATGGCTGCAAGCAATGACTTTGGTTGAAATATTTAGTCACTTTCCTTATTTAACTATTTGTATAACAAGGAAGGGTGTAGGATGCAAGAATCTTTAATTGGATATATATCATTGCCATACATCGTAAAAGGGTAAAGTCGTCCCTCTATTCCATAGCATCAAAATCAAGAAAAAAATTACAATAGGACTTCTTTTATCTCTCTGCTCCCGTGTTCCTCAGTGGAACTAAAGTTTTCAGTGAAGTTTTCTGAAAACAATTTTTTTAGATGATTTGCCTGGCAATAGTAATCACTGTAATTATCCCAGGTGTTTTTGGGATTGAGTAAATCCAGAGGAATACCAGGACAAAAGCTGGGTATCGAAAGCTGGAATACCGGAGATTTAGTAAACCTTACATTTTCCAGTTTTCCATCAAGGACTGCATTGATCATTGCTCTGGTGTACAGGAGTTTTATTCTTTCCCCCTTTCCATATGGACCACCTATCCAGCCAGTATTGACGAGCCAAACTTTAGCATTGTGTTTTTGAATCTTTTCTGCGAGCATGCCTGCGTAAATATGGGGTGATAATGGGAGAAAAGGTGCACCAAAACACGCAGAAAAAGTAGCCTGAGGCTCTAAAACGCCTTCCTCAGTCCCGGCAATTTTCGAAGTATACCCATTTATAAAATAAAACTTTGCTTCCTCAGGAGTTAGTCTGGATATTGGAGGCAAAACTCCAAAAGCATCGCAGGTAAGGAAGAAAATATTCCCGGCATGTCCTCCAATAGATGGTGATTTTACTCTTTCGACATGATGGATAGGATAGGAAACTCTTGTGTTTTCTGTGATACTTTTATCGGAATAATTGGGAATATTTGTTCCGGGATAAAAGCCGGTATTCTCAAGAATGGCACCCGGTTTTATGGCATGATATATTTCGGGTTCTCTTTCTTCGCTCAATCCTATGCATTTTGCGTAACAACCCCCTTCAAAATTAAAAACACCCCGGTCTGACCAGCCGTGTTCGTCATCTCCAATAAGCATTCTTCGCCTATCTGTTGAAAGAGTTGTTTTTCCTGTTCCTGACAATCCAAAAAATAAGGCTACATTTCCTTTATGGTCTTCATTGGCAGCACAATGCATTGGCAACACCTGGTGATTCAGTGGCAGAAGGTAATTGAGAATGGAAAAAACTGATTTTTTAATTTCTCCTGTATATCCGGTACCTCCAATTAAAATCTCCTTTTTACTGAAATGGATAATGACAAAATGTTTGGATTCTGTCTGATCTACTAAAGGAATCGCTTCAAAATCAGGGGCGCTGATGATGTTCCAGTCGGGAATAAATTGTGAAATTTCTTCTTCATTCAGTCGAATGAACATATTGTCAACGAAATGGGCCTGATATGGCTTTTCAGTTATTACCCTTATTCTTAATTTGAATCGCTCATCAGAACAAATAGCCGTATCTTTTACAAAAACACTCCCTTTTTCAAGATGGCGCAACATCCTGATTTTAAGTGTCTGGTATGATGATTCAGGATAGGGTTTATTGACCGCTCCCCAATAAACATGATTGGCCGTGTTATCATCGTAAACGATGTAGCGGTCATTAGGCGATCTTCCTGTAAATTTACCGGTCGAAATGCAAAGAGCCTTTTTGTCACTTAAAACTCCTTCACCTCTTTCCAAAGTCCATTGAATTAACTGAGAAGGTGATGCATTCATATGTAATTCGGCAGGAAAAAAATCAGTATTCTTTAATAGGGATACCTTCGGGTTAAACAATCCGGTCTGTTTCATTTGCGGGTTGAGGTTTGCAAAAGTTAGGCGTAATTATAAATGGTTTCGACATAAATATATAAAATAAAAATCAATATGTCAACCCATTCAAAGTGGCTGGTTTGGATAATATTGCCTTTTGTAATTAGTGTATAATAGACATAAAGTTTGGTTTTGTTGGTTTAAGCAACACAGCAGATGAGAAATAAAATTTGAAAAAAAATTTAAAATATTTGGTATTGCTTAATGGGCAATGGGTAGTTTAATGGTAAAAGTAGAGCCATGATTCAGTTTTGACTGCTTCACAAAAATTTTCCCTTTATGATATTCCTCTATAATCCTTTTTGCAAGAGACAATCCTAAGCCCCATCCCCGTTGTTTTGTACTGTAACCCGGCTTGAAAACCGAATGAAATTTAGAGGCGGGAATTCCTTTACCTGTATCTGTTATATCTATACAGGCATGACCATCTTCCTCGTTTATGCTCACAGAAATATCGCCTGAACCATCCATGGCATCTAAGGCATTTCTTATCAGGTTTTCAACTACCCAATCAAAAAGTTGCTTGTTTACCAAAGCGTAAAAAGCCAAAGCGTTCGTCTCAGGGTAATGATAATTCACTTTCCTTGGAGACCTTCTTTTCATATATCCGACACAAATTCTCAATTCGTCGGTTAGGTTTACTTTTTCTAAATCCGGAGCAGAACCAATTTTTGAAAATCGGTCAGCGACCAATTCTAACCTTTTGATGTCATTTTCAAGTTCGTGAACAATTTCCTGTGCCTCTTCATTGCCATCTGTCGTAATTTTTAAATGTTCAATCCAGGCCATTATAGCACTGATGGGGGTGCCTAACTGATGAGCTGTTTCTTTGGCCATTCCCGCCCACACCCTGTTTTGTTCAGCCCGCCTTGATGAACTGAATAAGAAATAGGCAAAAACCACAAATAATGTTACCAAAATGATCTGAACAATGGGGAAATAGCGAATATAATTTAAAGTGGGTGAATTGTACACATAAATAAACGCTGCATAACCTCCCGGGCCTTCCAGCTTCACACCTCCCTTTTTTTGATATTTCTCAACCATGAGTCGTAAAAAAGTCTGATTGGTATCTTTAGCCGGTCCAAAATTATAGCCTTCCATTCTTCCATCGTCCCCCACTATAATGTTCGGTTGAGAAAAAGATTCAAGGATGGATTGCTCAAAATCTATTTCTTTATTTAGATCCGCTCTTTCTTCGACGATTTTAGTCAGGGTTTCCTTATAAAGAGCTGCATTTTTTATTTCACTTTCGGCTAGTTGATTGGCCAAATAATTGGAATAAACAATGGTGATAATAAGTATCACTACCCCAACAGAGGCCATTATTATTTTCCAGTTTGATCTCTTTTTATATATGTCCATGTATATTCGCTATAAGAAAAATGCAATTCAGTTCCCATTATTGCACCCTGTTTGACTTTTATTTAAAAGTTAAAATGGGATAAAATCGCTGATCTCCAACTGTCAGGAAACTAAAATGTGTAAAAATATATTGTGTAAGCTTACAAGACACCACAACATGTCTTTATTTTTACCCAAATGATAATAGAACAGAAAATAAATATAAGAACTCTTCCTGAGAATAAGATCATTGATTGGACAAATGAAATAAATCAGAAAGCATTTCGAGGACATCAGATTTACGAATGGTTATGGAAAAAAGGTGTCAATTCCTTTGCTGAAATGACCAATCTTTCTTTAGACCTGAGGGCAAAACTCGATGAGTGTTTTTTTATAGATGCAATCAGGACTGACGAAGTTCAGGTGAGTAATGATGGAACCATTAAGACGAGGTTTGCACTGATGGACGATAGTTTGATTGAATCTGTACTCATACCGGTACCGGCAGACGATCGTTTTACTGTATGTGTTTCCTCCCAGGTCGGGTGTAGTCTGAGTTGTGCATTTTGTGCCACCGGTATGATGGAGAGGGTTAGAAATCTCTCCGCTGGTGAAATTTACGACCAGGTGGTAAAGGTGAATTTACAATCACTTGCTCATTATGGAAAACCACTTACCAATATTGTATATATGGGTATGGGAGAACCCTTACTTACCTATACAAATGTGATGGAATCAATACACCACATTACAGGTGTTCATGGATTGAATATGTCTCCCAAAAGAATTACAGTAAGTACAGCTGGTATAGCTAAAATGATTAAAAGAATGGCTGACGACATGACTAAAGTAAACCTGGCTCTTTCTCTTCATGCAGCTGATGACAATAAAAGAAACGAAATTATGCCTATCAATGAACATAATAACCTGGCAGCACTTATGGATTCACTACACTATTTTTACAGTAAAACCAAAGGCCGAATTAGTTACGAGTATATCGCTTTTGAAAATTTTAATGATTCCCTGCAGGATGCGTATAATCTTGTTAAGCTCTGCAAAAGATTTCCTGTAAAAGTGAATATCATTGAATATAATCCGGTAGATGGTCTCTCTTTTGTTAAATCAGCGGACAATGCCATTGACAGATTTGCCAGGGTATTACTCAACAACGATGTAATGGTTACTGTGAGAAGAAGCCGGGGTAAAGATATTGATGCTGCATGCGGTCAACTTGCCAATAAGTAGTCTATCCCTATTTTAGTGAATTTGTGTAACCTGGATACACGAATCCTAAAAAAACCTCTATCTATTCTGTAACAAAAGCTTACAACTTACACATTTTCAGATGTGAAGTGTTTCTAACATTTTTTCACAATTCATTCCTCTTTCCTATACAGAAATAGGATATAATATTTAATTTTAGTCCGCAAATCAATTCCAACCATGAAAAAAGCGAGTCTGTTTCTCTTTTTGTCTTTCGTATTAAGCTCGCTTTCCCTTGCCCAAAATACTATTACAAAAGAAGAAGTTGAGCCATTTATGGATGGTGTAATCCAAACTTTAATGGATGAGCACCATATAGCTGGTGTCACAGTTTCCATAGTTAAGGATACAGCGATTTTATGGAGTAAAGGCTATGGATTTTCCGATGTTGAAAACAATGTTGTAGTTGATCCTGCAATAAGTTTATTCAGGATTGGTTCTGTTTCTAAATTATTTGTATGGACTGCCATAATGCAGCTCTACGAAGAAGGAAAAATAAACCTCGATGCAGATATACGATTCTTAACACGTGAATTTAACATTCCATATCAGTATGATCAGCCGGTAACTATGAAACATTTGATGAGTCATACTCCTGGATTTGAAGATTATTATCTCAACTTATTTAGTACTGACTCACTTCCTCCGAGATCATTGGGAGAAGAACTTAGCAAGCATATGCCAACTCAAGTCAGACCTCCCGGTGTACACAGCAGTTATTCCAATCACGGTACTGCTGTTGCGGCTTATATAGTAGAAGAGGTATCCGGACTAAAATGGGATGATTATGTCGAAAAAATGATTTTTGAACCATTGGAAATGAATAATACTACCTTCAGATATATACTTCCCGACAATTTTAAGATCAACCATTCCGGGGGCTATGTATACGAAAGTGGTAAGCATACAAGCAAATCGTTAAAAGGTATTCCACTTGCTCCGGCAGGTCTGGCTAGTTCTACAGCAGAAGATATGGCTCCTTTCATGATGGCACATCTAAACCATGGAAAATACAAAAATGCAAGAATACTGGATAGTGCCACAGTAAACCTGATGCATTCAACTTTATTTACCCCGGATCCCGATCTTAAAGGAATGCTTTACGGGTTTTTTGATCATAGTAAAAATGGGAGAAAAATAATTGGTCATGGTGGTGCAACAGAATATTTTTTTACACATATGCTGTTACTGGTGGATGAGGGTTATGGAATATTTATTTCTACCAACACTCTCGGCGGTTATTCTTTAATAAAACAGGCAACCACTCAATTTATTGACAAATACTTTCCTGATACCTTGGATACAGCCCCTTCCATTAATACAACACCTGAAGTATTAGACCGCTTTAAAGGCGAATACATAACAAACCGAAGACCGATAACCAAAGGGACTAAAATTATCAGTTTGTTAAGTCCTTATTTGAAGGTTGATCACAATGACACCCATATAGTGATTTCAAATAGAGATGAAATAACCCATTGGTATCCATTAGGGCTCAAAACTTTTCAAAATACAAAATCTACACATAGAATTGCTTTTGGTAAAGGGGATGGAGATGATTATAAATACTTGTACATGGATGAAAGCCCTCATGTTACTTATGAAAAAGTACGATTTATAGAATCGAAAAAATTACATTACACATTGTTTTTTGGTTCTATTCTCCTGGGGTTATTTGCGGCACTGTATTGGATGTTAGTCTATTTCTTCCGTAAATCTCATCGAATAAGAACCCGCAGAAAACTCTCCCTTACTACAAAATCTCTGGCAGTGATCAATCCTTTACTTTGTATTGCCTTTTTGGTGGTTATGACCACAATGCTGGGTAGTGATTTTTTGTTTCGTCCAATAAAGTTAACTGATTATATCCTTTTTGCCATTCCAGCTTTCATTGCCTTCTTTACTTTTTTTCAACTGGTAAAAGCCATACAATTATTTAGTAAAAATATGCCTGTACGCACCAGGCTATTTTACCTGCTTCTGACCCTCAGCATGGTGTGCGTAGTATGGCAATTTCTTTTTTGGAATCTTCTTGGATTTCAGTATTAAAAGCACCCTTGATCATCTCTGGATTAAGAAGGTTTTTAAACATTTCCGTTTGTGTTATTCGGATAGTGGTATCTAAAATAAAAAAGAGTGCAATCAGGATTACACTCTTTTTATTGCGCCCCCTCAAGGACTTGAACCTTGGACCTACGGATTAACAGTCCGCCGCTCTAACCAGCTGAGCTAAGGAGGCATTTAATGAAATTATAGGCTTTTGTCTAAAGCGATGCAAATGTATAACGTCTAAATTGATTTTTAAATTTTTTCACCTCTTTTTTTCACATATCGTCAACATCTGGATCTTAGAACACCATAAAGGCGCACCGCTCTTAAAATATGACTCCATTTTATTGCAAATGAAATCTTTACCCTGGTTTCGTTTTACCACACTTCTTTTCTCAATACTTCAAGCGGAGATTTGCTGAAAACCTCTCTGCTGTTGTACATACCTATGAGTATAACCAGGGTGGTAATGAAAATAAAAATGGCTAAAACCGGCCACCAAAAAATACTAAAGTCCAATTCAAATACAAAGCGTGAAAGTAAATAACTGCATATCAGGGCAATGACAATGCCTGAAGCCGTCGATAAAGCTCCTAATAGCGCATATTCTATTGCATTGATCCTGACAATTTGATTTTTCAATGCGCCGATGGTCCGCAATAAGACACTTTCATTGATCCTTTGAAATTTACTTAAATACAGTGAACTGATCAAAACGATGAATCCAATCAAAATACTGAAGGCCGCCATAAATCTGATTACATAACTGACCTTCGATAAAACTTCATTTACGGTCACGAGTATACTACCCAGGTCTATGAGTGATATATTGGGGAATAGTCTTACTACTTCATTGCGGTACATGGCCGTAGTAGCGGCATCTGGAGTTTTTGTTACCAGAACATGGAACTGAGGAGCTTTTTCCAATACGCCTTCCGGGAAAAGGATAAAAAACCGGGTTTCTATTTTTCTAAAATTTATACTCCTTATACTTCCTACATAGGTTGTGAGCATAGCACCCTGCACATTCCAAAGTAATTCGTCCCCTATTTCCAGGTTTAAATTTTCAGCATAATTATCAGCTAAAGAAATCCATATTGAATCCCCAGGATTTACCTCACCTATATATTCACCTGTAAGTATCTTCTCATCTTCCGGGAGAGTTTTGCGAAAACTGACTCTTGCCTCTCTGTTGGCCGCCCATCTACTTACCCTTACAGTAGTATCGGCAAACCACTCTTTTTTACTTCTGCCTTTCCAGCCTTCAAGTGTCATGGTCACGATAGGTACTTGTTCTACAATAGGTAAATCGAAATCCCGTGTTATTTTTTCCAAAGGTTCTACCTGATCAGTTTCAATACCAAAGAGGATCATATTCGGTTGATTGCCTGCACCCATTTCAGCTACATTATTGAGAATGAGCCCCTGAATAACAAATAAAGTGGTCAATATTGCTGCTCCCAAACCTATGGACAAAATGAGAATAAGCGTTTGATTTCCGGGACGGAAAAGATTACTTAAACCCTGTCGCCACACAAAACTCCAGTTTCTGGGGAAGAATCGTCTAACTCCAAAAGTTACCAGCTTAGCCATTCCATATAAAACCCCAAAAGCCATCAATAACCCCACTGAATAGGCCAGAGCATCTCTCCAATACCCTGTGAGATGCCACAAAAACCCATATATAAATAAAATCAACAAACCGTACAGAAACCAAACCCATTTATCCCGGTATATGGGTTGCTCTTCTTCGGTCCATCTCAAAACTTTAAGAGGACTTATTTTCCTGATTGAAACCAGAGGAATGAGGGCAAATAGGGCAGTCACACCCGCTCCCATTAAAAATCCTTGTGCTGCAGCCCCCTTCGACCATACCAATTCTACTTCAAACGGAAGAAAATCTTTTAAAACCAATGGAAGAGCCATTTGTAACAAACTTCCAATCAATACCCCAAGTACCACACTCAATATACCAAATGTCATAATCTGAATAAAATAAACCATAAACGCTTGCCTGCTACTCATTCCCAGGCACCTCATGATAGCAATCGAATTGATTTTATTCTTAATATAGATCCATATACTACTCGCAACACCAATACAGGCCAACAAGAGTGCGATGATAGCAACCAGGTTTAAAAATTGATTCAACGACCCAAAAGCATAGGTAAGGCTGTCTTTTTGATCTTCAACAGTGGTAATGCTCAGAGCATTATCTCTATATGATCTTCTGTTTTCATCCTTCCATTCATCAGCGTCAAATTCAGGAGGAAGTTTATAATAGTAATTATAATCCACAAGACTTCCAGGCTGGATAAGTTGTGTCCTATCCAAATATTCAAAGGGTATATACACAGTAGGCGCAAAAGACGAACCAACACTTATACTTCCGAGCACACTCTGTAATCTACCGCTGATCATGAAGCTATGCTGACCCAGTTTAATGCTATCTCCAGCTTGAAGATTATTCTGTATCATCATTCCTTCCTCTACAAGGGCAGTACCTCTTTGTTGAAACTCGCGAAATTCACCTTCCGGTTCAGTTTTTAACTTTCCGTAAAATGGAAAATCACCCTGTAATCCTTTTATTCTAACAAACTGACTTTCTCCGTTTCCCGGGAGGAAAGCCATAGAAAACAATTCGATTTCACGGGCGTGATCCACAGCCACCGAATCTAGTTTTTCCAACAAAGAATCAGGAGCAGTCCTGTTTCCGGACACAGAAAGATCAGCACCGAGTAAAGTCCGGGCTTCCATTTCAATCTCCCTGGTTAAGTTATCATTGAATGAATTGATGGCCACGAGAGCTGCTACTCCCAGTATAATAGATGACATGAATAAAAAAAGCCTGGATCTGTCCTTACGGCTATCTCGCCATGCTGTCGAAAATAGTAAAGCTGACCCCTTCATCATGATAAGGAGATTTTAACGGATTTTGTCACTTTGTCAAATTCTACCCTTCCACCTTTCAGGCGAATGATCCGTTCCGTTTTACCTGCCAGTTCCAAATCATGGGTGACGATAACAAGAGTTGTATTTTGCTCTTTATTTAATTCGAAAAGCAGGTTTTCAACCATTTGTCCTGTATCATCATCTAAATTTCCAGTGGGTTCATCTGCAAAAAGGACTTCCGGATCATTGCTGAATGCCCTGGCAAGGGAAACCCTTTGTTGTTCTCCCCCGGATAATTGCCCGGGATAGTGATGACCTCTGTCTTCTAACCCCACCCTTTTTAACAACTGCAGTGCTTTGGTTCTGGCATTGGATGACCGACCCTGAATTTCCAGGGGCAACATTACATTTTCGAGTGCTGTAAGTGTGGGTAGAAGTTGGAAGTTTTGAAATATAAATCCCACTTTCTGATTTCGAACAAACGCTTTTTCGTTTTCGGTCATAGAGGTTATATCATTTCCACACAATACAATACGTCCGGTTGTAGGATGGTCAAGTCCGGCACATAGACCCAGAAGGGTAGTTTTTCCACTTCCTGATGGCCCTACTATAGAGCATACTTCTCCTTTCCTGACTTCAAAATTGATTTCATCCAGTACTTTCAGGTCTCGTCCTTGACTCGGGTATATCTTTGAAACGTTTTTTACTTGTAATATGGTTGTATTATGTGTCATGTCTACGATGATTGCTAAGAAATAATTGGTTGAAGTTATTTATATTCATGATTTATATCCTTACCAACAACCAAACTTTGATAAGTTCGTTCAAAATAATAAATAATAGACCAATGCCCATTAACTATAGATATGCTTTTTCAATTATTGTATTCATGATCGCGACTGTAATTCTGTTTTTTATGCCTTCATGTAAATCGGAGAATGATCAAAATGCTTCAAAAGAAGACTTTTCTGCTTCAAAAGAAGAAGACACGGATATCAAAGAGCCCTCTTCTGATGCAGTCATACTTTTTTATGGAAATAGTCTGACAGCAGGCTATGGTCTCGATGAAGACAAAGCATTTCCTGCTCTTATTCAGAAAATAATTGATTCCTTGGATCTTCCATACAGGGTTGTAAATGGAGGTTTAAGTGGAGAAACGACTTCTGGAGGTAAGTCGCGTTTAGGGTGGGTATTGCAAAACCCTGTCGATATATTTGTGCTGGAACTGGGAGCCAATGATATGCTCCGGGGACTCAGCGTGGAGGCCACACGAAAAAACCTGGAGGATATCATCCTGGAAGTCAAATCCACCTGGCCGGAAACAGATATCATCCTCTGTGGTATGCAAGCTGCTCCGAATATGGGAAATGATTATATAAGGGAGTTTTCTTCCATTTTTATAGAATTGGCAGAAAAACACAGCACCGGATACATCCCATTTTTATTGGATGGTGTAGCCGGAAACCCTTCCCTCAATCTCAACGATCTCAAGCATCCCAATGAAGAAGGACATAGAATAGTAGCACAAAATGTTTGGAACGTTTTAAATAAGTATTTACAATAACAAGCACATATCCAAATGCTTTTATTCTGATGAAACGCCCATGACCGGGCTCGGACACAAAGGAGAATGATTAAAAAAAAGATCCGAAGGAGCGAAATATGATTAGCCCTGGGCTTCAGCCCAGGGTTAGGATATGAATCGGTCATTGTTTTGTCGGGATCTTTGTCCCCCCCAAAAGCTTTGTTGGCTTTGGGGACGCAAAAATCATGACAAAACAAAACCAATCGTACCCAAATTTTAAACAGATGAAACGCCCATGACGGGCTTGGAAACACAAAGGAGAATGATTAAAAAAGAGCTCTGAAGGAGCGAAATATCAATAGCCCTGGGCTTCAGCCCAGGGTTATGATTTGAATAAGTCATTGTTTTGGCGGGATTTTTGCCCGAAAGGCGCAAAAATCATGACAAAACAAAACCAATCGTACCTAAATTTTAAACAGATCAATCATCCATGACGGGTTTGGAGTCACAAAGGGGAATGATTAAAAAAGAGCTCTGAAGGAGCGAAATATCAATAGCCCTGGGCTTCAGCCCAGGGTTATGATTTGAATAAGTCATCGTTTTGGCGGGATTTTTGCCTGAAAGGTGCAAAAATCATGACAAAACAAAACCAATCGTACCTAAATTTTATACAGATGAATCAAGACTTTTTTTGTTACCAGGACTTCAATTGTGCAGTATTTGTAACGCCATAATTGAAAAACTAAAAAATGCGAATAAATCTATTTTCCCAAATTCTTTCGTAGTAGATATTTAATAAATAATGCTTAAAAAATCAATGATAGTATTCGATCTTAATACTTATTTTAGCATCATGAATTTAAATCAAATGGAATTTGATCATTAAAAATACGTTTTGGGCTATTTACATTATCACAATTTTATTATTGGCTTCCTCGTGCAGCAGAAAGGTTTTTACCCCTCTATATCCGATTGAAAAAGTACAAGAACTTACTTCCACCCATTCAGATATAATATTCAATTACAAACTGGACAGACAGGCGATCAGGGATACATTTAACCGATCCATTGATGAAGCCCTGGTTGAAGCTTCGGGTAATCTGGAATATGGGATCAAAATAGATATTAAAAAACTGGATGAGGCCGATGTGATTTTTGACCAAAAATTGGTAATGGTAACCGTACCGATCCATGTAAATTTGATCAGAAGAACATTTTTTCATGACTTTAGAGCTGAAGGCACACTTGAAATGGTATTTATAAGTCATCTCAATGTGGATACACTTTGGAATCTAAAGACCAATACCGCTATAGCTCATTACCGGTGGTTGACCAGGCCAAGACTTGACGCCGGTTTTCTGATCCCTATTGAAAGGATTTCCAATTGGATTTTGGACAAATACAAATCGGAAATAGAAGAGAATATTGACATGACAGTACGCGAATCTATTTCATTGAGAAACCGGATGATCAACAACATGAAAATTTTCGGTAAACCAATACCCGTCTCCCAATCTGTAGGTGGATGGTTGCAAATCATACCTGAAATTGCTTATATATCCGGAAGTAAACGAACTTATGATTGGACGCTGGGTAAAGTGTATTTCAGGGCCAGAAATTCCTATTTTTCTTATAAACCCTCAATAAACCATACCAAATATTTACCTCCGGTTTTTATAGAGGATAATCTATCGGACACTTCAGTTATACGACTTAGCACAGAACTGACCATGGGAGACCTCTCAAAACAAGTCAATAGGAATTTTGAAGGCAGATCATTTTACGAAGGGGACAAGTATATCACTATCCAGGATGTTGTCATTTCAAACGATCAGGAAAAGATATCTGCTACAATAAAAGTTTCAGGCTCTTTCAATGGAACTATCCTCGTTTCGGGTACTCCGGCATATGATACTTTGAACAATAAAGTATATGCAAAGAATATAGACATATCAATGAGAACAAGAAATGTACTGCATAAGGCAGCCAGTTGGATTGGCAAAGGAAAAATGAAGAAATCCCTGGAAGCCACACTGGTTTTTTCCCTGGATGATTCCATTACGTATTTGCAGCAAGCTATTAATAATCAGGTAAATAGTATTCAGGATGAATATGGCTTGAAAGTGTTAGCCAATATAGGATCAGTCCAAATCGAAGAAATGAAGTTGGCCTCAGAAAGTATTTCTGTATTATTTAATTTTAAAACCTACATCGAAATTACAGTTCATGATTTCAGAAGCTTTAATCATATGACTTGGTAGATTATGGATGGATTACTGGCTAATTTGGTTGCGTAGATCGATCATTTTCATTTAAATATGGACAAACCCTTCACATACTTTCTATCTTATCTAAACCTGAATTTCCAATCAAAAAAATGGACACCAGAATGCTCCATCTAGTGTCCATTTATTCAAATCAAAAAGAATATATGCTAATGCTACATCTCTTCCTTAGCATCGCTGTTTCCAATATCCCTGATACACACGTATTTGCCATCACGCTTTTCCCAAATCGCCATGTATTTACCAGTACGTATTACATTGCCCGCAGCATCTTTTGTGGTAGACTTACCCACTTCAGTAACCTGGTTTTCACTCCCGAATACCTCGAGAACTTCATAGGAAACTGTGGTTCCCGCTTCTTTTTTTGCTGTGCTTTCTTCATATTCTTTTTGGATATCAGCTTTACCTTTTACCATTGGCTTATTCTCCGGCATAGTTACAGCATCATGCGCCATAAAAGCCATCATGGCATTGACATCTCGCGCATTATCTGCCTCCGCCCATGCAGTTTCAATCGCCTGAATTTCGGCCTTAATTTTGCTCATATCAGGAGTAACTTCGGCCATAGCGGTTTCAGTTTCCTTTACTTCGGCGGTTTCATTACACGAAACCCCAATAAAAGATAATGCAAGACATACTGTTGCAATTTTCAAATTCATTTTATTCATAGTACTACTTTTTATTGCCTACTCTATACGGTTTTCAGCAAACCCCGTTTTTGATATTATTAAATACACTCAGAAAATAAATCCTTTTCATAACTGGCAAATGGATATTTACCTTAATACCAACTTGCTGTTTTATTTTTCAGAAAGTCTTACACCTCACCTATACAGTTGTTTATTCTTGTATGTATGTAAAATCAAATCTTTCAATCATAAACATAAAGTTATAGGCGAGGATGAATCGATCAGCGTGGGAGCAAATTTTGAAGACAGAAAAGTGTTTAACTTCCACAGAAATACCTGCTTTTTGTGGAGTAAAGACATGTGATTTACATAGTCAATTTTAAACAGATCGGAATTTGCAGGATGTGAATAATGTGCAATTACATGATGCAATTTTACATTGTTTTTTTTGTGAATCAATCAGAAGGTAAAATTAATAATTATTTTGATACTATAACTAGCAAATAAAATAAATTTTGATATGATTAATTTGAACCACAGAGTATCCTGCATTTTGCTTAAGGAAGATATTTTTGATAAACAAGGTTCGTTGAACAAATTTAGCACCTGGACAATATAAAAAGGAGAATTGAAAGAACGATGTCTTTAGAATGTTTCCATTTTTACTTTTTGCAATTGGGGCCTTAAAAAAATGGTTTTCCAATGGCAATGATTGGTTTAACCAGGTTCATTTATCCAAATCCAGTGGATTGAGTTTTACAAAATAAACAGCTATACCTATCTTATTTTAGGAGATGACATATAGACGGATGATGAATTAAGTACTTTAATCGGTTACTCTAAACTGCAACTCATTAACAACAAGTGGATTGGTATTCGCATTATTTCTAATAAAAACTTCAATGTAATCACCTTGTACTAAATCTACCTCGGTATTTAAAATGATTTGAAATGACTGATTATTTGATGCAGCGGCCATAGAAGCAATAGGTGCTGTGATAACTGTACCGTTTTTAGCAATTGCAATTGAATAATCAGAATCATTGGAAGGTGCTTTTGCGCCTATTACAACAGATATATCAGCAACTATCGGTATTACATTATTATATGTAATTCTATTATTGGTGGCTATAAACCTTTTTTGGTTTACCACAGTGGTGGTTCCGGTAATTTTGTAAAAAACCCCAACTGCCGGAAATAGAGTAGATGTGAGATTGTCATTAAAATAAATAAAACTGAACGCTCTGGAGTCTGGTATATCAGTGTTTTGTTTCATACTCCATCCTATAGCGTAAGAATCTAAACCAACTAAGGGGTTTGTTACATCTCTAAACATATTTGTTGTTAAGCGTCCTCTATCAACTGTAGCTCCAGCATCCACCTTTATACCGTTAAGTCCATTGTAAACGAAATAATTATTTGACAAATCTATATCATCAATAATAAGACCGGGTAAAAACTCTATTGCAGAGCCGTTGGTAATACCTTCTACAAAAGTATAAGCTACCACGATTTTCCCTACATTACCAGTTAATTTTAGACCATCTGTAACTTTCCAATAGTTTTTATCAATGGTAGTGACCTTAAATCCTGAAATTTGTCCGACTCCTAAAGTAGGCCCATTAATTTCCACCACTGAAGACCCTGGAAAAATATTACAGAAAAAAGTTCCTGTATTGTCTGAAAAATCATAGGCTTTTGAACCACTGCTAAAAGGTACAACAGCTAAATTTTCAATATATATACCAGTATTAACACTTCTAAGAACGGCACCACTAACGTTAGAAACTACCATATCTTTTTGCGGATCGGTACCTCTTAGTCCAGCCCCATTCATAACAATATAATTGGGACTGATATTTACAAAACCTGAAAAGATATACATTTTAGTTGCATCCAATGTAATGGCTCCACCAGCGGGTGTTGGCAAATCGGCAAGTGAGTAAACATAAACTAAGTTGGAGTTTACAGGGCTTTCAGAAAATACAAATGCTTTCCAGGTACCACCGCTATATACATCTAAGGTACTGTTAGTAGTATTATAAATCTGCAATCCTTCTGCAGGTCCTAAAATGGCATCCCGTTCACTGGTTGTCATTCGGGGGATCAACATTCCTCTTGTCGTTGATTGAATATCCAACATTGCGGAGGAATCCGCATTTGTGGTTCCGATTCCCACTTGTGCATTACCTTGAATTAGGCTAAATAAAAATATACAGGCAAGAAATAATTTTGCTTTCATGATTTTGAAGATTTGTAATTAAGTATTTTAGATATATAACAATAAGTATTTAATATCAGTTTATATCCAAACCATTGGACAGATGTGATTGTTCGAAACTAATTTCTGAACTTCAGCTGTACGTTGAAATAAGATATCATAAAAACAGAAGTTAATAAAATAATGCAAGTCACATTCTTCTGTGGATTTTTCTGATAAATTTCAACACTGCAAGAAAGCAGGGTTAAAAAATTTATGTATTTTATGGATACATATTTTGGCAATTGGAGAAATTCTAGCCCAAAAGGACATAGTATAATTTATAGTTTTCCTGCAAAATACTCTCACCTGATACCAGATAAACAATATGTTTTAAACTTTCTTATTTTGCAAATGCTGTTTTGGGTGAACGATTATTGTTATATTGAAGTTGTAGACTCTATAAATACTTAGTTATGAAGAAAATATCTGTTACAATATTGGGATTGTGCGTCTGTTTAGTAGTGTCCGCCCAAATGATCAATAATGGAACTACAATGGTTATTGAGTCAAATTCCTCACTTATAATAGAAGGTGATTTTTCCAATATTAATGCAGGAATTATTACAGTTTTGGGTACACTTGATGTTGGGGGAAACCTGACAAATTTAGCTACACTTAATGCAGAAGCCAATTCAACAATCAGATTTAGTGGTACTTCTACGTCTGCATTCACATCAGGAAATGCTCCAATATACCATTTGGAAATTAACAAATCAGGTGATGCCACAGTAAATTTGGCCGATGATTTGACGGTGACGAATGAATTAGAATTCACATCAGGAAAAGTGATTTTGGGTGATCATAACCTACACCTGGGTGCATCAACTCTTATTTCCAATCCCGGATCCGATGCGTACATTGCTACCAATGGTATCGGCAGTGTCTTAAAAGAAGTAAACGGAAATGGAATGGTCTTTATGCCCATAGGAGATGCCAATAATTATTCTCCCTTGACCATGCAAGTAGAAGGTACTGGATTTGCCTTAGCCCAAATTAAAACCAGAGTGGTTTCCTCTACTCATCCTGAAAAACCCTTAGATGCAGAGTCGTATATAAAGAGATACTGGGAGGTAGAGTCTTCAGGTATTTCAGGATATTCAAACGAATGGACGGGAAACTATGTGTCCAGCGATGTTGAAGGTAATGTCGCACTCATCAAAGGTGCAGTGTACAATGGCATGCAATGGGACTATTTTGATGCCGGTGGAAGTACCAATACCGTCACGGGCTCTACAGTAGAAGGTTTGGCAGATCTTACAGGTACCAATTTTTATGGCAGGGCGGACATTCTTGTGTTTTTACAGGGAGCCTATAATAGCAGTACCGGAATGATGACGACCACTTTAAATTCTATGGGACTTATTCCTTTATCAAGCCCATACGCCGATGCACCGGTTACGGTTTCTTCTATTCCCGCTGATGTGACTGATTGGATAAAATTAGAAATGAGATCAACAACTGACCCTTCTCAGGTATTGGGAAGAGTGAGTGCTTTATTAAGAAATGATGGCGCGATTATCTCAGCGACCGGAGACCCATTACCCCAGGTGAAAGATTCCGAAGGCAGTAGCATTGTTTCTGTTCATCATCGAAATCATTTGCCCGTAAGGACAGAAACAGGATTAAATACAATGACCCCGGTTCAACATGATTTTTCGGTTTCAGGAAACTTTTTTGGCAGTAATGCTCAAAGAAGCAATTCAGGTTTATTTGCAATGTGGCCTGGAAATTCCAATAATGATCATCAAATAAAATATTCTGGAAGTAATAACGATACTGATGTTGTCTTAAATACAATACTATCCCATCCTTCTAATTTGTTTAATTCAATAACCTTTAGTTTTACCTCTTATAGTAATTTAGATGTAAATTTAGACGGTATTGTAAAATATTCCGGAAGTAATAATGATGCTGATTTGATATTAAACAATATTTTAGTCCATCCCTCTAATTCATTTAATTCACTTACATTTTCGATAAATCAACAATTTTAAATAGTTGATAATGATTGTCAGGCAATCAAGTGAGAAAAGTTTTTGGTATAAAAATGTAAGTTAGAATAATAAAAGTTAAACAAATGAAAAAATTATTAATATTTTGTTTTGGAGTTTTCCAGTTAAATTTTGTTTCATCACAGACCATTTTGGATTCCTTTTTACTAGAAAATCCGAATACTAATATTTTAGATATTTTTGCACTTTTTGATAGTGATCAATCCGATGTTGCTTACACCAATTCAGTAATTAATTTATTGGTACCTATAGGATATCATACACCCATTTTTTCAAATCCTAATTGGAGTCTAACAAATACCGTAAATGAAACTCAATTGATGACTTTATGTGGCTCTGAAGCTGCAGGATATAATTATCTGGAAATTAGTTTATCTAGCATCCAAAACCTGGGAAATGTCACACAGAATTTACCGGTATTATTGACTTCTATTACATTTATGGGAAGTAGTAATGATCCAGTTATTCCTTTGACTTTTCCTACACCGGCTATGGATTCAGTTTTGAATTGTATGGCAGCTGCCGGAGTTACAAATACCGCTTCAATCAGAGTGGGAAATGATAGTGATTTTGTTGGAGAGGAAGATATTCCTACGAGCCCATCTCAAATTGTCTTACCCATCACTCTATCCAACTTTACAGCCCAATTACAAGGTAATAACAATGTACTTTTGCAGTGGGTGACCAGCTCGGAGATCAATGGCTCACACTTTGAAATAGAAAGTAGTGAAGATGGTATAAATTTTTATCGCATAGGAGATGTAACAGCAGCGGGTAACAGCCACTCAGAAAAACACTACTCTTTTCTCGATCGGGATATACGCTTACTCAGAAATGAATTTAAAATCCTGTATTACCGTCTACGAATGGTAGACCTGGATGGAAGTTTTTCCTATTCTGAAGTTAGGGTTGTACGACTCGAAGCAGAAAATAAAGGTGAGGTATATCTCTTCCCCAATCCTACCCATGACCTTCTCCACATAGACTTACCAGGTTACAGTGATTCGGGTATCATTTACTACGACATCTCAGATATGCAAGGTAAAAGAGTCGCATCAGGACAATGGGATGACGGAGTGCAAAACACACAATTGCTTTATCTCAGAAGTTTAGGTATTGGCAGCGGAGTTTTCTTCCTCCGCTTGACAAATGGAAAAAAAGTATTATCTTTACACAAAATTGTGTTAATCTCCCATTAAATTGGGAACTTAAGAATTACCTAAATGAAACCCTGCTGTATTTTTTGGCAGGGTTTTTTTATTGCCTAAAAAGTTTGAAATCCCATCAGTAAATGCCAAGAACATGATATAAGAGTATACACCAACCAACCTTTACCGTTCTGTAACCAGTAAAACTTAACTCCGCCCTACCACCTCAAAATGTCTTGTCAATATATACCCATCCCCATCCAGTAAGGTGATTTTATACATTCCGGGATCCGGATCAATTTTCATTTCATGGATGTGAAGAGTGCTGCCCAAAAAGCGATCATTTAAGTGCCAGAACACAAGAGCATTTTCAGTTGTATGAACGGCTTTCAATACGGTACTCATTCTTTCTCCATTTAAACCGGTTGTAAGCCAGAGTTTGCTACCAGCATGTGGATATAAAAGCGCCATTTTACTTCCTGAAATCTCTCCATCACAGGATTGATGCAAAGCAGGTATATCATGATAGTCCGCATGGTGTCGCTTGTAATACCAGGCCACATGGGCAGGTAACACAAACCAGGAAGTATCCCTTACTATTTCAGCACAGCTGTTGTTAGCCAGATATTTTCCAGATTCATCGGTGAACACCTTCTCACAATATGGACAAGGGAGAGCATGAATAGCCGATTGTGGAACCACAGCTTCCTTTACAGGTTGACAATTGGAACCGGCGAGATGACCTGAATGACTGCACAATAACACATCAGCCATATCGTCATGCGGAGGAAAAAACCACCTTTCAGAAAATGGTAATAAATAAAATACTTCAAAGAGTAGCTGTCCGGCTGCATGAGAACCTACAATTTCAGGATGCCCTTCACCGTCAGCATTTCCCACCCAGACACCAACCGTGTATAAAGGATCCACTCCGATAGCCCAGGCGTCCCGGTGACCATAACTGGTACCTGTTTTCCACGCAATTTCCCTGGAGGAAGAAAAATGTTCCCATCCACCTTCCCTTCCCGGACGCATCAATCGCTTCATGCTTTCAAAAACGCTATAAATAGTACCAGGGCTATAGAATTCAGCATTAGATAAAGCGGGAGTAGTAAGTGTAGTATTAAAAACAGAAGCCTCTTGACCATATTGACTTAGTATTTGTGCCATTCCACTATAAGCAGCACATAAATCCCAAAGCGAAGCTTCAGCACCTCCCAGAATCAAAGACAATCCGTAATGGTCTCCTGAAAAACGAATGGTTTGTAAGCCCAGTCGCTGAAGGTGTTTCCGGAATTTATCTACACCATATTCGCGGAGTAATAATACGGCCGGAATATTGAGAGATTTTGCCAACGCCTCTTGAGCAGGTAAAGCACCCATGAATTCTTTATTGTGGTTACTGGGTTTAAATCCTTCGATGCTAACCGGTATATCATGCATCAATTGCCCTGGTGTCAACAATCCCTCATCCATTGCAGCGGCATAAAGAAACGGTTTGAGTATACTCCCACTGCTCCTGGCCGCAGTAATCATATCTACATCTTCTTCCTCTTTTGTATTTGGAATATTGGCAGCATAAATTCTCACCTGTCCTGTCGAATTTTCAATGACGAGAACAGCGGCATTGTGAATACCTTTTGCTGCATATACTCCGTGGTGGGCTGCGAGTAAAGTTTCTGTCCTTTTTTGCAACTCCACATCAAGAGATGTGGTTGTGCGACGCTGTACAAAAGGGGTTTTTCCAGCCAGATGTCGGGCATGTGCCGGTAAAGGCAGCGGCTTTTCAGGTAAGGGTTCTATAACAGAAAGTTGATACTCTATAGCAGTAATGACTTCTTGCTCCATAAGCTTCTGCAGCAACTTATCTCTTTTCCGTTTAAGAATTTCCCTGTTTTTGCCCGGATAGATAAGAGAAGGAGCGTTGGGAAGCACTGCCATGGTAGCCACTTCCGCCCAGGTCAAATGCCGGGGATCCTTGCCGAAATAACGCCACGAGGCAGCTTCCAATCCTACCACATTACCACCAAAAGGGGCATGAGACGCATAAAGTTTTAATATCTCTTCTTTTGAATATTTTATTTCCAGCCTGGTGGCAATCAGGGCTTCCAACAATTTTTGTTTCAGCTTTCTCGGCTTATTGAACGACATGCGCGCAACCTGCATGCTAATGGTAGATCCTCCACTGACTACTCTTCCCGCACGGTAGTTCCTTATAGCTGCTTTCATAATAGCAAAAGGATCTACACCAGGGTGGCGATAAAAGTTTTTGTCTTCAAAGGTGATAACAGCTTTGATATATTTTTCAGGAAGCTCTTCCATTTCAGGAAATCTCCATTGACCATCAGGAGCCGTCCGTGCATTTAATAATTCTCCGGAATGATCAAAAATGACGGTACTGTAAGGAGATTGAAACAATGGATTGGGTAAACAGAAAATATACCACGTAAATACGACGATTAAAAGAATATAAACCACAATCCGAATGCTACGTGATTTGTTTTTTGCTCCCAACGCGTGATGTTGTGATTTGTTTTTGCCGATTTCCATTATGGATGTCTGTTTTATTTCTGTTTCCTTTATAAAGGTTTATATTTTTTCTTTTTTACCCACAAATATCCATTTACCGGGGATCCGGGCCTGGATTTTATTATCATACATGGCACTGCAAAAAGTATCGGGTAAATAAAACTTACCGGCATACGTCGCCGTCAGTCTTATTTTGAAGGTTTTTTGTTTTTGCATATCGAAAAAAATATTTACCCGGTCGTCTCTGTTGTCTCTGAAGGTATAGGAATCAGAAGTCGTTCTCCAGGGATCATCGTCATTCAAGTCTGAAATGATTTCCCAACCAGAAGGAATTCCTAAAGTGAGAGCCATTTCCTTGAGATCAAATGCCCTGGTACCCGGATTACTCACTTTTACAACAGACAGAAAATCCGTACCCTGATCGAGAGAAGTAATGTCTAATACTTTACCTGTCAAATCGGTATATGTAACATCGAGATACAGATTTTCTGATTGTAGAGGAGAAGTCTCGTATTTTGCTGTTCCCGTTATCACAGTCCGAACAAAAACAGGAACACCGGATGGGTTAGACACTATAATGTTAGGAACGTCACTTTTTTCAGGATCAAAATCAAGCCTGTATACTGTAGTTGCAGAATTAATTTTCTGCTCTTTTCCTGTCACTCGGACGACAGCTTCTACATCACCGGGAGGGTGAGCCATTATATACTTGCCTACTGCCAGAAGTGCAAAAGCTGTCGATTGAGTGCTGTGCCAGGAATTATTTCCCAGGTCGGAGGCGATTTCTTTGATTAGAGCTGCAGTATTGGTTAGCTGTGAAGGGATTTGGCTGCTCAACATAGCATCCACAATTAAAGCCTTATCCCTGAGTCCGGAACCAAATGTATAAGACATCTCCTGGTAATCCTTAATTTCCAGTTGTACTTTTTCTATCATAGCGGCAGCAACATTGGTCTGCCCGGCAATGGCATAGGATGCCGCCAAAAGGTATAGTGCAGAAGAATGGATAGTTTTGTTCCTCAATGCATTCATGGAAGCCCAGTCGGGTTGACCCAATTTGGCCAGTGTATACAATCGATATGCCTGTTGAAGATTATTCTGATCATTGCCAGATGCGAGATCAAACCCTCTGGCTCTTCCCTGTTGGTATACGGACCATTGTTCGAAAAACCTATGTGGAACCAAAAAACCCTGATCCCGGGCTTCCATCATAAAATGTCCGGCATAACTGGTAGACCATTCACTGACATTGGTTTGGCCTTTCCAGTAACTCAACCCACCTCCTGCTGTTTGAAATTTTTGAATCTCTGCAATTCCCTGATTAATGTTGTTTTTAATCGTTGTGAGTTCTGTTTCTGAAAGCTTCGAAATTTGAGCCAGATAAAGTTGAGGAAAAACCGATGATACGCTTTGTTCCAGGCAGCCGTAAGGATACTGAATGAGATAATTCATTCTTTGACCCAGATTTATAGCCGGGAATGTACTGAGCTCTACATATCCTGAATGACTTCCACTTACGCCAGGTAGCCTGTAAGGAATATTTTGTTGCTCTCCGGGGCGAACGATCTTTTCATCAACAGATATGATGGGAGGATTGGGATCCGTAATCTGAACATGGATCTTTTGTTCAATACTCTCTCCACTGCTGCCTCCTTTAACTGTGATGGTAACAGGTCCAGTTTGACCCTTAACCTGAACATCAAAAAATGCCATTTGATCTCCTATCCGGTCAAACGACAGGGATTGCTGTCTTTGACCTATAATTTCCAATCCAGGTGTACTTTCTATACCCACAGTTACGGAGCGAATATTGTCTTTTGTTGTAAAAACGTTGACCGGTAAAACAAATATCTCTTCCGGGGAAAGTGTTCGTGGAACTGTCGGTAACACCATGAGCGGATTGCTTACTTTAACAGGTTGTGATGCATTTCCATAAGCGTTTTTATGACGAGCCACAACCATAATGCGCACTTCTCCCATATAGTTGGGCATAGAAAGTTTGTGATTGTTTTTCTTACCCTTTTCAAGAGAAAAAGGTCCTAGAACAGTGACAACGGGATCAAACCTGCTCATTTTATGATCCCCAATAGCGCGTGTTATTTCCACATCACCTCCTATACTTAAATGCTTTTCAGCAGACAGCCCAATCCCTCTTAATACCATATCGTAAATATCCCAGGTCTTAACTCCCAATGATTGCTTTGCATAAAAGTGAGCATGAAGGTCAGGAGTTTGATGGCGGGTCAATCCCAGTAATCCTTCATCTACCACTGCCAGGGTATAAGACATTTCCCTGCCAGAACTTTCAGTTACCTCTACGGTGTAAGTTGATTTGGGTTTGATTTCCTGAGGTGCTTTAATGATCGGAGTTAATACAGTGGTCTGATCTTCGATTTTGAGCGGCAATACACCGTACATTCTTAATGGCAGGCTGGATTGTTTACTTTGGAAGGGTTGAATAAGGGAAACGTGTACATAGATATTGGGCGTCATTTCTCGTGTAACAGGTATTGATATCGGAGTGGAACCAGTGAGCCCTTCTACCCACCTTTCAGTAATAATCCCCTGACCACCCTCAATGGATAGCAGTATTTTACTTTCTGCATTGGAAGGAATGTTGATATCAATTCTATCCCCAATTCTATATATGGTTTTATCAGTTGTAAGCCGGATTAGGTTCGCTGCTGATTCGTGAGTAGCATCATCGTTATAATTAGATGTAAAAAATAATTCTCCTGCACAATGTCCGGAAATGGGATCACATGCCCTGATCATATATTGATATCCGGTAAGATCCTGGGGCTGATATGTAGCCATTCCCTTATTATCAGTAGTTAATGTAAATGATTGCAAAGCATTAAAATGGTTGGCAGCATCAAATTGGTAAATGCTGGAATAATTCTGGCTATACCACCAATGCCACTCAGCTTTATACAAGCCGATATTTAACTTTCTATTGGCCAAAGGTTTTCCATTTTGGTCAATAGCAATAAATTCTATTGCATTTTTTTCCTCCCCCGAAATCATTTTTTGCCCCCATCTTGATTCTGCAATGTAAATTCCCGCATAGGAGTTGTATGGATGTAATGCTGTGGAAATATTATCTTCACTGAAGTCTCCTCCTGGCTCATATACCCTAGTAAATAATTTTGCATTGATCATACCTGGAGGTAAAAACCCTTCTCCTTTTCTGAGCTTAATACTGCCTTTCCCATTTTGATCCAGGAAATCATCGAAAACCAATGCGGGCAAGCTTTCCAGTTTGCGTGCAGGATCATCGAAGGTATAGTTTAGAAATCCTCCAAAGGAGGTCTTAGTCTTCGAAAAAGTAACTTCAGTTTTGGCTTTCAATCCTGAAGCCGGTGCTCCATGCAGCCATTGTGCCTGGATTGGTATACTTATGTCAGACTCAAAATTGGTAAACTTCTCAAAATCGATATCGATTTTAAGACGATTGGGTTTTATGGTTTCTATTTTTAGTGTTTTTGAAAATGTAATATCTCCAATATTGACTACAGCTCTCCAATTACCTGTCGGATCATTGTCTTCAGTAGGAACCCGAAACATATACATACCATTTATACTTCGGGTCATGGTTCTCGAATATTTTTGTTTGCCACGTGAATCTGTCACCCGAAGTGAAACCGGGTGATTGGCGGGAATTTTTTCTGACACATCTTCCATCACAAACGTTAAATGCAAAGTGTCACCCGGTCGCCACACCCCCCTTTCGCCGTAAATGTAGCCATCTATACCATTTTTCTTTTTCGATCCACCAATTTCAAAATCAGTAAGCGAATTCGCCATGCCATCTGTTATATCGAGGTATGCGTATTGTTTTTCTTTTACTATGGTAATAAAACTGGCTCTTGCAGGTACCTTCATGGAAGATTTGCCATCTGCCTGGGTACTGGTAGTGCCTATTATTTGCTTCTGGAAATCATATACCTTTACTTCGGCTCCTACTATAGGAGTAAGGTTGCGAAGGTCGCTTACAAAAATATTTAATTCATCATTATCCCCCTTTTTTGCAATCACTCCCAGATTAGAAGCCAGTACATTTCTCTGTACAAATCTGTACTGGTTGTAGAATACAGGAAAGCAAGGGTCACTTTCCTGATTGTAGTTATAATCTTCGTAATCGTAGTTCCATCTCATGATGGATTCAGGTTCCTCGCTGATGATCAATGGCCCATCCGAGACTCCCCGGTCACATGGATAATCGGTATAGTCTCTTCTGAAACCTATTCGTACAATAAATAATGCTCCTGGATCCTGTCGAACCATCTTTTGAAGATCGAGAGAATACGTATTCCATACACCATAATCCGGATTTATTTCCTGTCCGGAGAGCAATACTTTTTCCTGATGTATGATCCTACCCACTGGATTCAAATTATAGCCCGTTTCGTTTAAACGATTCCCCTGGAGATGCTGAATAACATTATTGGAAAAAACCTTAAAAATCTCTACATCCACAGCATGAAGCCCACGAGCTTCAAATGGGAAAATGATTTCAGTATCATAAGGAGTAATAACTCCTTTTCCCCGCAGTCTGACTCCTGGCTCAACCGGCTCAAAAGAAAAAGGAAAAGTATAAAGCCCCTGTAAGGATTTGTTGAGTTCACTCTTCAGATCATTGGAAATATTGATATTTGAATGTTCGGGAAGGATGTGCATTCCTGTTACGGTAAGTACTGACCCTTCTCTATCGTAGCGAAGTTTACCATCATAACCTTCAATGCTTACCATTCCATCCAACTTTTGCTCTGAATGAATAGCATCTGAAAATTGAATAATAATAGATCGGCTTTGTTTTTCCGGAGAAACTGATAATACAGTAAATAGCCCTTTTTCCGGAATATTAAACTTTCTTTCCCCTTTAAACGCGGAAACTTTTTTTCCACCATCCCAGACAATACTGAAAGAGGCTGGCCTATCCAGACGTGGTATCTCAAAAATGGTAAATGAATGGATTTTACCAGTTGAAGTATCATCCCAAACCATTTGACCGGGTCCGGTTACATTTACCATACTCTCGACGTCTTTGGTTGTGACCCAATCACTGGCCATAACCTTTCCTTTTAGTGTCCCTTTATCTGAAGTATAATAAGGATCCTTGTCGATATATATAGCCATTTCCAGCTTCTTTGTGCGAATTTCCATTTGCAACACATCCCCTTTTTCCGCGGTATCGAATAGTTTGGGTAAGTCTACTGAAACAGCATAAGAACTTCCATATGTCAATGGTTCTGCAGGGGTAAATCTTAAAATGTGACTGTCCTTAATGTCCAAAGTACCTTCCACTTTGGGCTGAATCGTAAATAGCTGAGACAGGGACACATTTTTAACATCTATTTCCTGATTGAAAACCAGAGTTATTGGATCTTTTACTGAAATGTAATCTAATTGATATTCACTTACATACCGATCTATGAGATCGTTGGTAGTTATTTGTGCAACCTTGCTTCTTCCACAGGAAAGAATTAACAAAAGAAAAATTGATAAGTACAGGAATCTATTCATTGGTGAGAATTTTTGACAAAAACGAAAATAAATATTATAAATATACAAAGTAAGAAGAAAAGACTTTAGTCAAAATAGTAAACGACGACCAACCATGTATAAGCGAAAGATAATACATATTATTTGAAAAGCATTTAGCGGAATAAAGTGGAGTTTACCACATTCCATTTGCATAATCTGTAAAGTATGGAAACCCGCATCACTCCCAAACCATAACGAATACTTCTATACAGATTTATGGAAGAAGCGCCTTCAAAATATTTGGTCGGACAAGTAACTTCTGCTATATGGTAGCCCTTAAATATGATTTGGGAAAGCACCTCATTATCAAAAACAAAATCATCACTGTTTTGTCTGTAAGCAATGTTTTGCAATACTTCCCTTTTAAAAGCTCTATAGCCCGTGTGGTATTCTGATAGTTTATAATTGAGCATGAGATTTTGAAAGGCCGTAAGTGATCGGTTTGCAATGTATTTATAAAATGGCATACCACCTTGTAATGCCCCTTTACCCAAAATCCGGGAACCCAGAACCACCGGATAAAGACCTTCCCCTATAATATTGACCATAGCCGGAATCAGTTTAGGAGTGTATTGGTAATCCGGATGCAACATGATTACAATATCAGCACCTAATTCAATGGCTTTATCATACAGTGTTTTTTGGTTTCCTCCATATCCCTTGTTATTATCATGAATTATGACGTGATGTATGCCGAGACTTTGAGCTATCTGCAGGGTATTATCACTACTGGCATCATCGCATAATACAACTTCATCTACTATATTCATAGGGATTTCATTATAGGTCTTTTCGAGCGTAAGGGCGGCGTTATATGCCGGCAAAACAACAACAACTTTTTGATCCTTGTACAATGTGCAATGTATTCAATTTATGATTAATATAGCTCGTAGCTCATAGTTAGTAGCTCGTAGGTTCTTAAAATAGCTCGTAGCAATTAGCTCGTAGTTCGTAGTAAAATAGTTTTTAGCAGTTGGCTTTTAGCTGATAGCTGGCATTCGCAGTTCGTTATTAGCTATTCACTTTAAACTTTTCACTTTAAACTTTTCACTGTTTTCCGTTCACCGTTTTTTCGACCTGCCGAAGGCTCTCAACCATTGGCTTTCACCGTTCTCTGTTTACTGTTCTCCGTTCACTGCTCAACCTTCCGACCTCATTTTAGCTCGTAGCTATTAGTTCGTAGCTGATAGCATAGTTGGGCAGAACCATCCTCTGATAACAAAATAACGGGCGAAGCGCAAATGACGGCGCAGCCAAATGACATCTCACCTCCTTAACCTCAACCTCATCCTGCCGAAGGCGAAAACCTTAACCTCGACTTTCAACTTTCAAACTTTCAACTTTCGACTCGTTTCTGACCTTCTGACCTTCGGCCTTAAGCCTTATGCAAAAAGACTTAATTGCTGGGAGGGCATCTTCACCCCTTCCATGATCAACAAATTTCTTTTAGCGTTTAACCCTCCGGCATAACCTGTCATGGAGCCATCACTACCGATCACTCTGTGACAGGGAATGACAATGGCGAGGGAATTGGAACCATTGGCTGAAGCAACCGCCCTGATGGCTGATTTCTTTTTAAGTGATGTAGCCAACTCCAGGTATGAAATGGTGTGACCATAAGGTATAGTTGTCAAAGTGTTCCATACCTCCTGCTGAAAGTCTGTGCCAGTAAAAAGTAATGGAATATCAAAACTTATCCGATTCCGGCTGAAATATTCTTTGAGCTGGTGAGAAACGATGGTAAATAAATCATGACTTTCCTCAATATATTCTGCCTTTAAAGTTGACTGTATCCTATCGTCTATTTCTTTTCTTTTTTTTCTATATAACCAGTCACAAAGACATAATTTGTTTTGATATATTCCCAGGATCAAAGCCCCATAAGGGGAATCATATCGCATCGTGAATATTTTATTCATGTCGGCAGAAGTATTTTATCTTTGAAGTTTGAAGATAGTCACTTTCAGATAATTTTTATGAAAAACAGATGTATCAATCTTTGCATTAACTTGTTTTTTCGTTAACCACGGATTTTGTATTAGAACTTTGCAGTGGGCCTGAATGAAATAAAATCATTGGTAATGAAGACTTTTTTAAAATGGTTTGTCCTTATATTCCTCCTTTTATTTCTGGGGTTGTGGATAGCTATAAAAGTGTTTTCAGAAAAAATGCCGGAAGTTAATCCTACAACTGCAGCCGATGAACTCGCAGTAAAAATGATGAATGTCCTTGGAAAAGAAGGCTGGGATACTTTGGCTTTTCTACAATGGTCATTCAAAGACAGGCATCATTATTTATGGAATAAACAAGAAAATGCAGCCATCATAAAGTGGAAAGACAAAAAAGTGATCATGAATCTCAATGATCAGTCGGGGAGAGCATGGATAAAAGACAAAGAATTATTGGGACAGGATAAAGATCCAATATTGAAAACGGCCTGGAAATACTGGTGTAATGATTCTTTTTGGATGTTTGCACCTTTCAAATTAATGGATCCCGGAACGATTAGAACCCTGGTCGATATATCAAATAAAGGGTCTAAAGGGCTAATGGTTACCTATCAGTCAGGAGGAGTAACTCCAGGTGACAGTTATTTATGGATTTTGAATGAAAATAACGAGCCAACCGGGATTAAAATGTGGGCCAGTATCCTACCACTAAAAGGATTGTATTTTTCCTGGGAAAACTGGTTGACACTACCTGAGGGAGTTCGATTGTCTACCTCACACCATTCGAAATTTGTGAGCAATAAAATAACGAACGTGAAAAGCGGTAAATACAGTTTAGAATTCGGATATGATATCGATTGGTTTCAATAATGCAAAAGTTATTTCAAGAGCTGCTGGTTGACATGGTTTCCAGGTATTTCCTGATTTGCTTTAACTGACCGGAATTCTTATCCTCTTCATTCGTGTTTTTTTCCACAGTTTCGAGAAAATCCAATGCTTTGTTAAATTCCTTTGCAACAGAAAGCAATTTAATGTACAAGATGGCATCATCGCTGCTACCGGTATTTTTGTATAATGCTTCTCCAAAGGATGAAATTGAATTAAGGACAGCTGGTTTCTCCGAAAAATGGCCCGTGGCATGAGATAAGATATGCCTGAATACATCCGGATCTTTCTTTCCCCACTTTTTACCATATTTTCCAACTATATCGGTATACTTTTCAGAATCCCCCATATGAGAGTAGTAGTTCATTTCCAGCTTATACATCTTCTCTTCCGCCTCTTTTTTACCCAAAGCTAAAATGCATTTATCTAAAGCTTCAGTCTTAAGCATTTCTACATCATATGTCACGCTTTTCTCAATGGTTGCATTACAAGCATCCATAACCCGATCTCTATATTGTTCCTCATCAATCTTACTTAAAATGACCTCTTTATGCTCTACCATCAAATCAAATAATCTGGAATCAGCTTCCATAACTGATTCATATACCAATAGTGCTTGCTCTTCAATAGAAATATCTGGATTGGAAAGTAGAAATTCATTTGCTACTTTTAGGGTTGATTCACCAGAAGCCCGTAAAGCTCGGATGTAATGATATACAGTTTCATAGCTCCTATCTCCTTCTTTGTATTGATCGGCAAATTTGGAAAGATTAAGACCCAAAGCAAATGCTTTTTTTCCTAAATTTAAAAAAGCCTCAACCTGCATCCCTCCAACATGTTTTAATACAAGATTACCCTCTCCATCCAAAAAAAGCAGGGTAGGAAAGGCATTCACCGGATACTTTTTCCCAAACGAACGGCCATCACTCTCTTCCATGTCCAGTTTAAGATTGATAAAACTACCGTTGTACAATGCTCCTACCTTTTCATCGGGAAATACATTGCGGGACATTACTTTACATGGGCCACACCATTTTGCATAAGCGTCTACAAAGACCAACTTATTTTCCTTTTTAGCTTTTTCTAATGCCTCCTCCCAGGTGCCTTCAAAAAAATGAATGCCCTGAGACTGAGTTTTTTCCGTAGCTGAAAAAAATAGTATAAAAAGAATAGTAACAGAGAAAAAAATTCTGGAAAACTTCATATTTGGGTGAATTTTATATTTAAACACAATTATGGCAAACTTTAGTTTATTTAAAACTTAGTAACTACTCAGTTATAACCCCCAAAGCTTTGGGGGTTAAATATGAATAGCACCGGGTTTCAACCCGGTGTTATTTGATGAATCAGCAATTGTTTTGGCGGGATTTTTGTCCCCAAAGCTTTGGGGACAAAAATTATGACAAAACAACTCATTTACACCGGATGTTGAGTAGTTACGAAACTTCCGGTATGCATCAATTATTTTTAAAAAAGCCTCTACGCTGAGATGATGCTTTTATTTTAGTGTGAAGATAATACATTTGATAGAAATATGTTTTAAACCACATGGTATCATTACGGCACATTTTTCTTAGTCATGTTGCTCAAACAAGCAAACTACCTCTTATGCTTGAGGTCGAAAGAGCAGAAGGTATGTACATATACGACTGTGATGGAAAGCAGTATTTGGATCTCAATTCAGGAATTTCTGTCAGTTCATTGGGTCATTGCTATCCTGCTGTTGTAAAAGCCATAAGAGAACAAGCAGGTAATTATATGCATACCATGGTTTACGGCGAACACATTCAATCCCCACAGGTAAAAATGGCTTCCCGTTTGGCATCGGTACTAGACCCTGGTCTGGATTGTGTTTACTTTCTAAACGGAGGAAGTGAAGCTGTAGAAGCCGCCATAAAGTTGTCCCGGAGATATACTCGCAGGTACAAAATTGCAGCTTGCAGCCGGGCATATCATGGAAGTACACTGGGAGCCGAAAGCCTGAGAAGTGATTTTGATTTTACAAGATATTTCGCCCCGGGTGTACCGGGCATATCACATGTACCTTTTAATGATAGCCAGGCGTTACAAAATCTGGATTCATCCTATGCTGCGATTATTTTGGAGCCAGTGCAGGGAGAAGCGGGAGTTATTCCCCCCTCACCGGAATATTTAAAAGAAGTGAGAAGAGTTTGCTCTGAAAAAGGAATTCTCATGATCCTCGACGAAATTCAAACCGGATTTGGAAGAACGGGATTTCTTTTTGCGCATCAAAAATACCAGGTCGTCCCGGATATGATGGTCATTGGAAAATCGATGGGAGGCGGAATGCCATTGAGCGGCCTGGTGAGCAATAGTAAGATATTGTCAGCTTTTTCTAAAAATCCTCCTTTGGGACACATTTCCACCTTTGGAGGTCATCCCGTATGCTGTGCAGCGGCTCATGCGTCACTGGAAGTACTTTTGGAAACTGAGTATATCTCTCAGGTTGAAATCAAAGAAAAGCTTTTTAAAGAATTACTCCGACACCCCATTATTGCTGAAGTGAGAAGTTCAGGCCTCATGATGGCTGTAGAACTAACCAGAAAAAAGTATTTGAAGTATGTGGTAAATGGGATTTTTGAAAGAGGTGCTTTGGTGGATTATTTCCTTTTTAATGACCGTAGTTTCAGGCTGGCACCTCCTATTGTTATCAATCATGCAGAAATACACAAAGCTTGCAATATTATTCTAGAAGCATTGGATGTGGCTGTTGAGAGATTTAAAAAATAGCGCCTGGTAGCGTCATTTGACTATCGATTATACCAAGAGGGTATTCATTCAGATGATGTAAAAATACAGGCATACTACATATCCACTCAGCGATTTTCAAAAGAGAAGCCATCTTATAATTCCTTTCTCAATCTGGCTACAGGGATATTGAGTTGCTCGCGGTATTTAGCAACGGTGCGTCTTGCAATATTATACCCTCTCTTTTGCAACATATCTTTAAGTTTTTCATCAGACAGAGGGCGTCTTTTATTTTCCTTTGATATGATATCTGTCAGAATATTTTTTACCTCTAAGGTAGAAACTTCCTGCCCATCCTGAGTCATGAGGGACTCCGAGAAAAAATCCTTCAACCTTCTGGTTCCGAATTCTGTTTGTACAAATTTGCTATTCGCTACTCTTGATATAGTAGAAATATCATGACCGGTTATTTCTGCTATATCCTTCAGGATCATAGGACGAAGTCTCCTTTCATCTCCAGTAAGAAAATACTCATATTGAAACTGCATAATAGAATACATCGTTTTATACAGCGTATCCTGTCTTTGTTTGATAGCATCTATAAACCATTTGGCAGAATCAATCTTTTGCTTTATAAAAAGTATGGCTTCTTTTTCTTTCATTGTACCTCTTCGTCCTTTGGTAGTATCTTTATACGTCATCAACATGTCCATGTACTGATCGTTGATTCTCAGATCAGGAGCATTCTTACTGTTAAGTGACAGCTCTAATTCTCCATCGCGATTATTAATGATAAAATCGGGGACAATGTATTGGTTTGAGTGATCTGAATTGGTTTGAGCAGCACTGGCGGGCTTAGGATTGAGTTTTAAAATTTCATCGATTGCATCTTTTAAAACGCTATCAGAAATTTCAAAAGTCTTTTTCAGTTTTTGGTAATGCTTTTTAGTAAACTCTTCAAAATAATCTTTTAATATGACTAACCCCAATCTACGGGCTTCATCGTATACACCAGGTTCCTTTTCCAGTTTTTCCCTGAGCTGTATAATTAAACATTCCTGAAGATTCCTTGCTCCAACTCCCGGTGGATCGAATTTTTGTACTTTTCTAAGAATGTGCTCCACCTCGGCTTCACTCACTTCAATATTTTGTGAGAACATCAAATCATCAATTATGGATGCAGGCTCTCTTCTCAGATAACCATCTTCATCGATCGAGCCCACTATTTGACGGGCTATCAATGTGGCTTCTTCATTTTCCATTTCGAGAAGACCTAACTGCGTTTCAAGATATTCGTGAAAACTATTCTCAACCATGGCTGGTAGGTTTTTTTCTTCCTCATCAGCAGAATATCCATCACCTTTTAATTTATAGCTCGTAGGGTCATCTTCCATGTATTCTTTGAGATAATCGTCCAACTCAAATTCGACTTCATCGTTTTTGGAATTCTCTTCCCCGAACTGGTCTTCTTCATTACCCAGATCAAAAACTTCTGACTGATCATCTCCTTCTTCCAAAGCAGGATTTACTTCAAGTTCCTCCTTTATCCTCTGCTCCAATGTGGCAGTAGGGATCTGCAAAAGCTTCATCAACTGAATCTGTTGAGGAGATAGCTTTTGTAACATTTTCATACTTAAATTCTGCCTTAACATATATCTTTCTTTACAAAGTTATTTTATCATTTCACACTATATTTAAACTTTCTATTCTCAAGAAAATTTTATCCTTTCTTTATTGACACAACACAAAAATGATGTTATTTACAACCAAATATTAATTTTCCAAATGAAAACGAATTACAATTATGAAAACGATTACCATTTTTTCTTAGTTTCGGGTTGTAATCACTTTTCAATTAATGTAGTGATTTTATCATTACTTCATTCTCATTATTAAAAAACTTTTTTTAACGAAACATGCATTCATTGCATAGAATTCCGCTTATCAAAAACGCATTTCTAAACAAATATAATAAAAAGGATAATCACATTATATGTTTTTACAATATAAAAAATATTAAATTTTAATTATTTATACATTTCATAATATTGCAATATGAATATTTCACACCATATCAGCAGATTGCGACAATCCATGAAAAATTCTGGATTGCAAGCTTATATCATTTCAGGTAGCGACCCCCATCAAAGTGAATACCTTGCCGATCACTGGAAAATCAGAGAATGGATTTCGGGGTTCACCGGTTCTGCAGGGGTTGTGATCATAACCGAGGATCATGCCGGGTTGTGGACAGATTCCAGGTACTACATTCAGGCAGAAGAAGAACTGGCAGGAAGTGAGTTTACCATGCATCCAATGGGAAGTTCGGCGGTACCGACTTTTATAGAATGGATGCTCAACTATATTCCAAAAAATTCCACCATTGGGGTGGATGGCTGGACTATTTCTAAAAGTCAATATGATCAGTACAAGAAATGGTTAAGACCAAACGACATTACCATAAATATACATGCCGACTTCATCAATTTCATCTGGGATAATCGTCCACCATTGCCAGAGCAAAAGATATTTGAGCATAGTCCTGCTTTTGCCGGAAAGACAAGGAATCAAAAAATAACCGAAATCAGAGAAAAGATGAGCTTACTTGGTGCTGACTATATGCTCATGCCTGCATTGGATGATATTGCATGGACATTTAATCTCAGAGGATACGATGTGGAATGCAATCCTGTATTTATTGCTTATGCATGTATAGAAAATCATCAATCAACACTATTTATCAATCCTGAAAAAGTACCCTCTGACGTATTGCAAAAACTGACAAAGGATGGTGTCAGATTGATGAATTACATTGATGTTGTTTCATATTTGAATCACATACCGGATGACAAATGCGTCCTCGTCGATCCGATGCAAATCAGTTCTGTGTTATTTAAAGCAATTAATGGTGAAGTAAAATTAGAACCGGGATTAGTAAAATGGAAAAAATCGATAAAAAACGAAACGGAAATATCTCACTTCAGGAATGTAATGGAAAAAGATGGCGCTGCTTTGGCAGAGGCATTTTATTGGTTAGAAACATCACTTGAAAATTCAAAGATCACAGAATATGAACTGTCAGAAAAGATCGCAGAAAGAAGATCTCTAATGCCTCATTATTACGGTGAGAGTTTCCATGCTATTGTTGGATATACTTCTAATGGTGCCATTGTACATTACAGACCTATAAAGGATCGGTGCGCTTTAATTGAAAAAAGTGGTATTTTGCTTGTTGATTCCGGAGGCCAATATTTAGATGGCACAACCGATATTACCCGGACGTTTACACTTGGCATTCCAGACGAAGAGGAAAAAAGGCATTATACTCTGGTGTTAAAAGGCATGCTCGCCCTTTCTGCCATTAGATTTCCGAAAGGAACTACAGGTATACAGCTCGATGTATTAGCGAGGCAATATTTGTGGTCCAATGGTTTGGATTACGGGCACGGCACCGGTCATGGAGTCGGCTTCTTTCTCAATGTACATGAACCTCCTCAGGGGTTTGCACCTGTCATGTCGGAAAGGGGAAAAACAGCAATTAAAGCCGGTATGGTTACCTCCAATGAGCCCGGATATTACAAACAAGGACATTACGGTATCAGGATTGAAAATCTAATCCTTGCTCATGATGCCGGGGAAGATTTCCTCGAATTTGAAACCCTAACTTTATATCCTTTTGAACTAACTCTCATATCCAGGGAATTATTAAGTATACAGGAAATCAATACCATCAACGCATATCACCATGAGGTTTACAAGAGAGTTAGCCCCTTATTGAAAGACGATTTAATCAAAGAATGGTTTTTCAAAAAATGTCAACCATTAAAGATTTGATTGGCCTTTTTATACATCAATGGTTCGGTAAAAAATTAAGCTGCTATTTTACCTAAATTCAGCACCTGTTTATAAAATTGATTAATTTTTATCAATTTATGGTTAAATCCATAGATTGAAAATATTCTGTAGATCATATTTCTGTTCTGTAATTCT